>NZ_CP061308.1:1139231-1479625 GCF_018687935.1 Polynucleobacter sp. JS-JIR-5-A7 | reverse complement strand
TAAAACGCTGAGAAGTGCTGATTTAAAGTTATATGCAGATGGTACTGGTGATATCCCAATGCAAATTGCTACCGAAGATAAGATTGCTTTCTTCCACCTATGGCCTCACGTGCGGCCTTGGCGTTTAGCAAAACCAGAACCGATGATGCGTTGTATTCCCGAGGCACAGCAGGTTGCAAAATTACTTACTGAAGCCTGGAAGGCATCCACTGGTCTTAGCAAGATAGAGCCTCAAGATATTGCAGTTGAACAAGCGAGAGCACAAACAGCATGAGTGTTACCCAAGGAAAAGATTTTTTATCACCCGTTGCGAAAATGCTGATCGCTGATGTGATCATCATTGTTTTATTGTTGGTATTTATTAATAGTCGCGACTTGAGTCAGGTGCGTGAACCTGATGCATCGCCTCTAAAAGTTTTGCAACTGCGTTTTGAGGATCGTCCTGATGGCTCTATCGCTGTCATCGATTACAAAACTGGTAAGCAAATTGAGGCTGTGCAAGGTGAAGCCGGTTTTGTCAGGGGTACATTGCGCGGTCTTGCACAAGAAAGAAAACGCAGAGGCTTGGATAGTGGACCTCCATTTGAATTAATTTATCGTACAGATGGTCGTTTAACTCTAGCTGATACCGCAACTGGTCGTATGGTAGACCTAGAGTCTTTTGGCCCTACCAATGCTGGAACATTTTTTAGGTTATTTAATGCATCAAATGTAGTAGCAGTAAGTAAGTCATAAATATTTATTGGAGTTGGAAATGAATTTAGATAGCGCAGAAAGCATGTTGCAAAGTCAGATCCCTGTAAAGGGATCAATCAATGACTCCACCAAGATGGCATTAGAAGATGCGGTATTAAGCCCGCGCTTTTATACGACTGACTTTAAAGAGATGGATCGCATTAGCATTGACTCCTTGCGCCCAGAGTGGGATGCATTGATGGCAGAGTATGAGGGCGACAATAATGCGGATCACTTCCAGCGTCCTGCAGATATGGATAAGAATTATTCCAATCTGCATCCCGCCTTATATGATGAGTTTGTTGATTTCTTAATCAGCTCGATTACCTCTGAGTTCTCTGGATGTATTTTGTACGCTGAGATCAAGCGTAAGGTCAGCAATCCAGATATGCGTAACTTGTTCGGCTATATGGCCAGGGATGAAAGCCGCCACGCTGGTTTTATTAATCAGTGGCTGAAGGACTTTAATATTGGTATTGACTTAGGCTTTTTGGCAAAAGCTAAGAAATATACTTACTTCAAGCCGAAGTTTATTTTCTACGCGACCTATCTCTCAGAAAAGATTGGTTATGCCCGTTACATCACGATCTTTAGGGAAATTGAGAGTCGCCCTGAGGTTCGTTTTCATCCGATCTTTTTATGGTTTGAACGTTGGTGTAATGACGAGTTCCGTCATGGCGAATCCTTTGCGTTGATCATGCGTGCTAATCCTAAGTTGCTGCAAGGTGTAAATAAATTATGGATTCGCTTTTTCATCTTGGCAGTCTATGCAACGATGTATGTGCGCGACCATACCCGCATTGAGCTATATAAAGCGATGAAAATTTCTCCAACGGATTACGACAAGAAAGTACTTTTCATCACAAACGAAATTATTAAGCAGGTCTTCCCAATTTCTGTGAATTTAGATGATCCGCGTTTCTATCACTATCTTGAGGAGATGCGAGCCTTGTTTGAGAAGATGGACGCATACAAGAAAGAGGGTGGCTTTATTAATAAAGTGAAGACAGCCATTCTGGGTGCTCGCGCTGGTTTAGTGTTTGCGAAGCTTTACTTCATTCCAGTCCAAGATAACACCTTACCTGCCAACGTTCGGATGGTCCCTACCTGGTAATTTTATGAGCATCGTTTGGCCTATCCTCTACTCGATTTTTATATGGTGGTTCAGCACCGGGATCATTCTGCTCTTAAATCAGCGCCATCCCTCCACCTATAGAAATGCTTTTTGGGTAAGCGGTATGGTGCTAGCTATGGCATTGGTAGGGCTGAAAACAAGTGCCAACTTAGGTACGGTAGCGGGAGCTTATTGTGGTTTTACCTGCGCAATTTTAGTTTGGGGTTGGCAAGAAATCGGTTTCTTATTCGGTTATGTCACTGGCCCTCGTAGAGAGCCTTGTCCTGAAGATTGTCGTGGCTTAAAAAAGATGCACTATGCCTTTCAGACTATTCAGCACCATGAAATTGCTTTGGTAGTTCTAGCAGTGTTAGTAACCATCATGACTTGGGGTGGTGCCAACCAGACAGGCTTTTGGACCTTCATGATTCTTTGGCTCATGAGACAGAGTGCGAAGCTCAATATCTTCTTGGGTGTACTGAACCTGAACGAACGGTTTTTACCGAATCACCTGAAATACATCTTTACTTACTTCACCTGCAAGCCGATGAATCCCTTGTTGCCACTCTCAGTAATTGGTGGTGTGCTGTGCGCTATTCCACTCTGGGAGGTTGCAATTCATCCCAGTAGTACTGATTTTGAAGTAGCTTCCATGTCTCTCACCGGCGCGATTTTATCTTTGGCTGTGTTGGAGCATATTTTGATGGTTGTTCCTTTTTCTAGTGAAGGCTTGTGGAAATGGGGAATGCGATCATAAATACTCTTCCGGTGCAGAGGTATCCTGCGCCCTCGGCCATTCTCGAATTACTGAAGCCGATTACTTGGTTTCCGCCAATGTGGGCTTTTGCCTGCGGTGTGATAGCGACTGGTGTTTCTTTTCAGGGTCGCTGGCATTTATTAATCGCTGGCGTGATCTTGGCAGGCCCTATGGTATGTGCGGCTAGCCAAGCAGTGAATGATTGGTTTGACCGTGAAGTAGATGCCATCAATGAGCCTCAGCGTCCCATTCCTTCAGGTCGCATGCCCGGAACTTGGGGGCTTTATGTCGCTTTCATTTGGACATTGCTATCACTGGCATTGGGCTGGTTTATTAGTCCTTGGGCATTTGTTGCGACACTGCTTGGTCTTTTATTAGCGTGGCTCTACAGCATGCCGCCATTACGTTTTAAACAAAACGGTTGGTTGGGTAATGCCGCTTGCGGAATATCTTATGAAGGCTTAGCTTGGTTTACCGGTTCGGCTGTCATGATGGGTGATGTATTTCCATCGACCCCTTCGATTTTACTTGCCATTCTATATAGCATTGGCGCTCATGGCATTATGACTTTGAATGATTTCAAGGCAGTAGAGGGCGATCGTCGAATGGGCGTTCTATCTCTGCCAGTGCAACTAGGTATCGCAGGCGCCGCTGAAAATGCCTGTTTGATGATGCTGGTTCCACAGTTCGGTGTGCTTGGGCTGCTTTTGATTTGGGGTGCCTTTTGGCAAGCATTCGTGATCTTGCTGCTCATCGCCGGTCAAATCAAGATGATGCATTATTTCTTGCAGGATCCAGTTAAGCGCGCATTATTTTTGAGTGGTTTTGGGGTGCCATTATTTGTTGCAGGAATGATGGTCAGTGCATTTGCAGTAGCAGGGCGATTTGCTATCAGTTAATTCATTGAACCTATGAGCACCGCAAACATTTCTTATCTCAGTTGGCTGCAAATTGCGAGGCTAGGATTGGTGCAAGCCTCTTTAGGCTCCATCGTGGTCTTAACCACCTCTCTCTTAAACCGAGTGATGGTAATTGAACTAGCACTTCCAGCTATTTTGCCTGGAGCACTAGTTGCTCTGCATTACTTGGTTCAATTGGTTCGTCCCCGCATGGGTTTTGGCTCAGATCAGACTCGAAGTGCTTCACCTTGGATACGAGGCGGCATATTGGTTTTAGCAAGTGGCGGCATATTGGCTGCAACTTCAATCATTCTCTTGGAGCAATCTATTATTTTGGGTATTGCGCTAGCGATCGTTGCCTTTGCCATGATTGGTGTTGGTGTGAGTGCTAGCGGTACTGCCTTATTGGTTTTACTTGCCAAACGTGTTGACCCCAAACGCAAAGCAGCTGCAGCAACCTGTGTTTGGCTCATGATGATTTTTGGCTTTGCAATGACTGCCAGCATCAGCGGAAAATTTTTGACGCCATTTTCTTTTGAGCGCTTATTGATGATCTCTTCTACCGTTTCTGTAATAGCAGTTATCGTTACCTTTTTGGCTATTTGGGGTATGGAGACACCAGCAGAGTCAGTTGAAAAACAAGCGATCAATCTAGCCCACGAGGATTTACAAAAACAGAATACCAAGGTTAATTTCCGTGAGGCACTTGCTGAAGTTTGGCAAGAGGGAACCGTACGCTCATTTACCTGGTTTGTCTTCATTTCCATGTTGGCCTATAGCTCACAAGATTTGATCTTAGAGCCATTTGCTGCAGTCGCGTTTGGCTACACCCCTGCTGAAACCACGGCTTTATCAGGTCTTCAAAATGGTGGTGTCTTGGTAGGGATGCTCGCGTTAGCGTTTATTTCCAGCAGAGCAAAGTCCAAGAATTTAACTTCTCTGCGCAATTGGACTATTGGTGGGTGTCTTGCTTCAGCGATTGCCATGATGGGCTTGGTCTTATCTGGACCGGTTGCCAGCAGTCTCTTTTTCAAGACCGCAGTCTTTTTCTTAGGCATCTTTAATGGCGCTTTTTCAATTGCAGCCATTGGTTCAATGATGCAATTTGCCAGCTTAGGCAGTGAAAAGCGTGAAGGGGTTCGCATGGGTATTTGGGGCGCTTCGCAGGCCCTTGCTTTTGGTTTAGGTGGCATCGTCGGGACTGGTCTGAGCGATATAGCTCGGATTGTTTTAGGAAACCCAGCGACTGCCTATGCGTTTGTCTTTTTATTAGAAGCTGTTTTATTTGTTTTGGCTGCGTACTTATCATTTCAGACACGTCCGCACAAACAAACAAACGAGTTGTCAAAGCATTTAGTAGGTGCGTAAGTTTTTCAAGATTAAATGATGTGCTCAATATATGGAGATCAGAATGGGTACTTTAGAAACTTTTGATGTCGTAGTAGTTGGTGGTGGCCCTACTGGAGCTACAGCTGCAAGTGATCTGGCCAAGAAAGGTCGCAAAGTGCTCCTCTTGGATCGCATGGGCCGAATCAAGCCTTGCGGCGGCGCCATACCTCCACGCCTAATTAAGGATTTTGAAATCCCTGATGAGCTCCTTGTAGCCAAGGCCAATTGCGCCAGAATGATTGCGCCGTCAGATAAGGCAGTAGATATGCATATTGAGGGCGGCTTTGTCGGGATGGTCGATCGCGATAAGTTTGATGAATTTTTGCGCGTGCGTGCCGCCAATGATGGTGCCGAGAGAAGAACGGGTATCTTTGAGAAAATCACTCGAGATCAAGATGGAGTCTCAGTCATTCACTATGTTGTGCGCGGCAAGCATGGTGCGCCTGATGAAACCATAGCTGTTCGTGCTAGGGCAGTAATTGGTGCAGATGGAGCTAAATCTGGAGTTGGACGCCAAGCGATTCCAGGCGCTAAGGATGTGGAATATGTCTTTGCCTATCATGAGATAGTGAAGGTTCCTGATAATCCACCAGCTGACTTTGATGGTTCTCGCTGCGATGTTTTTTATCAAGGCGCTTTATCCCCAGACTTTTATGGCTGGATCTTTCCTCATGGCAAAACCATGAGTATTGGAACTGGAACTGCTGATAAAGGCTTCTCTTTGAGAAGTGCAGTAGGTGCACTCAAGAAACAAACTGGTCTTGAGGATGCTGAAATGCTCAGACATGAAGGCGCACCGCTACCAATGAAGCCATTAAAAAAATGGGATAACGGCAGAGATGTTGTCTTGGCAGGAGATGCTGCTGGCGTGGTTGCGCCAGCCTCAGGCGAAGGCATCTATTACGGCATGTATGGCGGCAGAGTCGCTGCTGAGGCTGTTGAAGAGCTACTGGTAACTGGCAATGGCAAGGTGTTAGCAAAAGCTCGCAAGCGTTTCATGAAAGAACACGGTACTGTATTTTTGGTACTCGGAATCATGCAGCGTTTTTGGTACAACAACGATAAACGCCGCGAACGCTTTGTCAAGATGTGTGAAGATAAAGACGTTCAGCGTTTAACATTTGAATCGTATATGAATAAGAAACTTGTTCGCCGTGATCCTTTGGCGCACTTCAAGATTTTCTTAAAAGATACCGCCCATTTATTGGGTTTTGCAAAAGTTTAAAGAGTAGGGTGTTTGTTTGACAGCAGTTTTTAATCAGTTTTGACTACTGAAAGGAAGTGGCATCATGAAAGATAACAGCGCAGCAACCTTAAAAATGAAGTCCGGCAAAATGTATCTGATTGGGATTATTGCCTTTTCCGGTTTGATTACTGGAATTGTCTTTATTAAGTTCTTGTTCTCAGTTTAATTTTGTGGGGTCAGGCTCAGTTTTTCGAGACTGAAGCCATTGTCGTTCACCAAGCGGCTTAATAGCGCTTGGTAGCGATTGGAATCCACTGTTTTAGTGCGTGAGAGTATCCAGAGATATTCTCTTCTAGGATCGCTGACGGCGGCCAACTGGTACTCTGGGTCAATATCAATAACCCAGTAGTCGCCCCAGACTAAAGGCAGAAACCCTAACCAAGCTGGTGCAAAACGGACCTCTAGCTTGGGTGAAGTGGAGTCACCAATTTGCCTTGCGGTACCTAAGGCCTCACCTTTTTCATTATTTTCAAATGTGCAGCGATTCGTCACGCTCACATTGCCATCATCTTTGATCTTGTAGGTGGCATTGGTATCAGCAATACACTTTCTTTGAAACCAATTTGGAAACTTGGCAATCTCGTACCAAGTCCCTTGATAGCGGGCAACGTCTAGTGAAGGGATTGTTTTAACAGGAGCATTTGGCTTTGGTTCAGCTTGGGCCATCACCCCAGTTTGTGCGCACAAGAAAAAAAGTAAGCCAAAAATATAGTGATGTTTTCTCATGATATTTGCCTCAGTTTTTTTCAGTTGAGTTGAATGCTGCAAGTAGTGATTTGTTCATTACCACTTTTGAGTTGAATTAATTCGTTACCCATCTTATTGATTTTAAGTTGCCCAATTTGTGGGTCAAAGCGCATTAATATTTGGTAGAAATCTTTCACCTCTAATAGGTCAATCCTAATCTCTTTGCCTTCATAGAGCAAGCTTGCAACTAGCGAGTCTTTATGAATGACTATCTGCATAGGACTACCATTGAGAACGCATGCCAGTGTCTTTGCTTTACGATCAATCGCGTCTATTTTGGGTGCATGAGAGTCGCAACCCCATAAAGCCAAAGCCAATAATAGAGACGCTAAAGCGTTCTTTAGACTCATCGGGGCAGACGCCAAAACTAGCGCTTAAGAGAGTTGAGCGAGAGGAGAAACCCCAATCAAGTATTGGTGCAATCCGAATATGAAAACCACCCAGAGAATCACGCCAGAAGCGATAGTAATCACAGTAGCCTTAGTGCTGATTTGAGCTTGCTCAGGGATATGAACTGGTCGTTTTCTGGCAGAACGAAAATCCAAAACAGCCCAGATGAGAAAGCTGCCAAATAGGATGAGATCTACTAGGGTGCCGTTAGAAAGTAAATGCGCTAGGGCCCATACTTTGACGCCGAGAATCATTGGATGTTTTAGCTTGAGGCGGATCGCATTATTCGAAGGCGAGCTTCCGGCTAAGAAGATAAAGGCGATGAGGTTTAATACCAAGGCGATATAAATGAGAAATGCATTAGGCTGCCATAAAACCAAGGTATCTTGTCTTGCTTGCCCATAGCCAACTACCATGATGATGAATCCAATTAAGGAAATGATGGTGTAGAGGCCTTTCCATTTCACTTCACCGATTTGATCAATGATTTGGTTGCGCCATGACTCAGCAAAGATGCGACAAGAGTGACTGGCGAGAAAAATAAAGAGACCGAATAGAAATAAAGCCATGGAATACTCCAAAGGGAAAATAGGTTTTAAGGTTTGTGAATTTCTGATTCGCTGGGCTTAATGCCATAGGGTTCTACTAGAGGCCAGATATGTTTAGGAATCATCGAAGTCATTTTTGCAGGCTGCTCTCTTCTTAGATGAATCACAGTTTCAATGGCTTTCATTTCTACGCGAGTGCGAGCAAATTCAAGACCACGAGGTCCAACCTTAGGCATTAACCAACCCACAATTGGTCTTAACCAGTTCGGCATTTTTCTTAAAGGAAGGCCACCAGCAGCGCGCTCAACATTTTTCATAAAGCCCACCACGGCTGAGTGGCGTTTGCCAGCACTTCCTGGTGCAGAGGTGTGCACTTCATCACCCAAGAGCGCTAGTAATTCTTCGCCACGTTGATTGCGAACGATCAGCCATTGCTCACCCTGACCGCCCATATAGCCAACTGTGATGTCAGACAGCACATTGGTGTAATCAACACAGGTGCGGCAGGTTAAGGGAAAAAAGTCATTTGGCAAAGTAGAGAGCGGCAATTGCAGAAACGGAATCTCTTTCTTTTTGCCATTTTTAAAGCGCACTTCAACGTGATAATCTGCTCTAAATTCAAGATAGTTAATCTCATCTGGTTCTGAACTAACTAAGGACAGAAAGTGATGAAAGTTCTCAGTGGTGGTGTTGTCAGAACACGGTGTGCCGATCACATAAAGTTTTTCGAGGCCTAATTCTTTTTCTAGAGCCCTTAAAGCGTATACCTGACAAGGGATGCCAATCACAGCCATCTTTTTATAGCCTTGAGCAATTGCCGGCTCTAGAAGGGAGAGAAGTGGCGCATAGCCCATTCTCATACCACGACACTTGGCCATATCTGTTGCTTTATCAATAATGATCGGCAATGGTTTCCAGCGATCCTGGGGATCCTCGGTCATCGTCAGAATGGCATCGACTGCGCCTGTTTCAAGTAGGCGCTCCCCGATCCGAGTGGTAATTCCAGTCCATTGCGCGCCTGCACTAGGATGATTGAGTGCAGCCCTCAGCATTTTGATGAAGGGACCAAAATGCAGTTCGTCAGGACGACCCAAATCTCTTGCCCTGCCATGAACCTGAGTTTCTAATTCTGGGTAATTGGGCTTGATAAATTGACAAGCTTCGCCGCAACGTTTTGGATTATCAGTGCGAGAAATACCACAGTCAGTGCAGAGGCTCCGATAAGGTGCATTAGAAGGGTTCACACAGTCCTTTGGTCACTATCATTTTAGGGTAATGGGGCAAAAAGCAAGGTAAAGATAATGCATTTATTATGACCTGAATAGAAAATACTTGCAGACCAATTTTATGAATATGGAGAGTCATCATGCTACCGAATATCCCCCTCAAAAGACTTGATGGAAGTGCAGAAAATTTACAGGATTATGCTGGCAAGACACTCTTAATCGTCAATGTTGCCAGTAACTGTGGATTCACTTCTCAATACCGTGATTTACAAAATCTTTACACTGCAAATCAAGCCAAAGGCCTGGAGATATTGGGCTTCCCATGTAATCAATTCGGCGCTCAAGAGCCGGGCTCTGCAGAGCAGATTCAAAGCTTTTGCAGCACTAACTATGGTGTGACTTTTCCGATGTTTGAGAAAATTGATGTGAATGGGGATAACACTCATCCCTTGTATGCTTATTTAAAGGATCGGGCTCCTGGCATATTGGGAACCACTGGTATTAAGTGGAACTTCACTAAGTTTATTGTGAGCAAAGATGGTCAATCCATCACACGACTTGCATCAGCCGATGGCGCTAGCAAGATGGAAGAAGCGCTTCAAAAACTACTCTAAATGAGATGCTGCCTAGAGAAGTAGTTACTTCTTTTTCTTCTTATCGGAGTCTAACCATTCGTTGACATCTGGGAAGGCATCTTGAACTTCACCCATAAATTCACGAACCATGTAATACAGGCCAGCAATTAAGAGACAAAAAACAAAGATCGATAGAAGGAGTAGGGTAGTGTTACTCATTTTTTACGATTCAATAATGCAGATAATTTGAAATAAATCCCAAAGCAAAATATTGAGGGCACCCAAAGCGCTGTAAAGATCGACTGCTCACGATCTTGGACTACAAACCATAAATAGGCTGAGGTAAAGAATGAAATTACCACCGCCATGAGAATGAAGTAATCTGATTTTTTAAACATATTCACTCCTTCACTTCGTTATTAAAATAATCCCCAATTCCGTAGCCAATTGCGCTCAGAAGGCATCCAATGATAGCGCAGCCACCCAATACACGAATGCCTGAAGAAAGACCAAAAGAAAACATATCGGCAGAAATGAAGTCCCACAGACTCAAGCTAATCAAGATAAAGCTAACCGAGCTAATGAAGAAGCCCGAAAGGATGAAGGTCTTTTCAGCTAATTGCGGTAAGTTGGTCATTGGGTTGATGACGGCTAGTAGCTTGGGAGCCTAGCAGGCAGCTTCAATTAAGCAACCGACTCTACTGACTTGGCTGGCCATATGAAATTGGTCATTGCTGCGATAGTGATGAGCAGCAAGATGATTTCTATTAGATAGACACCGCAGTAACCGGTAGCTGGGCTATTGAGCTCTTCGCCAAAATAATTTCTGGAAGCCATGCCAGCCAAAATATCCCGAAAAATGCCTCCAAAGCCAACTGCAATCCCTGCAGCAGTTGCTTGCACTGCTCCCCATGCACCCAATGCCAAGCCACTTTGATTTTCTGGAGCATATCTCATGGTGGCAGTTAAGGTGCCATGGCTAAATAGCCCGTTACCAAAGCCAATTAATACCACCCCGAGAATAAAAATGAGAGTGCTATTAAATGGCGCAGCGATGATGACCAACATGAATGCAGGAATACCAATTTTGGCGCCATTACTAGCCATCTTAAAAGGATCGTAACCAGCACTTAATACCTTGGAGGCAATACTAAAGCCAAACAAACAGCCAACGGCCAAAGTAGCAGTTAACACAGTGGTAGCACTCACACTCATGTTTAATAATTCACCACCATAAGGCTCTAGCAAAACATCATTCATGCTAAATGCCATGGTGCCAAAACCTACTGCAATTAAGCGACGAATTGCTTGACCACCCTCCTTGAAGGTTTCCCAAGACTCTTTAAAGTTTTGTTCTCTAGCGACTTGCGCTCTAGCACGCGCTTCTTCGCGGCTTTCTTGTTTCCAAAGTGCAATGGCATTCAACAAAATCGTGACGACAGCACTTCCTTGAATGACTTGGATTAAGCGTCCAGGGCTGTACTCTTCTAATAACTGACCAAAAATCAAAGCGCTACCAATCATGCCAATGAGTAACATCACAAACATCAGGCCAACAATATTAGGTTGCGCCTTAGGTGGTGCAAGATCACAAGCCAAGGCAAGACCAACAGTTTGAGTTGTGTGAATGCCGGCGCCAACAAATAAAAATGACAGTCCAGCAGCTGCTAGTCCAATCCATGCTGGCGCTTCGCTCGCATTACCTGCACCAGCTAACACTAGCAAAGCAAAAGGCATGATGGCTAGCCCACCAAATTGCACCATGGTTCCCATCCAAATATAAGGAACACGACGCCAACCGAGAGCAGATTTATGAGTGTCGGAGCGAAAACCAATCAGCGCTCTAATAGGAGCAAAAATAATGGGCAAGGAAACCATGATCGATACCAATGATGCTGGTACATGTAACTCCACAATCATTACTCGATTCAGTGTGCCCACTAAGAGCACTAAGGCCATGCCAACTGATACTTGGAAGAGGGATAGCCTGAGTAATCTACCTAGTGGTAGTTCAGCAGAAGCGGCGTCTGCGAAGGGCAAAAAACGGGGACCTAAATTAGCCCAGGTACTGATTAATTTTTGACTAAAGCGATTCATCTAAAACTGAGTTTAACTGACGAGTATGCAAAACAAAAAAATAAGACCCAGATCTAACGATCTAGGTCTTATGAGACAAAATAAAACTTATTTTTGTGCTGCTGGTGCCGCGGGCGCTCCAGAAGTAGCGCCAGCCTTAGCAGACTTACCGCCTTCTAAAAAAGCCTTCACCCAAGTTGTGTTATTAAGTAATGCCAAATGAACTGAAAAGGAACCAACTGCTACTGCACCCAAAAACAATGGGATACCAACTGTTGGCTTTACTACTGTCCACATTTTTCCGTAGATCATCTTAAGCTCCTTAAATTACTTCAACCAAGGTGAATAGATGTAAGCAAGTAAATGGGCAAGTGCTGCGATCATCCCAAAAAATTGCGTACCTTGAATGAGGTTGCGATGTAGCTCTTCCGCTTCCTCAACACTCAGACCTGTAAGAGTGTTATTTGTCATAGTGTTTTCCTCTCAAATCTAACTGCGTCGTGCAAACCCACACGAGGGTACTAATTAACCTTCTTTGCCACAAGGTGAATTTAGTCCTAATGTGTAAAAAAATCTAGACACTTTTCTAAGGAATTTCCCTTATAAGTCAATGTGTTGCACTGCAGAATAGATTGTAAAACAGCTATTTTTGAGCTGTTTTAGGGCTTTTGGGGGATAAAATGGGCTCCGAACACGGTCTATTGAGGTGTCATATGAGTCTATCTAGTGAGCGTTTTAGCACTATCAAAATCATTTTTGAGATCGCTTGTGCTGCAGGCGGGTTTGCCATGTCCCTTCTATTTGCCAAGCAGCTCGATTTAGGAGACGTCCCTGGTGTTTTTATGGGCCTCATGGGGGCAATTTTCACCTTCATTCTTGCGCAGGGCCTCACAAGCTTCATTTTTCGTATACTGCGTTGAGATTAATGTGAGGTCCAGCCTCTTGTTTGATAAGGATAGGTTATGAATAAGCAATCTACATCGAGCCCAATTGATGCGAAGTTTAAAAGAACCATGCTTTGGCTCAAATTTGCCATCGTTGTCTTCCCCATCGCCTTGCTCGGGCAGATCTGGATTCTCTATCAGGAGTATTCATTTACCAATTTACTTTTTGTGCTGATCACGGCCTTGGCCTTGTATTCCACAGTGAATTCATACAAAAAATTTAAAACTTACGAGGCTGCTGCTAAGAGCCAGCAATAATGGGTTCATATGTGGGTTTTCCCTAGGTGGGAAACTGAAATAGGTGTCAATCTTGATTGACATCTTGTGAATCACGGGGAAGAATCATTTTCATGATTTTTCTACGCCCACTTCAAGCTATTTTTAGATAGCCTCTCGTATGCAATTACTCAATCTTGGTGTGAACCATCACACTGCTCCAATTGATATTCGAGAGAGTGTCGCTATTTCTCCAGAGGATTTGCAAGACTCGTTATTGGATCTTCGTGATTATTTGCGAGGCACCCATCGCGAGTTAATGCCTGAAGTCGCCATTTTATCGACCTGCAATCGCATGGAGATTTACTGTGCCGCTAATGATGTGACTCAACCGAGTCATCATTTAGAAGAGCGTGCTTTTGATTGGCTGACTGCACAAAAGCGTCTGCACAGTGATGCATTAAAGCCATATATTTATTCTGCAAAAGAGACTGATGCTGTAAAGCATGTATTTAGAGTGAGTTGTGGAATGGACTCAATGGTTTTGGGTGAGACTCAGATTCTGGGTCAAATGAAGAAAGCGGTTGAATTCGCGGACCAAGCAGGCACATTAGGGTCCTATTTAAAGCCACTATTTAATAAAACTTTTTCAGTTGCTAAGGCAGTACGCGCAACAACGGATATTGGTAAACATTCAGTTTCTATGGCTAGCGCATCAGTTCGCTTAGCCGAAAGAATCTTTGGTGATTTAAATAACTCAAAAGTCTTATTTATTGGTGCAGGCGAAATGATTCAGTTATGCGCCTCACACTTTGCTGGTAAAAAACCAAAGCAGATTGCGATCACGAATCGTACCGTTGACCGTGGCGACGAAATGGCCAAAGTTTTTGCTGAGAAGGGTTTGAAAACCGACTCTTTTCCTTTGCAATCGCTACCAACCCGTTTGCATGAGTTTGATGTCGTTGTTTCATGCACGGCTAGTTCCTTACCCATCATAGGTATGGGACTTGTTAAAACAGCTTTGAAGACTAGAAATAGTAGGCCGATTGTATTAATCGACTTAGCTGTGCCACGTGATATAGAGCCAGAGATTCGCTCTCTCAAGGATGCCTACCTGTATTCGGTTGATGATTTGGGCAGCCTGGTTAATGAAGGTCGTAATATCCGCGAGCTCTCAATGGCTGATGCTGAAATTATTATTGACAATGGTGTGAGTGAATTTTTCCAGACACTACAAAAAAGAACACTAGTGCCAATCATTCAGTCCTTGCAAAATACTGCAGGCCGACTCAAAGAAATTGAATTGGAAAAAGCAGTGCGGCGCATTAAAAGGGGCGAAGATCCAGTTGAGGTTTTATCGATCATGGCAGATGCCCTAGCGAATAAATTTATGCATGCCCCTATCAATGCATTACAAAATTCACCCAATAATGAGATCGAAGATTTCAAGCGAATTCTCACTAGTATTTATCCTCCAAAATAATGACGGCGTTGAATATGCTCCAGGTCACCAAACTACTCCATACGATTAATTCTTCGCAGGACTTAAAGCAACTCGAACAGTCTGAGCTTCCACAATTGGCCGATGAATTGCGTGAATTTATCCTTCAATCTGTTGCTAGTACGGGTGGGCACCTATCTTCTAATCTTGGAACAGTAGAGTTAGCAGTCGCCTTGCACTACGTTTTCAATACGCCTGATGACAGAATCGTTTGGGACGTAGGCCATCAAAGCTATGCTCATAAAATTTTGACTGGGCGCAGAGAGGGAATGCCTCAGTTGCGCCAGTTTGGAGGCTTGTCTGGATTCCCTAAGCGTTCGGAAAGCGAATACGATGCTTTTGGCACAGCACATTCTTCCACCAGTATTTCAGCTGCTTTAGGAATGGCGGTCGCCAGTAAAGTGAAGGGCGAAAAGCGCAATGTGGTTGCCGTGATTGGAGATGGCTCCATGAGCGCGGGCATGGCCTATGAAGGTTTAAATAATGCCGGAGTTGATAAATCCATTCCCTTGATCGTGATTTTGAACGATAACGAAATGTCGATTTCGCCAGCCGTCGGAGCTCTCAATCGATATTTAGCAAAACTCATTAGCGGTTCAATTTATGGGGCCACTAAAAAAGGCTTAGATAAGGTGCTTTCCTATAGCCCTCCCTTGCGAGAGTTTGCAAAAAGACTGGAGGGTCATGCTAAGGGGATGATTGGTCCAGCTACCATTTTTGAAGAATTTGGTTTTGATTACTATGGCCCAATCGATGGTCATAACTTGGAAGATTTGATTGTCACATTGAGTAATTTAAAAAAGATTGCTCAAACTGATGGCCCACAATTTCTGCATATCGTTACCAAAAAAGGTAAAGGATACGAGAGGGCAGAGTTAAATCCGATTGCTTATCATGGGCCAGGAAAATTTAATCCTAGCGAAGGTCTAAAGCCTTCCGCGCCAGGTAAAAAAACCTATACCGAAGTGTTTGGTGAATGGCTTTGCGACATGGCAAAGCAAGATCAGCGTCTGATTGGTATTACGCCAGCGATGCGCGAGGGTTCTGGTCTAGTTCAGTTTGAAAAACAGTTTCCTGAACGTTACTTTGACGTAGGCATTGCAGAACAACATGCGGTGACTTTTGCGGCAGGTATTGCTTGTGAAGGTCTCAAGCCAGTAGTCGCTATCTATTCCACCTTTTTACAAAGGGGCTACGATCAACTGATCCACGATGTGACCTTGCAAAATTTACCGATTGTCTTTGCCGTAGACCGAGCCGGCATGGTTGGTGCAGATGGTGCAACACATGCAGGTGCATTTGATGTGGCCTTTTTAAGATGCTTGCCGAATGTGGTTCTCATGACGCCATCTAATCAAGCAGATTGCAGAAATATGTTGACCACAGCTTTTAGCTTAAATGGTCCCTCAGTGGTGCGTTATCCACGGGGCTCTGGATTGGGTCCTGAAGCCTCTCAGAAACTTGAGGTTATTACTGTTGGCGAAGGATTGATCGTTCGCAAAATCAAAAATACTGTAGCCGTCGGTAAAAAGATTGCTTTCGTTTGTTTTGGTCCTTTGCTTTACAGTGCGTTAGAGGCTGCAGAGGAGCTTGATGCTACGGTTGCCGATATGCGCTTTGTGAAACCTCTAGATGAAAAATTATTATTAGATCTAGCAAAAAATCATGATGCTTTGGTCTTTGTTGAAGATAGCGCCATCCAAGGAGGGGCTGGTAGCGCCTGTTTAGAAGCCTTATCAGCAAATAAGATTCAAATACCGACTTTACAAATTGGTCTACCCGATGAGTATGTCGAGCATGGTGATATTAATGTGCTGCTAGATTTTTATGGCCTATCCCCGAAAAAAATTCTGACTAAGGTGCGTGAGCATTTTCAAATCTAACGATCTATTTCATGTTTAAGAAAGAAAAAAAAGACACTCAAGGTTTATCAAAAGAACAAAAGTGGCAATACATTGGTAAACCTGTTGCCATCATCTTTGGTACTCTGAATCTTTTCATTCTGATTTTTTTCTTAATCAACTATTACGCTTAAATACTGAACCAAAGGCTGATTAACCCATGTTGAATAAGAAAATGGTCGTGCCATTTGTGTGGGGCCTATCCATAGCGATTCTGGGCGGCTTGGCAACGGATTTGGGGCCTTGGTACCACGCTTTAAAAGAGCCTTTTTGGAAACCCCCTGATTTTTTATTTGGTCCCATTTGGTCTACTATTTTTATTCTTTCAGGTATCGCTTGGGTAGGGGTAAAACACTTGACCTCGGATACTTTGATTCTCAGTCGCCTGAATATTTTCTTTTGGCTCAATGCACTTCTGAATTTACTGTGGAGCATTTTGTATTTTCGTTTTCAAAGACCTGATTGGTCTTTATATGAAGCCGTGTTTTTATGGCTTTCAGTGCTAGCTATTTTTCTGACAATCAGAAAAATTTCTACTAAATATAGCTTATATATCTTGCCGTATTTAGTATGGGTCAGTATTGCGATTGTTTTAAATTGGGATACAGTTCGACTGAATGGCCCCTTTGCCTAAAAGTGCGACTGGGATGCAGGTAAAACAAATTAAGAGAAGTCCATGACTAAAGAACATCGAATCGTGATTGTGGGAGGTGGTGCTGGCGGTCTAGAGCTCGCAACCAAACTCGGCGATCGTTTTCGCTCCCGTAACAGTGGCTCTAAAAAAGTATCCGTTATTTTGGTGGATAAGAATCGTACCCATCTATGGAAGCCAAAACTGCATGAGGTTGCTGCAGGCTCTATGGATCTTGCCGATCAAGAGCTAGACTACATTGCGCAAGCACACTGGCATCATTTTAGTTTTCGCTTAGGTGAGTTAACCGGTATAGATAGAGTCAACCGACAAATTCAGGTGGCCCCTTTTTATGATGACGCGGGTGTATTGATTACGCCTCAGCAAACGATTCAATACGACACCCTAATTATTTCTATTGGTAGCTTAACGAATGATTTTGGTACCCCGGGCGTTGAACAATATGCTCAAAGGCTTGAGTCTCTTGTAGATGCAAAGCGCTTTCACTTACGTTTGATCAATGCTTGTCTTAGGGCGCAAGCTCAAACCAAGCCTTTGGAAGCCCATCAATTACAGGTTGTCATTATTGGGGCTGGTGCTACTGGAGTAGAGTTAGCCGCAGAATTACATCGCACTACGCGTGCGATTATTTCTTTTGGCATGGATCGCGTGGATCCCGAGAAAGATCTCAAAGTCATTTTGATTGAGGCTGCTCCTAAGATATTGCCTGCACTCTCTGCAAGAATCTCCAGCGCGGCTGAAAAATTACTCACCGATCTTGGCGTTGAAGTCATGACTAATGCTAAGGTAAAAGAAATCCAGTCTGATCGAGTATGTTTATCTAGTGGCGTAGAAATTCCAGCTGAATTAATTGTGTGGGCGGCTGGGGTTAAGGCGCCAGACTTTTTGAATGGGATTGGCGGCTTAGAAAGTAATCGTGCTAATCAACTGTTGGTATTACCAACCTTACAAACTACCCTTGACCCTCATATTTTTGCAATGGGAGACTGTGCTGCATGTCCATGGCCAGAGGCGAATAATGGCAAGGGCGGCATTGTTCCTCCTAGAGCTCAGGCAGCCCATCAACAAGCCTCACATCTCTTTTCCCAAATCAATCAAATCATGGACGGCAAGCCGCTGCGACCTTATCAATATCGCGATTTTGGCTCGCTCGTATCCTTGGGCGAATACAGTAGTGTGGGCAGCATGATGGGAGGTTTGATTGGCGGTAGTCTGATGGTGGAAGGTTTGTTTGCAAAGCTGATGTACATCAGCCTATACAAACTTCATCAACTGGCCCTGCATGGCTGGGTTAAGGTGGCTTTAGACACGATCAGCCGTTTAATCCACCGTAGAACGCATTCTATCGTCAAGCTTCACTGAGCCAAGCAGATATTTACTTAAGCGAGTAATATTTATACAAATAACAAGCTTAAGAGTATCAAATGAGTCACTACCAACCTATTAATTTCTCCGACCGGGTGGCCCTTTTCTTTACAAAAAGTATGCGTTTTTTTGCAGATACTTTTTTCCAAAAAAGATATGGTCACCGCGCAGTCGTTCTTGAGACCGTTGCAGGCGTTCCTGGCATGGTTTCTGGGATGTGGACGCATCTGACCAGTTTGCGCAAGATGAAAACAGGATATGGTCCCAAGATTCGTACTTTGTTGGATGAAGCGGAAAATGAAAGAATGCACTTAATGACTTTCATTGAGATTGCTAAGCCAAATGCCTTTGAGCGCTTTTTAGTCCTGACTGCGCAAGCAGTATTTTGGAATATGTTTTTTGTTATCTACGTTTTTTTTCCAAGAACAGCTCATCGTATTGTTGGATATTTTGAAGAAGAAGCGGTTTATTCCTATACAGAATATTTACGTGAAATTGATAATGGAAGCTTACCTAATATCCCTGCGCCAAAAATTGCCATTGATTATTGGAACTTATCTGCAGACGCTACATTGCGTGATGTGGTGATTGCAGTCCGAGAGGATGAGGCAAAGCATCGCGACGTGAATCATGAGTTTGCTAGCGAATACGACCGTTAGGATTTAAGCCAACTCAGCCTTCATGATTGGGCTATCTCAATAGAGCGAATAAGCCGGTGATGGCAATCAGAATGTAAAGGAACAAGTAAATCTTGATATCCTTAAAAACAATTTCTCGCGCAATTTTTTTGTATTTCAAAAGGTAGAGATGATAGATGATGGGTGAGATCAATATCACACCAAACTCAAAGATTAGCTCTAGTTTTTCACCAGTCATCTATTTAATGAATTTGCTTTTTGAAAACACTAACAGGGCGACAGATACGATGCCTATGGAAAAGAGAAAAAAGGAGCCGGTTTTTACAAACACCACAAAGCCTATTAGTACTAAGCCAAATGCAAACAATCCCAATTTATCTCTGGACATTTCATCGATCCCTAAGCAATAGCGTTTGTTCTAGACTCTGTTGATCATACAAGACCTGTTCCTATAATGGCAATGAGTTTTCATCGTGGAAAATATGACGATGCAATCTTTCTTGTAGGCTTTGAGAACCCTATATATTGTTGATAAATGACTGAGTTACGCCAAGCCACTCTTGAAATACTGGCCATTACCGATGCGCAAATAAAGGCAAGCCGAGTTTTTCAATTATTTGACGAATATCACAAGCAACTCGTCGACATAAATCCTGCTGCACTATTGAATAGTCAAGATCTGGCTTTGCCTGGGCGCCCACAACGGCCTGAATTGATTCCACCTCTTCAGGTTCCCAAAAGAAAAATGGATAGCGTCGAGGGAAGGGTGGCTTTATTGCATTCACTAGCCCATATCGAATTTAATGCGATTAATCTTGCCTTAGACGCGATTTGGCGTTTTCCTAACATGCCTCAGCAATACTATGAAGATTGGCTCAGAGTTGCCAAAGAAGAGGCTTACCACTTCACACTAGTGAACGAATATATCCAATCCTTTGGATTTTCTTATGGTGATTTTTCTGCACACAATAGTTTGTGGGAAATGGTAGAGAGAACACAAGACTCAGTCATTGCTCGGATGGCGCTTGTTCCGCGCACCATGGAAGCTAGGGGCCTAGATGCCGTACCCATGATTCGAGATCGTTTCAAGCAAATTAAAGAGCTCGGCGCAGTAGATATTCTAGAGATCATTCTCCGAGATGAAATCGGTCATGTTGCCATTGGTAATCATTGGTTCAATTTCTTATGCGAGAAAGACAATCTCTCGCCAATTACCGCCTATAGAGATCTAGCAAAAAAATATTCCGCACCCAAATTACGGGGGCCATTTAATTTCGAGGCTCGTAAGCAAGCAGGATTTACTGCTGAAGAGCTCAGTTTGCTTGGGGTATAGTCATAATAAATATTGATTAGGAGAGTATATGAATTTATCTCGTCGCACATTCATCACATCGGCTGCGTTAGCGCCGGTAGCTTGTGGCGTCCCGCTTTCATATGAGCGTGGCATTCCAGTTGCGCAGCCTAACCCGGCACCCGCTATTCGTGCGCCCCAAGTTGGCCAGGAATGGACCTACGTTAAACGCAATGTATTTGACGGTAAAAATTTAGGGCTGATTACTGAGCGTGTAGCCAGCATTGGTTCAACGATTGTGGTTGATCGATCGAACGAAAGCGGCGAAAAACTACCCAATGAAATTCAAGGACCTTGGGGTACAGTGATTCGAGATCCGCATTGGTCTAGGGTCATTAGCTTTAACCCAGCCATCCCTTTATGGCCTCAAGAGTTAGCTTCAAGCTGGAGTAAGCAATTGATTACCAAATATAGCTTGGCAGGCTACCCAGATAATGCTTATGGCTGGCAAGAATATATGAGCGCCCACGGTTGGGAACAAATGACTGTACCTGCAGGCATTTTTCTGACTTTGCGTTACCAAAATCTGATTAATTATGTGAGCGATGATGACAACAAAGTCAATTGCATCCGTAAAGAAACTGTCTGGTTTGCTCCCAGTATTGGTCGTTGGGTTGCCCGCGAATCCTCTGGCTCTTATATGATTCAGGGTCAGTTAGGCATGCCTAATTTGGAAGATAGTCTTCAATGGCAACTCACTTCATACAAGTAAAACACTGGCGCAGATTCTTTTTAGTAGCCCTGCCAATTTTTTTGCTAGGGTGCATTTCTTCGCAGCCATTTCCTCAAGGTGTCAATGTAGGTCAACCCATACCAACGCCAATCGTTCGGGCGCCCAAGGTAGGGCAAGAATGGGTTTACCAAGTCCGTAATGTATTTAACCAAGAAATCATTGATACCGTCACCGAAAGAGTTGTCTCGGTAGGTAGTGAAATTCGTATTACACGCTCGGGAGTTAAGTCGGGTCCATTGCCCGATGAAATCCAAGCGCCCTGGGGCTTTGTCTTGCAGGATCCGCATTGGAGCCCTCCACAAAAATTTCAGCAGGCAATTCCTCTTTGGCCTGAACAACTTCAGGTGGGCTGGCATCGGTTTTATAAAACCCACTATCAAGTTCCCACTTATCCAGATGGAAGTTATTACTGGGGACTCAATATGTCGGCACTTGCTTGGGAGCAAATCCAGTCTCCAGCAGGAAAGTTTCTGACCCTTCACCTCCACAATGAGATACCTTATTTTGAGAGTAATGACCTCTTTAGAGTTCAAAATATCCGCGAGGAAGATGTTTGGTTCTCTCCAGAAATCGGGCGCTGGGTGATCCGTAGGGGCAGTGGGCGCTATATTACGCCCGGAGTGTTCTGGTCAAACGCCTATTGGGAAGACTATTGGCAATGGGAGCTGGTCTCCTGGAAGTAAGCAAAGCGCTTAAAATAGCATATTGCTATGTATACCGTTAAAGAACTATTTCCAACCTTACAAGGTGAGGGCGCTCACGCTGGACGTGCTGCTATTTTTTGCCGTTTTGCCGGGTGCAATCTATGGAGTGGTCGTGAAGAGGATCGTGCTTCAGCAGTCTGTCAATTTTGCGATACCGATTTTGTCGGTAGTGATGGTGTTGGTGGTGGAAAATTTGAGACTGCCAATAATTTAGCAAAGGATATAGAGACTGCTTGGAGAAGTACTTCGGCAGGCCCGCAGCAACGTTATGTAGTGTTTACTGGTGGTGAACCACTCTTGCAGTTAGATGAAGAGCTCATCACCGTGCTTCATCAAAAAGGTTTTGAGGTGGCGATTGAAACCAACGGCACCATCAAGGTTCCAAAAGGAGTTGACTGGGTTTGTGTTAGTCCAAAGGCAGGGTCTGATCTGATTGTGTTGCAGGCAAACGAACTCAAGTTGGTGGTTCCGCAAGCTGGACATGATTCTGTAGAAAATCTAATGGCCCGTTTTGAGAAGATGGACTACCGCAAT
This sequence comes from Polynucleobacter sp. JS-JIR-5-A7, assembly GCF_018687935.1. Classification (NCBI taxonomy): domain Bacteria; kingdom Pseudomonadati; phylum Pseudomonadota; class Betaproteobacteria; order Burkholderiales; family Burkholderiaceae; genus Polynucleobacter; species Polynucleobacter sp. JS-JIR-5-A7. The sequence continues at coordinate 1,457,384 of NZ_CP061308.1, read as the reverse complement.
CGCTTCTTGCAACCCATGGATGGACCAAACCTGAAAAGCAATACAGAGCTGGCAGTGGGTTTGTGCCAAAAACGTCCCTTGTGGAGACTGAGTATTCAATCGCATAAACTGATTGGAATCCGATAAAAGGGCTGCGCCCAATTCTTTAAAGTACCAAATGACTAGTAAACAAGCTGCTATCTCCATTACCCGCCGTCTTGAGTTTGACTCAGGTCATCGCATTCCAAATCATGATGGGCAATGCAAGCATTTGCATGGGCATCGCTATGCAATCGAGGTGACCTTGACTGGTGAGGTAGCAGATCATCCTGGCAAAGCCGATGATGGCATGGTCTTAGATTTTGGTGATATCAAAAAGCTCACCAATGAACATGTTGTTGAACCATGGGATCATGCATTTTTAGTGGCTAAAGAAGATCAAGGTTTGGTGGCATTCTTGGCGACATTGCCAAATCATAAAACCGTCATCATGGAGCATGTTCCTACTGTCGAGAATCTGGCAAATGCTGCATTCGCTATTTTGCAGCCTGTCTTTGCTAAAGCATTTAGTGGTCGTCTTGAGCTCTCAGCAATTCGTCTATATGAAACTCCAAATTGTTGGGCTGACGTTCACCCTACTTAAATGAATCAAGCTGAACTTGATCATCAGTTTATGGAGCAAGCGATTGAGCAAGCTCAATTAGCTGCTACTGCAAATGAGGTGCCGGTTGGTGCAGTTTTAGTACGCGACGGTAAGGTCATTTCTAGGGGATTTAATCAACCTATCTCGCATCATGATCCTAGTGCGCATGCCGAGATGCTGGCTCTGAGAGAAGCGGCAAGGGTAGAAGCAAATTATCGCCTTCCAGGCACTACCCTATATGTAACCCTAGAGCCTTGTGCAATGTGCTCAGGCGCCATCCTGCATGCCAGGGTAGAGCGGCTTGTCTTTGGCGCACTAGATCCTAAAACAGGTGCCGCTGGAAGTGTTTTGGATGTATTCTCTTCAAAAGAAATTAATCATCAAACCAGCGTTGAGGGTGGCGTCATGAGTGAAGAGTGTGGTCAATTACTGCGCAGCTTCTTTAAGGAGCGACGTTGAACTCCATCCATCTCGTTGCTCCATCAGGCGCTAGTCTGGATGAGAAGAGCCCCTTAGCGGGGATGGCTTGGTTAAAAAGCCAGGGTATGGCGATTCATAATCCTGATTGTGTTCATCGTGTACACGAGCGTTTTGCTGGAAGTGATGCCGAGCGATTAAATGAGCTCAATCACTTAGCCACATTAGATACGAAGCAAATTGTGATGGCAATGCGTGGTGGTTATGGTATTCATCGTTTGCTGTCTGATATTCAATGGAATGCAATTGCTCAAGCAGTGAAGGGTGGGCTCCAGATTTGTGGGCATAGCGACTTCACCAGTTTTGAGTTGGGTCTCTTGGCTAAGACGGGCGCGATTACTTTATCTGGCCCTATGCTCAATTATGACTTTGGCAGAATCGATGAGAATGGCAAGCCAATTCCTCCAGATGAATTCATGTGGAAGCATTTCTTATCTGCCATACAAGAAAGAAAACTCGATTGCACTATTAATGCATCTCAAGCATTCTTGGGGCAAGTAGATTCAGGTTCAATTACTGGAATGCTGTGGGGTGGAAATCTCACGGTGCTAGCCAGTCTTATCGGAACATCTTACCTGCCATCAAGCACCCAAACCAAGGGCGGTATTTTATTTTTAGAGGATGTGAATGAGCATCCCTATCGGCTGGAAAGAACCTTGATGCAGTTATTGGATGCTGGTGTACTGGGTAATCAGGCAGCAGTATTACTAGGGGGTTTCTCAGCATATCGTTTATATGACAACGATAAAGGCTATACGCTTGAGCGTGCAGTTGAGGCTATTCGTCATCGCCTAGCAAAATCCATTCCTATTTTGACTGATCTACCATTTGGCCATCAAGCCAATAAACTTACTCTACCCGTTGGAGCAAGTGCCACTCTTCAGTACAGTGCTGCAGGCTTTAATCTTAAGGCAAGCTGGTGAAGATGTCTTTTAAAAGATTTATTACGCAAAGTATTCTTTTTTTAGCGCTGACTTTCACGGGGGTAGTCATGGCAATTGAAGAACCAAAATATTCCGTGCTTGAAAAGGCGCCCCCATTTGAACTTCGATCTTATGCGCCGATGATTTTGGCTGAGGTTCAGGTTGAGGGCGATCTCGATGAAGCATCAGGTCAAGGCTTTCGGCTCATTGCTGCTTATATCTTTGGCCAAAACCAAGTTAGTGAAAAAATTGCGATGACTACTCCAGTTGCGGTAGAGGAGCAGCCTGCTAAAAGTGCCAAGATAGCCATGACCACCCCAGTCAATATTGAGAGTAAGGCTGGGCAATGGGTGGTTTCATTTGTCATGCCCTCTGAATACACTATGGAAACGCTACCGAAGCCCCTCAATTCAAAGGTGCAGATCAGGCAAATTCCTGCAGTCAAAAGAGCGGTGATTACCTTCTCAGGTTTTTATAACAGTCAAAAAGTCGCCGAGAGAGTCTTAGAGTTAGAAGAGTGGATGAAGACACACAATCTATCAGCGAATGGCTCACCAAAATTCGCCCGCTATAACCCGCCTTGGACACTACCGTTCATGCGTCGCAACGAGATCATGATTGATGTGCGCGACTGAGTAAATCTAAGATTCGTTTTATGCCTCAAAACTCTTGAGTAAGAATTGCGCTCCACCATCAATACCTAGAGCCTTGGTTAAAGTGGGTAGTGCATCAGCGAGATGCTTTTCTAGTGTCCACGGTGGATTAATAATGAACATGCCACTCGCTTGAAGGCGCCGTTCACCAGGTGCATTCTCAACACGCAACTCAGTATGAAGCCAAGAGCGCTGATGAGCGGCGCAAATCTTTTTCATGCGATCAGGTAGAGCGATAGATTCTCTTCTGGAAAGAATCGGATACCAGACTGCGTAACAGCCAGTAGCAAAACGCTGTAATGCTTCTTCGATTGCAAGCTCTAAATACCGATAATCCTGCTTGTCTTCATAAGAAGGATCAATGAGTACTAAACCGCGCCTACTGGGAGGCGGTAGTAAGCCCTTCAGTCTGCTAAAACTATCTTCAGCATAAATATCAATCTGTTTTGATTGCTTCAGTTCTCCAATGTTATGGCGAAGAATATCAATCTCTTTGGGATGAAGTTCAAATAACTTCAGGCGATCTTGCGGTCTCAACAGTCGAGCCAGAATAAATGGGGACCCAGGATAAGTCTTGAGATCTCCCCCAACATTTTCCGCCTTAATACAATCCAAATATGTTTGAACGCTTTCTGGAATGGGATTGCCCGCATCTTTGAATTTCAATAAACGATATATTCCACCTTCTGCTTCTTTGCTCACAGCAGCAAATCCATCCTCTAGGCTATAGATACCAGCACCAGCATGGGTGTCGACCATCGTCAAGGCTACCGGTTTTTCTTGTAAATACTCTACAAGATGAATAAGGGTAAGGTGCTTGAGAATGTCAGCATGGCTGCCAGCATGAAAAGCATGTCGATAGCTAAACATACAAAACTATTCTGGGTTGCCAGGTGAGTTGTTAAATTGCGCTTTAACAAAAAATATGAAGGTGATAGCTACGATGGCAATGGAGGCATATTGCAATGGCAGATTTAATTCAAGATCCATAATTTGGGTGTAATGCGCATAGATAGCTACAACACCGCCAAGAGCAATCAAGCGAGGCCAAAGATTCTTGAGGGATAGTTGATTCTCTGGAACGTATTGTGCAAGTAGGGCACCCAACATCCCACACCAAATGCCAACGCCTGCTCCGGCCAATACGTCTGTGAGCCAATGTGCACCAACTGCGCTGCGCGATAAGCCTACTAATGCTGCAACCAAGAACAGTGGCAATAGATGGCTACGCTTCGCTCTGCTGGAGACAAAATACAGTGCACTGGCAATCGCGAAAGCCGTAAGGGTGTGACCTGATGGCAATGCTTTATGCAGCAGGGGCTCGCCAATGCGATAAAAACTACCATTCTCTAAAAGACCAGCTGGTCTTGGAAGATCAAACCCGTTTTTGAGAATTGTGCTGGCAATTGCGGAGAGGGCACCTGCAAATAAACCGGCAGTGAGTAAGCGGGGCGCTAAAAGGAGTAGCGGAAATGCCAATGCAAATATGCCCCAGCCATTTCCTAGAAAAGTGAGCCAGGCCCAAACTGTGTCAGGCAATAACTGGGTAAGACGATTAATGAATAAAAAGCTACTACTTTGAAATTCCCCAAAGTAAATCGCTGCAGCAAGAGCGATAGGAGCAAGCGGGACAAACCAAGCTAGTTTGGGGATTGCTGTCTTGCTCATCCAGCTGAACGACCTTTTGCTCTATCCGCTTCTTGCAATTGAACAGTCACTTTATCTAATACTTGCGCAACCGAAATGGCTTGCATGCAGACATTATCTTGACAAGGTGTTTTGCGATGATTAGCTGCGCTCACACAAGGTGAGCAAGCAAGATTGGCGGTGATTGCAATAGAGTTACCAATAGAGCCGTAGAGGGCGGGCGTCTCTGGTCCAAACAGAACCACTGTTCTGAGTGGTGTCACTGCAGAGAAGTGACCTGGGCCAGAATCATTGGTCACCATCACATCAGATAGCGTGTACAGCGGTGGCAATTCAGTAAAGGTAACTTGGCCTGCAAAGTTCAGAGCATTTTTAACATTGGCAACAGAGCGCACTTTATCGACATAGACAAATTCAGTAGGGGAGCCCGTAATCAGAATTAAATCGTTTGGATAGCGCTGGTTTACAGCTTGAATGAGCTCCGAGAAGCGCTGTTGCGCCCAGCGACGTTGTGGCAAGAGATCGCTAGCATTCGGATTAATCAAAATGAGGCGATTTTTTCCATAGGTATAGGGAATGCCGGCTTCAGCAGCTTTCTTTTCAATCCGAGCAAGCACTTTTTTCATAACATCTGGATGGATGATGGCTTGCTCAAGTTTGACTTCAGAATCCGGAATCTGAATTTTGCTAAAAGGCACTTCAATCTCTTTTGCAAAAGCTGCATGAATTAAAGAGAGAAAGTTTTTAGTAATGTGAATGTGCGGGTTGTAATGCACCTTGCGGGTAAGCATGAAGCCACGCCATAAACCTTCCCCGTGAAAAATGTGATAGCCCACGCGATGACGAGCACCACATAGTCCAGTGAGAAGGGCAGTAAAGCGTGAGAAGAGCTCAAGATCAATCACGGTATCGATGCGATGTGCACGGGCGACGAGCAAAAAGCGCAAGGTGTCTTTAATTAATCCACCCAAGCTTGAAGAGTCAATCGTGAAAATATTTTCTGGCTTAACCGTATTTAAAAGGGTGAGACTAGCGCGATTGCTCTTAAAGATTAAGAAAAATAATTCAGCGCCACGCGCTTGTGCATTGCGCATCGCTGGGTCAACCAAGATGGCGCTCCCCATTTCGGAGAGTTCGATAAACAGTAATTTCTTGGGAGTTTTTGGACCACGGCTAAAAATTCTTTTTACACCATCTATCAATACCACTAATGGGCTGGCAATTGCGCAAAGGGGTACTCCAACCCAATGATCAATGGCACGCATGGTATTGACGCTAATAGTCATAATTTTGCTCTGAAAGAATTATTTTCGTTTTAATAAAAAGTAAGCACCCGGCAGGACTGAGATCACAGTAATTGCACCATAGCTTATAGAGGCTAATACAGTAAGTGAAGGGTTAACGCCCCATAGTGCTAGCACAGACGATAGAGTTGCTTCACGCAAACCCCAGCCAGAAATACTAATCGGGAGCATTAACAAAAGACTTAATGCGGGCAGGCCAATCATCAGGCTAGAGATTGGCGCTTCAGCACCATAGGCTCTCAGGCAACAACCAAAAGCCAAAATAATGAAGCCATGAATGGCGATTGCGAAAAGTGCTTGTGCGATATTCATCGGCCAGGAAAAGGCCAAATGAATACCAGGCATGGCGTTGTTCATGCGCAGGCGGTCAAGTAAGTTTTGCAGTAGTCGACGGGTTGGCGCCCAAGCCAATACCAAGGCGATGATTAACCCTGCTAACACCATGACGGCAACAACGGCGTAACCTAAATCTTGTCCCCAGGCAGCAAGCGTAGCGCCACCGAGAATTAAGCCTAAGCCACCGAGTAAATTATTGCCCGCTAAACCTAAAAAGCGATCCACTAAAACCATCGCAAAGCTGAGGCGCAGTTTTGCAGGGGCATGCTCTAAATCAACAGAGTGATGAAGCTCTTCATCAAGCTCTTTTGTTTCAGTGAGATTTCCGGTGCTGTTGAGATGCGTTGCGGTGATGGCGCGATAACTATCTCCCCCTAGCGTACTTGGTAGTCCTTGGTTAATGAGTCCGCCAGCAAAATATAGAGCGATATAAGTTTTGAAGCCACCTTGAAAACCCACACTCCGCATTAAAAATCCCCAACGCAGACCGCCACAAATAAACGCGCAACAAATTGCTACTCCTGCAGCTATTAGCCAAGCTGGTTGCATCTTGATTTCAGAATCAAGGAGGGTATGCCAGTCGATTCCGCTGGTGGCTTTCCAAAGCAGGGCGATGGATAGCAAAATGCGAATGGTCGGCCAGGCGCGCTTTAGCATTGATTTCCACCCAGATTGGGCTTTTGGGGTGGACTGGGGCAGTGAACTCATAGGCGTAAGGATAATGCTTTGGGCGCCTAAGGTCTTGAATTTGGGTGAATTACTTCGCTAAACCAGTGCCTTGCCAGTTGCTGCAAAGGCTAAAGTCAAATTTAGACAAGATTTGTCCAAATCGCATAATTTCTAGGGTATCCAAAGCTTCGCAGCGTTCAAAGGCAGATTGCTTACCAAGCGGGGGTGCAAAAGACATTCCCGACCAATTTATGAGGATGATGTTTGCCCCACGGGGCAATTGCCCAAACCAGAGATCAAACTGGTCTTGACGTTCATCCAAAACAAACACGGGAATCGGTTGGGCATACCAAGCGGTGCGACTACCTAAAGTCCAATTTTGCACGACGATCCCACTCGCTTTTGTTGCTTGCGTTAATTCAGCAGCCTTTTGACCTGCTAGTTTCCAGCCATAGAGATCTGCAATCGGGTTGGATTTGATAGCTGCTGAATTCATGCCACCAGACAGAACATAGGTAAATCCAATACAACAGAGTACAACTTGTACGATGAATAAAATTCGAATGAGCTGATGGCGTTGAGTGGACCATGCTTTTGCTAAGCCAATGCCTGCAAATGGCGCCAGACAAAACCATGCAGGTGATGTCCAGTGTGGTAATCCGCCACCAGCAGAGAGACTTGTAAAGATTACAAAAGGAATCACAAAGAATCCTAGTAAGGCTAATAAAGCTAGTCTGGTGCCGTGAATACAATGTTTAATAAAAAGGTAGGCACCTAAAATGAGTAGGGGTCCATAGACCACCACTTGGATAGCCAGGTAGCCACCAAATCTGCGCCAGAGCCAAACACTGCCAGCTCCATGAGCTACTTGATATTTAAATGAGATCCAGTCATGAGTCCAATTCCAATATAGAACAGGACTAATGAGTAGAAGAGCAACAATTGCAGCAAGCCAAAAACCGATTTTGTTAATCCAAGGTTTTCTAGGGCTACTTAAAAAAATCAGCAGCAATGCCATTGCAGTAAAGACGGCAGTATATTTACTGAGTCCCGCTAAACCAAGTAATGCTCCAGTGATAAGCCAATCAGCAATGCTGAAGTGATCTTTCATTAACCAGCGTAGTGCCATCAACAGCAGAACTAGACTCAGCGGAATGAGTAAGCTGTCGGGTAACAAGCCAATTGCTAATACATGTGGCATTGGTGCCGCAATGATGGCTAGTACTGCCATGAGTCCGCAAGTGTTAGACGATGGCAGTGCACTTGTCAGATATCCAGCGTTACGTCCTTGGATAAAGTGATGCACCTCCAAAGTCACTTGATAAACCAAGAAACAGGAAAGTACCCAGAGCAACTCTGGGATCAATCGAATAATGCCTTCGGAGGAGGTGAGTGCTACTAGTGGCCACTGAATCCAGCCAACGAGTGGCGGATGATCAAAATAGCTCCACGCTAGATGCTGTGCATACAGTGCGTAATGCGCTTCATCAACCGAGAATTCAATCGCAAAGCCTAGAGCAAAGTGCACCACTGCTGCAATACAGATGCAGATTGCAGCCCAGCTAGAGGGAGATTGTCGGCGCATACTTTGATTTTAGACTTACTTAGGTCAATAATTGGGACAATTAGCCCATGCCCAAGCTCCTTTCCCTTTTCTTCATTGTCTGCATTGCGCTGGCTCTAACGGCTTGCGCAGGGCTGGGTGGCGGATCAGTGCAAAATGAGTCAGGGCAGGCTTTTAATGTTGCTCAAATTCCTGCACAAGATGAGTTGCCAAAATTTTCGGCTGAGACTCCGCGCGATGGGATGCCTAATGGCTGGAATTTCTATCGGATTGCTCCTTATAAAAAGAATACGGTTTATCGCCTAGAAACTTACCAAGGCAAAACTGTTTTGAGTGCCAACTCCAAAACCTCTGCTTCAGGGTTGGCGGTGAAACTGCGCCCACGTCAAGCAAATAATTTATGGTTACAGTGGGAATGGAAGGCTTTAGGCGCTTTGCCTGATGCTGACAATGCTGAGAGTTATCAAGATGATGCGCCCTTAAGAATTTTGGTCGCCTTTGATGGCAATAAATCAAAACTTTCTTTAAAAGAAAAAATGACATTTGAGATGGCCAATCTCATTAGCGGTCAAGAAATGCCATACGCTACTTTGATGTATATCTGGTCAGGTAAGTCTCCTATCGACACGGTCATTACCAATGCGCATACCTCGCGTATCAAAATGATTGTGGTGGATTCTGGTTGGGAAAATTTAGGAAATTGGCACAAACATCAACGTGATCTTGCTGCTGATTACAGACATGCTTATGGTGAGGCTCCTGGTGAAGTCATTGGGATTGCCTTATTAACCGATACTGATAATACAAAGTCAGAAACACGCGCTATTTATGGCGATATTGAGCTCATTCGTAAAATCCCCAAATAAGGATTGCTTACGCGTGAGAGGGACGCCAGCGTTTTAGGAGCAAGGCGTTACTCAGAACGCAAAAGCTCGAGAGTGCCATGGCACTGCCGGCGAGCATTGGTGAGAGATAGCCTAGTGCTGCCAACGGAATTCCGGTGGAGTTGAAGATAAAAGCCCAGAATAAGTTTTGCTGAATCTTTCTCCAGGTTCTCTTGGAGATATCAATGGCATCCGCCACCAAAGTCGGATCTCCGCGCATCAAAGTAATACCTGCAGCCTGCATCGCAACATCGGTACCGGTAGACATGGCCATACCAACATCTGCTGTTGCGAGAGCGGGAGCATCATTGATGCCATCACCTACCATCGCCACCCAATGACGATCACCATCTTTTTGAGAGGATTGCAGTTTCTGAATAATGTCTGCTTTATTGCTTGGCATCACCTGCGCAAAGACTTCATCGATCCCGATGGACTGACCCACGCGATTTGCTGCCGCAGTGTTATCACCCGAGAGCATCACGGTACGAATGTGCAGTTGCTGTAAAGAAGCGATCGCCTCTTTGGCATTCGGTTTGAGTTCATCACCAAAGGCAACGATCGCAATCGGAGACGAAGTAGCTTCATTCATGAGTACAGAAACAGTCTGCCCTGCATCGAAACACACTTGTGCTTTTTGAATAATGTCTGCTTGATGTGGGTTTGCATCTAGTGAGGCAATACTTTGTAAGCAGAGGCTTTGACCCATCCAACCACCAGCACTCGGTTTACCGCTGATGCCAATACCTGCTAGCGCCTTACTTTCCAGGGGTGGTATTGGGCTGACCCCTTTTTGTTTAGCTCCATCTAGCAAGGCTTTAGCTAAGGGATGCTCGCTGCCCAATTGTAAGCCTGCAGTACTCGCTAAGATGGCATCTTCATCTACAGAATCAGTAAATGAAATGATATTGAGAAGCCTGGGTTTACCAATCGTGAGAGTACCTGTTTTATCAAACGCAACAATACTTAAGCGGTGTGCTAACTCAAGTACTTGAGGGTCTTTAATTAAAATACCAAAGCGCGCTGCAATACCAGTTCCTGCCATGATGGCTGCAGGTGTTGCTAAGCCAAGAGCGCAAGGGCAGGCAATCACTAGGACAGAGACTGCTCTTAGTATGGCAATCGATGCAGAGTCCAGGTAAAACCAATTTACCAATCCAGTGATGATGGCAATCACAATCACACTCGGTACAAAGATTGCACTGACTTGATCTACTAATTTTTGAATGGGCGCTTTTTGGGTTTGCGCATCTTCTACTAATGAAATGATTTGGGAAAGAACACTTTCTACGCCAACAGCTTGCGCCTCAACCACCAGTAAGCCTTCGCCATTCAGTGATCCACCAATGACTTTTGCACCCAGTATTTTTTTAACTGGCTCACTTTCTCCGGTCAGGAGCGATTCATCTACATGGCTAGATCCAAGCAAGATGAAGCCATCTACAGGAATGCGCTCCCCAGGTAAAACCAATACACGGTCTTTAGGGAAAACCTGCTCTAGAGGGAGATCGCGATATTGGTCGAGTGGAACACCCTCTGCGATATCAATGCTAGGGTCAAGGACTTTTGCATGCTCTGGCCAAAGTTTTTGTAGTGCCCGTATCGCTTCACTAGTTTGTTGCTTTGCACGAGCCTCTAACCATTTTCCTAGAAGCACCATACAAATAATGACAGCAGACCCCTCCAAATAGAGCTCATGAACTGCATGCGGTGAAGTCAGCATTTGAGATACGCTCAAACCATAAGCAGCACTTGTCCCAATGGCAACCAGTAAATCCATATTGCCAACGCCTGACAGGAGTGCTTTAAAACCAGACTTATAAAATCGCCACCCAAGCCAAAATTGCACTGGACTTGCTAAGAGCAGTTGCCATTTGGGAGATAGCGCCCAATGAATCCCAAAGGGCATCAACAGCATTGGCAAGATGAGTGGAGCTGATAAAGCAAAACTCAGTAACACTCTACCCAGACCATCTGACCCCCAAAATGAATGCGAGGGTTTTATCTCTGCACTTGAGTGGGGATTGCTCAAGCGCGCTTCATAACCGGTTTTATTCACTGCCGCAATAACCTCAGCAATGTTGCTAGGGGATGATGTATTGAGGCGAATTCTGGCTTGCTCAGTTGCTAAATTGACGCTGGCAGCTTCTACTCCAGGGATCTGATGAAGCGCCTTTTCAACCCGCCCTACGCAAGAGGCACAGGTCATTCCACCAATATCTAAGGTAAAAAGCTCAGAACTCATCTCTTTTAGGGTGCTCATATGGAAGATAATCTACTTCATGCCAAGTAAATTCAATGCAAAAAGGTTGATATGTTGAGTCTTAAAGTATCCGGAATGACCTGTGGGGGCTGTATTAATGCCGTAACGAGGGCAATTCAAGCTCAGGATCCGCAAGCTACAGTACGGGCTGATTTGCCATCTCAGATGGTCAATCTAGAAACTTCCTTATCGGCTGCGCAGGCCAGTCAGATCATTACGGAAGCAGGTTTTCCGGTTATTCAATAATTACCAAGAGATCCATAAGCACCTGCTCAGCAAAGTTTTGCTGGTGCGGTTAATCTACTTGATGTTCTAAAAATTAATTAAAGCAGTTCTGAAAATGTATTCAGAGCTACTGAGCATAGGAGAAAGTAGTGTCAGTTACTGTAGAAGCTGTACAAGGAGCCCTTAAGTGCTTGCTTGATCCCAATACAAAGATCGACTTTGTAACAGCTAAAAACCTCAAAAATTTGCGTATTGAAGATGGCGATGTTTCGTTCGATATTGTTTTGGGGTATCCCGCTAAAAGCCAATTTGATTTGATTCGTAAATCCGTTATCAATGCTGTGCGCGCATTGCCTGGGGTTAAAAACGTCAGCGTGAATGTGAGCAGTCAGGTTGTCGCGCATGCTGTGCAACGGGGCGTTAAATTATTGCCGGGCGTGAAAAATATTATTGCTGTTGCAAGCGGTAAGGGTGGAGTTGGTAAATCAACCACTGCTGTGAACTTGGCATTAGCGTTAGCAGCTGAAGGTGCGCAAGTCGGAATATTAGATGCCGATATCTATGGGCCAAGTCAGCCCATGATGTTGGGTATTACCGGTAGACCAGAATCTGTTGAAGAGAATACGATTGAGCCAATGGAAGGCCATGGCTTGCAAGCTAGCTCTATTGGTTTCTTAATTGAAGAAGATGCACCAATGGTATGGCGTGGTCCTATGGTGACTTCTGCTTTGGAGCAACTGCTGCGTCAAACCCGCTGGCGTGATCTAGATTACTTGATCGTAGATATGCCACCAGGCACTGGTGATATCCAGTTGACCTTATCGCAAAAGGTGCCTGTTACCGGCTCGGTCATTGTGACTACGCCGCAAGACATCGCACTGCTGGATGCTCGCAAAGGTTTAAAGATGTTTGAGAAAGTTGGTGTGCCGATCATCGGCATTATTGAAAATATGAGTACTTATGTTTGCACTCAGTGCGGTCATGAAGAGCATGTTTTTGGTAGTGGTGGCGGTGAAAAAATGTGTCAGGAGTATGGCGTTGATTTCTTGGGTTCATTGCCACTGAATTTATCGATTCGTGAACAGGCAGATGCTGGTCGTCCAACTGTGGTTGCTGACCCGGATGGAGCCATTAGTGCAATCTATAAGAACATCGCAAGACAAGTCGCTATTCGTGTTGCTACTCTGTCAAAAGATATGAGCAGCAAATTTCCGAACATTGTGGTTCAGAACACCTAAGGCGCTGGGTACTTATGCGCTTTGCAGTGCTAATGCGTAAACAAAATATGGATAACCCATGGGTGTCATACCGATGGGTTCCTCAGGAAGTGCTCCCTGATTTTGGACAATTCAATGCCAATCAAAATAGCGCTATCTCAGGGCAGTTCTTGGGTCGTGATGCCGAGGGTGAATCTTGGTTATTCACCGGCTTTGAATTAAATCTTTTTCCTGATGAGGCTGAAGGCTATTACCTGAATGTTTCTGCAACAACACCCGCATGGTTTGTGATGTGGCGCTTGGAAGAAGAGATTGATCGCTATATTGATGCGCAATCACTTGAGATGGCTAAAGCGGAAGTTACTATTGCCGTTCCTCATCGTATCTGTGTGAGCTATAACGAAGCAGCGCGATTGCTTGATGGAGGAGAGTCAGTGGACACTGTTCCCATGAATGATGAGCATGCCTCTTGGCTGCAAGAGTATGTCAATGAAAATTATCGACCTGAGCCCAAAAAACGGCACAAGCCAGCATCATTTAAAGGCGCCGAGCGCTCAGCGGAGGAATGATGGCAGATGGTTTTCTAAGTCGCTGGTCACGCCGTAAGGCAGGCAAAGAGGATGAAGTAGCGGAGCAACAAAAAGAAGCTACTCAGCCACTAGCTCAGACAAATGCAGAAATGAAGGCGCCAGATCCTGAGGTGCCACCGCCACCGACTTTAGATGATGTCGAAAAGATCGATCGCTTTGCGCCGGACTTTTCTGCATTTATGAAACCGGATGTTGATCCTGCTGTTCAGCAGGCCGCTCTTAAGAAGATGTTTACTGATCCCCATTTCAATGTGATGGATGGTCTAGATATCTATATTGATGACTATTCCAAGCCGGATCCTTTACCACCTGGCATGCTAGAAAGAATGGTCCAAAGCGATATGCTTAATCTCTTCAAGAAGAGTAGTGATGAAGCTGATCAAAAGAAAGGGCCTGCTGGGATTACTAAAGCAGCAGAGCCTGAGCAAGCCACTTTAGAGGCTCCCACACAAAGTGATTTAACATCCACTCAAATCCAAGCGCAGGAAAAATCTGCCAGTCTGGATGAAATGCCGCTTGCGTCAGATCAGAAAAAAACCTAAGAAGGTTGTCAATGAGTCAAAAATTAGTCTGTAACTGTAATGGCACGATGCCTTTGGATGCGAAGGCTTTGGGTGTTTCAGTACATCGTTCCTTATGTCGACAGGAAGTTGGATCTTTTTTAAAAGCCCTGGATGGTTCTGACTCTCTAATCGTAGCTTGCACGCAAGAGGGAGCACTCTTTGCTGAATTAGCAGAGCAATCTGAAAAGCCTTTGGTGGCGCCATTGCGCTTTGTCAATATTCGCGAAGTTGCCGGTTGGACGCAAGAAGCAAAATTATCAGGACCTAAGATTGCGGCACTTTTGGCTTTGGCTGATATGCCCGAAGCTGAGCCTGTGCCTGTGGTGAATTATGAAAGTCAGGGAAGATTGTTATTAGTAGGCCCTGGATCTCAGGTCTTACCTTGGGCAGAAAAGCTTGGCGCTTCTTTGGATATCTCTGTGTTGTGTACCGAGTCAGGTGATTTGCCTTTAGTGCGCAACTATCCCATTTATACCGGCGTAGTGACTAAGCTTGAGGGTTATCTGGGTAATTTCTCAGTAGATTGGGATTTACAAAACCCAATTGATCCGGAGATGTGTACTCGTTGCGGGGCTTGCGTTGAAGTCTGCCCTGAAAATGCCATTGATCTCTCATTTCAAATTGATTTAGACAAATGTAAATCCCATCGAGACTGTGTGACCGCCTGTGCCAGTATTGGCGCCATTGCATTTGATCGTGTGGAACGTAAACGCAGCGCCGAATTTGATTTGATCTTGGATTTACGCGCAGATCCAAAAATGCCGATGAGCCAAACTCCTCAGGGCTACTTTGCTCCTGGTAAAGATCCTCTTGATCAAGCATTAGTTGTAAATCAATTATTAGAGTTGGTGGGTGAGTTTGAGAAGCCTAAATATTTTGTCTACAACGAAAAAGTTTGTGCCCATGGACGCAACGGTAAAGTAGGCTGTAGTGCCTGTATTGATGTCTGCTCTACCGGTGCAATCCGTTCTATCTTTAAAAATGGGCAAGGTAGTGTTGAAGTCAACCCTAATCTTTGCATGGGTTGTGGCGCTTGCTCGACTGTATGCCCATCGGGGGCGATGCGCTATAACTATCCAAGCGTGCCGCATCAAGGTAAAGAATTAAAAACCTTGGCTAGCGTTTTTCATGCTGAAGCCAAAAAGCTCAATCAATCAGTCGCCCCAAGCTTGCTCTTACATACCTTGAAGGCTGGCACTCGCATGATTGATGGCTTGGGCCGCTCTGCGCATGTGATGCCAAAACAATATGAAGGACTGCCATCATTTGTTATTCCTTATGGTATAGAACATATTGCCTCTACTGGCTTAGATCTCTGGTTGGGGGCTTTAACTTACGGCTTTGCTGAAGTCATCATGCTATTAAGTGGTGATGAAGATCCGGCTTATCGTGCCGCTCTTGAAGAGCAGGCTCAATTAGCGAATGCCATTTTGCATGCCTATGGCTTTGAAGCGCGCGTCCAATTGGTAATGGCTGATTCTGTAGACGATCTTCAAGGTGTATCGAAAGCCATGGGTACGCTGCGTCAACGGGGCGCTCTGGATGTCATGTGCACCCCCGCCAGTTATGGCCTCTCCAATCAAAAGCGTGAAACCTTAGAAGCTGCGCTAGAGCATTTACAAAAGCAAGCAAAGACACCATTGCCTGAGTTGGGCGCGGCTTTGCCAAACAATTCTTTATTAGGTGGTCTGGCAATTAACAAAGACGCTTGCACTTTATGCATGTCTTGTGTCAGCAGCTGTCCGGAGGGCGCGCTGCTCGATAATCCTGATGAACCCATATTGTCGTTTATTGAGAAGCATTGTGTGCAATGTGGCATTTGTGCGCAAACTTGTCCCGAGCATGCTCTCACCTTAATGCCACGCCTACAAACAGTTGAGCAACGGAAACAGAAGGTAGTGCTGAATGAAACACAAGCGTTTCACTGCATCAGTTGTGGAAAGCCCTTCGGTACTGCGAAGATGGTTGATCTGATGCTGACTAAGCTTGGTGCTCATGGCGCCTTTGCTGGAGCGGCAATGGATAGATTAAAGATGTGTGGTGATTGTCGAGTAGTGGATATGGTGAAAAAAGAAACATGAGCGAAAAAGAGAATGCATCAACTGAAGTAGGTGATGTAGGCCTGCCAGAGGATTTGGCGAGAGCGGATCTTTATGGTCTGATCGCCAGATTTTTTCATTTGCCACCAGATCAAGAGTTGCTTGATCAAATTGCGGCTACTGCAGACCAGCAGGATGCAAGCGATGAGGCGCCTTTGGCCAAAGCCTGGATGGATGTTGTTGAGGTAGCCAAGAACAATCCAGCCAAAGCTTGGCATGATGAGTTTGATCTGAACTTTATTAGTGTGGGCAAGCCTAATGTGGTTCTTAATGGCTCTTTCTATATGGCTGGTCATTTAAATGAAAGACCCTTAGTCAATATTCGTAAGGCATTAGAGGAATTTGGCCTTGAGTCGGCTGAAGAAGTTACTGAAACCGAGGACCATATCTCTGCACTTTGCGAGGTGATGCGATATCTGATTGCGGGTGACGATGTAGAGGTATCAAACCTTACAAATCAAAGGGTTTTTTTCAATGCGCATATTCGCCCTTGGTTTGAGGACTTATGTGATGCGATTGAAGACATTCCCGAGATGCATTTGTATCGTCCAATCGCCGCGCTAACCCGAGAATTCCTAGCGATTGAGGGGCAAAGTTTTGACATGATTTAATGTTGCATTGCAATAAAGGGAAAGTCCTAGTTAGCCCTACAAGTCATATAAGTGTCAAAAATGCAAATACGAATTACACTTGACGAATATCAAGAATAACCAAATAGGAGCATGCCATGAGCACGAAATCCAAAGTTGTATCTAGCGAAGAAAATAAGCCATCTCGCCGCAACTTCTTTATTGGTGCAGGCGCTGCAGTAGGTGCGGTTGCCGTAGCCTCCCAAACCTCTATTGGTAAGGCTGTTATTCAAGAAATTGGTAGCACCGTAAAAGATCAGAGCAAAGGCCAAACGATTACTGCGCACATGCGTAAGTATTACGAAAGCACCATGCTCTAAAGAGTTGGTTTCAGTTGAATTGATTTAATCATTAATAAATAAAAAAACTTTCCCAGGGACATCATATGAGTCTGACTCGTAAATCAAATACCCCACAAAGCAGTCGTGCTTCATCACGCCTCATCGGCAGCTTATCGCGTGGCTTAAAAGCAGCGGTGCCGACGATGGATCGTCGAACATTCCTAAAGCGTTCAGGCGTCGGTGTCGGTGCTGGTATTGCTGCTAGCCAATTGAGCTTGGTGCAAAAAGCTGTAGCTGAGCCAAGCAAAGCCATGCTGGACGGCAAGGGCAAGATTGAAGTCAAGAGATCGATTTGTACTCACTGTTCAGTAGGCTGTGCGGTAGATGCCACAGTTGAGAATGGTGTTTGGGTTCGTCAAGACGCAGTGTTTGACTCCCCCATCAATATGGGCGCGCACTGTGCCAAAGGTGCTGCTTTGCGTGAGCACGGTCATGGCGACTATCGTTTACGTTACCCAATGAAGCTGGTGGATGGTAAGTATCAGCGTATTTCTTGGGATCAGGCGCTTACTGAAATTACCGCTCAGATGAAGGGTATTCGTGAGAAGTATTCTCCAGATGCGATGTTCTTTATTGGATCATCAAAGCACAACAATGAACAGGCCTACTTACTGCGTAAGTGGGTCTCTTTCTTTGGTACCAACAATACAGACCATCAGGCGCGTATCTGTCACTCGACCACAGTTGCCGGGGTAGCCAATACCTGGGGTTATGGCGCGATGACCAATAGCTATAACGACATGATGAATGCCAAGGCAGCCATGTATATTGGCTCCAACGCTGCTGAAGCTCACCCAGTTTCAATGTTGATGTTGTTGCACGCTAAGGAAAACGGCTGCAAAGTGATTGTGGTTGATCCACGTTACACCCGTACCGCTGCTAAGTCGGATCAGTTCGTTCGTATTCGTTCAGGTAGCGACATTCCTTTCTTGTTCGGCGTTCTGTATCACATCTTCAAAAACGGCTGGGAAGATAAGAAGTACATCAACGACCGCGTATACGGTATGGATGAGATCCGCAAGGAAGTGATGGAAAAGTGGACGCCTGCTGCAGTTGAAGAGGCTTGCGGTGTTCCAGAGGCACAGGTTTATCAAGTGGCCAAGACTATGGCGACAAATCGTCCGAGTACAGTTGTTTGGTGTATGGGTCAAACCCAGCACACCATTGGTAATGCAATGGTGCGTGCCTCCTGCATCTTGCAGTTGGCTCTCGGTAACGTTGGTAAGTCTGGTGGCGGTACTAATATTTTCCGCGGTCACGATAACGTACAAGGCGCAACTGACGTAGGTCCTAACCCAGATTCATTGCCTGGTTACTATGGCTTGGCAGCGGGTTCATGGAAGCACTTCGCAGCAGTGTGGGGCGTTGATTACGACTGGATTAAAGGTCGCTATGCACCAGACATGATGGAGAAGTCAGGTACTACTGTTTCTCGTTGGGTGGATGCTGTTCTTGAAAAGAACGACATGATTGATCAGCAGACTAACGTGAAAGGTTTGTTCTTCTGGGGTCATGCTCCAAACTCACAAACTCGCGGCTTAGATATGAAGCGTGCGATGGATAAGTTGGATCTCTTGGTGGTAGTGGATCCTTATCCAAGTGCAACCGCTGCGATGGCTGCAATGCCACCAGCAGAAGGACAGACAATCAACAAGAATCGCAATGTCTATTTGTTGCCAGCAGCAACCCAGTTTGAGACTTGTGGCACTGCTACTGCATCAAACCGCTCATTGCAGTGGCGCGAGAAAGTGATCGATCCATTATTTGAATCTGTTCCTGACCATGTGATCATGCAAGCTTTTGCTGATCGCTTAGGTTTTGGTCAAGAGCTATCCAAGAACTACAAGATGCTCAACTCTAAATTTGCTGGTAAGCAATGGAAAGAGCCGCAAATTGAAGATATCTTGCGTGAAATTAATCGTTCCGTCTGGACGATTGGTTACACCGGTCAAACGCCTGAGCGTCTCAAAGCGCATATGAGAATGGTTGCAACATTCGATCCGAAGACCTTGAAGTCTCGTGGTGGAGTTGATCCTGTGACTGGGTACGACACAACAGGTGACTACTATGGCTTGCCTTGGCCTTGCTACGGCACAGCCGCAATCAAACATCCAGGTTCACCAAACCTCTATGACACCAGCAAGACTGTGATGGAGGGTGGCGGTAACTTCCGCGCGAACTTCGGTGTTGAGCGTGAAGGAGTGAGTTTGTTGGCCGGAGATGGATCTCATTCCAAGGGTGCTGCTATTACAACTGGCTACCCAGAGTTTGATCACGTCTTTGTGAAGAAATTAGGTTGGTGGGATCAGTTAACCGAAGACGAGAAAAAACTCGCTGAAGGTAAAAACTGGAAGACCGATTTGTCTGGTGGTATCCAACGCGTTGTGATGAAGAACGGTTGCCATCCATTTGGAAATGCCAAAGCACGGGCAGTTGTTTGGAACTTCCCAGACCCAGTTCCAATTCACCGTGAAGCGCTTTACAGTACCAATGCACCGATGATGCGCAAGTATCCAACTTCTGCAGATAAGAAGAATTTCTGGCGCTTACCAACACTCTATAAGACCGTTCAAGATCAAAACTTGAATGAGAAGTTATATGAGAAGTTCCCAATCATTTTGACTTCTGGTCGCTTGGTTGAGTACGAAGGTGGTGGTGATGAGACCCGTTCTAACCCATGGTTAGCAGAGCTCCAACAAGAAAACTTTGTGGAAATTAATCCTAAGGCTGCAGCAGATCGTGGCATTAAGAACTGGGATTACGTTTGGGTAAAGTCGCCAACCGGCGCCAAGATCAAAGTACGTGCAATGGTTACCGAGCGTGTTGATCAGGGAACTGCTTTCGTACCATTCCACTTTGCTGGCTGGTGGCAGGGCGAAGACATTCGTAAGTACTATCCAGAGGGCGCAGCACCAGTAGTTCAAGGTGAAGCGGTCAATACTGCGACTACATATGGTTATGACCAGGTGACGATGATGCAAGAAACCAAAACCACCATGTGTCAAATCGAAAAATTTGCCTAAGTTAAAAAATAAAGTCAGGAGAACACAATGGCAAGAATGAA
This sequence comes from Polynucleobacter sp. JS-JIR-5-A7, assembly GCF_018687935.1. Taxonomy (NCBI): domain Bacteria; kingdom Pseudomonadati; phylum Pseudomonadota; class Betaproteobacteria; order Burkholderiales; family Burkholderiaceae; genus Polynucleobacter; species Polynucleobacter sp. JS-JIR-5-A7. The sequence goes on along the minus strand of NZ_CP061308.1, from coordinate 1,437,314 downwards.
ATTTATCTGCGACACAGAACGATGCATCGAATGCAACGGTTGTGTCACTGCTTGTAAAAACGATAACGAAGTACCTTGGGGCGTAAATCGTCGCCGTGTTGTTACGGTGAACGATGGCATTGTCGGTCAAGAGAAATCAATTTCAGTGGCCTGTATGCACTGTACTGATGCTCCTTGTATGGCTGTGTGCCCAGTCGATTGCTTCTACCGTACCGATGAAGGTGTCGTGCTTCATGACAAAGACATTTGTATTGGTTGCGGTTATTGCTCCTTTGCATGCCCATTTGGCGCCCCACAGTTTTTGAGTAAGGGTGCCTTTGGCTCTCGTAGCAAGATGGACAAGTGCACATTCTGTAGCGGTGGTCCTGAAGAAAACGGTAGCGTTGCTGAATTTGAGAAATATGGCCGTAATCGCTTGGCAGAAGGTAAATTACCTCTTTGCGCTGAAATGTGCTCTACCAAGGCTTTGATTGGTGGCGATAGCGATATTATTTCTGGCATCTTCAATAATCGTGTTGCCACTCGTGAGAAGAATGGCAAGTATGCCGGCTCTAAGGCTTTTGGTTGGACTACTGCTTATGGTGGACCAGACACTCCAGCGCCAACTCCAACGCCTGCTGCAAAAATTCCAGGAGCGAAATAATGAAATTCAATTTCAAAACTCTCGGTTTGTGTTTTGCAGCAGCAGCGCTGTTGGCTGCTTGTTCTGAGCCCCCAGAAATTGCAGCAAAAGCTGCTAAGCGACCTGATGTTGCACCATACATGGGTGCGGACAATGGCTTCATGACCAAAAACTGGACCCCAAAAAATCAAGCCAGTTGGACTGAGTCGGTTGATAAGCGTACTCAAGGTCAAAACGAATACAGTCGCGTTAAGTGATCAACTAAACAACAATAAATAAAACGAAAACGTTTAAGGATATGTGTATGAAACGATCATTTTCTAAAGTTCTACGCACTTTGGTGGTGGCTGCAGGCTTGTCACTTACTCTGGCGAGCGGCATGAGCTTTGCTGAGCGTGGGCCAATGGCACCCTTGCCTTCGCCTAGCGGAGTGGATGTTCCACCTGCGTCTGTGCCAGCAAATCCGAATAGCTTGGCTAATGGTACGCAAGCGCAAGCTCAGCCAGCTAACCCATCCATTTTTACTTCTGCGAATAGCGACCCATATAACTATGTCAGCATTCCAGACAAAGAAGCTAGCGTCCTAATTCAGCGCTCTGGTGAGCAGTGGCGCGTGATTCGCAATGGAGTGATTACCGTCTTCGGTGGCTGGCTATTGGCGATTGCTTTCTTTGGCATTGCAGCTGTCTTTATTATCAAAGGCCCAATCAAATTGCATGCGCCGTTATCCGGGCAAAAAATCAAGCGTTTTAATGGCTTCGAGCGCTTCACTCACTGGGTGATGGCGATTAGCTTTGTTGGACTTGCTTTCACTGGCATGTTGATTTTGTACGGAAAGTATTTCGCAATGCCTTTAATGGGTGGCGCTGCATTTGGGTCATTCTTGATGGTTTGCAAGAATATCCATAATTATTCTGGCCCGCTATTTACGCTGAGCATCATTATTTTCTTCCTGTTGTTTGCTACTAGAAATATTCCTGGCGAAGGTGATCTTAACTGGCTCATGTCATTTGGCGGAATGCTTGGTGGAAAACATCCTCCCGCAGGTTTCTTTAACTTTGGCGAGAAAATTTGGTTCTGGTTTGGTATGACTTTCTTGGGCTTAGTGATCTCTGCATCTGGTCTTGTGCTAGACATGATCGTGCCATTTATGCAAGTTGAATACATTCGCGGCACGATGCAGATTGCCAACATTATTCACGGCGGTGCGGCAGTTCTGATGACTACGATGGCCATGGGTCATATTTATATTGGTTCAATTGGTATGCAAGGCTCCTCAGACGGCATGATGTCTGGCTACGTTGATGCTACTTGGGCTAAGGAGCATCATGAGCTTTGGTACAACAAGGTTAATAAATAAGGACAAAGCCATGAAAAAGATCATTGCTTTTACATTCTGCGCGCTAACTAGTGCATCGGTGATGGCAACATTGCCACCATTAACTCCTGAGGCACAAGAAGCCGCCACTTTGGCGAAAGCTAAAACTGCTTACGGTGACAGAGTGGGTGCATTTCAACTCTGCCAAGCTCAAAATCGAGTGGCTGAACGCTATAAAGTATCAGGAACTGCTGCACCTGCAGCTTGTGTAGCGCCGCCACCGTTTGTGGCGCCAGTTGCTGCAGCGGCTGCACCTGCGCCCGCCGCACCTGCAGCAAAGTAATTGATTAGCCTCTAATCAGCTAGCAATTCTTGATGTAAGTAACGCTTCGCTGCTGATGTTTGAGGATTTGAAAAGAAGGGGCCTACGGGTCCCTTTTCTTTTATCTCACCTTGATCAATAAAGAGGATGTACTGCGCAAGCCTTTGCACTTGCGCGAGTTGGTGTGATGAAAAAATCACATCAGATCCTTGTTGATTAAATTCTCGAATGATGTCTTCAACTTGCTCGGTGGCGCTAGGATCGAGGTTTGCAGTGGGTTCATCCAGCAACACCAAATTCGGTTTTTGCAAAATAGCTCTGCCAAGGCACAGTTTCTGTATTTCGCCAGCCGATAACTTGTGTGCTGGGCTAGCGCTTAAATTCTTGAGCCCCACCCGCTCAATCACTTGATCAATCTCACTCAAAGTGATTGCAGAATCTGCATCTCTCACCAGGCTGATATTGGTTCTAGCTGAGGCTTTAATCATGGGTGTGTGATGTAAAACCAATGCTGTCTTATTTCTAAAGGAATAGTTCACCGTTCCGGTATCAGGCTTGATTAGGCCATCGAGTAGTTTTAAGAGCGTAGTTTTACCAGCCCCATTTGGCCCTATGCATGCTGTAATCCGATCGGCCGGAATGATGGCATGAGGTATGTTGAGAATCGTTCGACCATTACTAAGGACAGTAATGTCTTTCAGTTCAATGTACTTTTCAAATTGCTCTGTCAAATCAGCCATAGCGACGCTCCACCATTTGACGAACAATAAAAGTAAATAGGTTTGCAATCAACACGATTCCCAGCAACACGATGCCTAAAGCAAGTGCCAATGGTAAGTCGCCTTTGCTGGTTTCTAGTGCAATTGCAGTAGTCATGGTTCGGGTCGAGTTTTGAATATTGCCACCCACAATCATGACCGCCCCTACCTCGGAAATGGCTCTGGCAAGACCAGCTAGCACGGCAATGGTGAGCGAAAAGCGGCAGTCCCAGATGAGCCACTGATAGCGAGATAGTAGTGGCAGACGTAAGCTCATAAATGAATCTCGATGAATCTTCCAGGAATCTTCCAGAATTTGCCGGCTTAAGGCTGCAATTAAGGGTGTTGTTAGCAGTGTTTGGGCCACAATCATGCCCTTGGGTGTGAAAAGCCATCCCCACGTCCCTAAAGGCCCTGTACGAGAGAGAAGCAGGTAAACAATCACCCCAATAATGACCGTGGGTACACCCATGAGGGTATTGAGGGTCACGATCACGGTTTTCTTGCCAGTAAATTCTTCGGTCGCTAAAAGGGCGCCGATTGGAAGTCCAAACAGAACTCCAAAGAAGAGGGCAGTCAAACTGACCTGTAGGGAGACTAGGACGATCCCTAGCACTCCGCCGTCTAGGTGGGCAAGAAGTGCAAAGGCATCTGAAAAAGCATTCAACATGCGTTCGATTCTATCAAGGCAATGGCAAAATGAGTTTAATGAGACTCATACCCCTAATTTGTGACTTATGGCTGAAGTAGTCTGCCTCTGCAACGAGGTCTTGGATATTGACCTGCGCGAATACCTAGACACCCATCCTATCGACTCGATTGATGAGTTGAGGGACCAAGCATCTATTTGTAATAAATGTATGCAGTGCCAAGAGCTGGTGGAAGGTGAGATCTATTTAGCTCGCGCACGTCGCCAGCGCGCAGCAGGGCAGAGTGAATGACCCAAATCAAAGTTAGTCGTTTTACGGTGATGAGTATGAATGTGCATAAAGGTCTATCACCTCTGCATCGCCATTCCACTATTTATCAGTTGCGTCAAAAGATGCGAAGTCATCATCCGGATTTATTGTTTCTTCAAGAACTGCAGCAAGAGCATCGCGGTAGAATTCGGCGATTTGGTCAATGGCCCCTAACTGAGTTAACCCATTTTCTCTCTGAAGATTTTTGGCATGACTGGCACTACGGTAAAAATGTGGAATATCCAGATGGTCATCACGGTAACGCGATATTGTCAAAACACCCTTTGCACAAGGGTAAAAATTACGATATCTCTGCCTATCGTTTTGAGAGGCGTGGACTATTGCATAGCGTGATTCAGTTGGGTAATGGAAGCCCAGAGATCCATTGTTTTTGTGTGCACCTGGCTTTGTTTGAACGGGGTAGGGAACGTCAATTAGAAGAGATTATTCGTTATATTGGAGAATTGACGAATGACGCGCCAACGATTGTTGCTGGCGACTTCAATGACTGGCGTAACCGTGTCAGTGCCCCTATGCGGCTTGCAGGGTTTGAAGAGGTGTTTGAAGTCTTAACGGGCACACCAGCGAAGACTTTCCCTAGCGTGAAGCCCTTATTACCCATGGATCGCATTTATGTTCGTGGACTCAAGATCCATTCAGCAGAAATTTTGCATGAATGGATGAAATTGTCTGATCATTTGGGCATTGCAGCAGAACTGGAACTGATATGAATGACCTACTAAGCTTATTTCTAAAACATACATTTGAGCTGAACTTAAATTGGCTACTCTTCGCCCATTTTTTCTTAGTCACTTACTTTATTGGGGTCATTATTGCGGTGAGAAGGCCAGTTGGCGTTGCCTTTGCCTGGATCTTTATTGTGATGACTTTTCCAGTGTTAGGAATCGGTTTATATGTTCTGATTGGTGAGCGCCCGGTAGGTCGAAAATTAACGCGAAAAATTACCCGCATGAATCGTGAATATGAAAAGATCACTGAGAACATGCGTCAGCAATACGCTAAGGATAGGCTGGGGATGCCTTTAGAGGATAGAGCTTTAAGCCTGTTGGCAGAGGCCAAGAATGGCTCTCCGGTTATCGCTGGGAACAAGCTTGAGCTGCATACAAACTCTCTCGAAATTTTGCAATGCTTTATTGACGAGATCAATGCAGCTAAGAAAAGTCTTCACCTCGAGTTTTATATTTGGGCTTTAGGTGGAGATGCAGACCGTGTTGGAGAGGCTTTAATCGCTGCTGCCAAACGTGGCGTGTCATGTAAAGTGCTATTAGATTCTTTAGGTAGCTCTGCTTGGTTTAAATCTAAATGGCCAGCGCGTTTTCGCAATGCTGGTATTCAAGTAACCGAAGCATTACCGATTCAGGTGGGTCGCTTTCAGTTTCGACGGGCAGATCTGCGGTTACACCGAAAAATATTTGTCGTTGATGGCTCCATCGTGTGGACGGGTAGTATGAATATGGTGGATCCACGCACTTTCAAGCAAGACTCAGGGGTGGGTGAGTGGGTTGATGCCATGGTTCGAGTGGAAGGTCCAGTAGCAGCGCAGTTTGAACTGACTTTCTCATTTGACTGGAGCGTTGATAACCCTAAGATTACGCACTTCAATGATAGAAATCCTCCCGTAGCGCCGTTTGAGGGGGCTGCCATTGCGCAAGAGCTTGCATCAGGCCCCGTATATCGGGATGATATTTTGTATCAAGTGTTGCTCTCGGCCATTATTGATGCCCGTGAAGAATTAACCATTACGACTCCTTACTTTGGTCCAGACGATGGTCTCTTGCAGGCCCTCATGGCCTCTGCAAGACGAGGTGTGAAAGTGACCCTGATTGTTCCCAAGTTGAATGACTCGACCTTGGTTGCCTGGAGTAGTAAAAGCTACTACGCTGATTTATTGCGATCGGGGGTGCGGATTGCAGAGTTTCGCGGGGGATTGCTACATACCAAGAGCTTATTAGTGGATAGCAGAATTGCTGTCTTTGGATCAGTGAATTTTGACCAACGCAGTTTGCGTTTGAACTTCGAGATTAGCTTGATTGCCTATGACAAAGATTTCTGCGCCAAGCTGAACCAACTAGTGCAGTCTTATTTAAACGAATCGGATTTCATAGATATGACGACTTGGGCGAAGCGACCACGTTGGCATCACTATCTCGAGAATGCCGCCCACCTCACATCGCCGCTACTTTAAATTGCTCCGCTTGCACGCATATTAGCGATTTCAGATTCCGCTATACCCAGCTCTTTGAGGATGGCGTCAGTATGTTGCCCTACCGATGGCACGGGGTCCATTCGATATTCGTAGCTGTCATTTAAGCCCGGTGGCAGCAGTGCGGGGATTTGACCATTGGGAGTGTTTACTTCTGTCCAACGATGGCGTGCCTTTAATTGCTTGTGCTTCCACAAGCCTTCCATGTCATTTAGATGGGCATTAGCAATCTGCGCCTGCTCTAAGCGAGCAATTAACTGTTCAGAGCTGAGTTTGCTAAAACAGGTATTAATGATTTCTAGTAATTCAGCACGCTTTTCATTACGTTTGAAGTTTTTATCGAAGCGCTCATCTTTGGCAAGCGCAGGATTTTCGAGTACGGTCTCGCAGAACTTCGCCCACTCGCGTTCATTTTGAAGACCCAGCATGACGGTCTTCCCATCACCCGCTTTGAAGGGGCCGTATGGATAAATCGTGGCATGCGATGCGCCATTTCTAGAGGGTGGATTTGCCCCCTTGTAGGCGTAATACATTGGGAAGCTCATCCATTCGCTTAGAGCTTCTAGCATCGAGATATCAATGACAGTACCTTTACCTGTCTTACCTCGTTGCAATAGCGCGGCCAAAATATTAGTGTAGGCATACATGCCGGCAGCAATATCTGCGATGGAGTTACCGGCTTTGCTCGGCGTCTCAGGCGTACCAGTAATCGATAGAAAGCCAGCCTCACTCTGAATTAAGAGGTCGTAGGCTTTTTTATCGCGATAAGGACCATCGTTACCGTAGCCAGAGATGGCGCACAAAATCAAACCGGGGTTATCTTTTTGCAAGGCTTCTGCAGTCAGTCCCATGCGGGCTGCTGCACCAGGTGCCAAATTTTGAATGAAGACATCAGCAGTCTTTAATAAATTCTTCAATACGGCAATTGCTGATTCTTGTTTGAGATCGAGCGTCAAACTCTCCTTTGAGCGATTGACCCATACAAAGTGAGATGACAGTCCCTCGACTTGTCTGTCATACCCTCTGGCAAAGTCGCCATCACCAGGGCGTTCAATCTTAATGATGCGCGCTCCTAAATCGGCTAGCTGACGCGTGCAGAATGGTGCCGCAATCACATGCTCTAGCGCAACAACAGTAATTCCGTCTAAGGGGCGAACGCTCATCTCAAAGGCCTATTAGCAGAATCAGAAAGATCTTGGTAGGCCAAGAACGTGCTCAGCAATATAAGAGTAGATCAAGTTTGTTGAAATCGGAGCTACTTGATAGAGGCGCGTTTCTCTAAATTTACGCTCTACATCGTATTCATTTGCAAAACCAAAGCCACCATGGGTTTGGAGGCAAACATTTGCTGCTTCCCAAGAGGCTTTGGCAGCGAGGTACTTTGACATATTAGCTTCAGGACCACAGGGCTGATGACTATCAAAGAGTTCGCAAGCCTTAAAGCGCATTAAGTTGGCTGCCTCTGTTTCGATATAGCTATCAGCAATCGGAAATTGAATACCTTGGTTTTTGCCGATCGGGCGATCGAATACTACGCGATCATTGGCATAGCGACGTGCACGATCGATAAACCAGTAGGCATCACCAATACATTCAGCAGCAATGAGCACACGTTCTGCATTGAGGCCATCTAATATGTATTTGAATCCTTGACCTTCAGTGCCGATGAGATTTTCTGCAGGAATTTCTAGGTTATCGAAAAAGACTTCGTTGGTTTCATGGTTCACCATATTGGCGATAGGTCTGACTTCCATACCTTTACCAATGGCATCTTTGAGATTAACGATAAAAATCGACATCCCTTCAGATTTACGTTGTACTTCATTAATAGGGGTGGTGCGCGCCAAGAGAATCATGAGGTCTGAGTGTTGGATACGAGAAATCCAAACCTTCTGACCATTCACGACATACTTGTCACCTTTTTTGACTGCAGTTGTTTTAAGCTTAGTGGTGTCGGTACCTGTTGTTGGTTCAGTCACCGCCATGCTTTGTAAGCGCAACTCACCACTGGCAATCTTCGGTAGATACATTTTTTTCTGAGCTTCACTACCATGGCGAAGTAGCGTACCCATGTTGTACATCTGACCATGGCATGAACCAGAGTTGCCACCAGAAAAATTAATTTCCTCCATGATGACAGAAGCTTCTGCCAAGCCCAATCCGGAACCACCATATTCCTCTGGAATCAGTGCGGCCAACCAACCCGCCTCAGTCATCGCTGTTACAAATGCCTCTGGATAGCCACGTTCGTGATCAATCTTTTGCCAGTAAGCCGAATCAAAGCGATTACAGAGGTCGCGTAAGGCTTCGCGCATATCTTGATATTGATCAGGCTTGGGAATGGGGTGATTCATGAATCTCTCGTTTTATAAGATGGGTGCTGCTTTTGCTGTAAAGGCATTAGTTTAAGCAAGATTTGGAAATCATGGAGAATCCACAAAACAGGGCAAAATAGCCTAGATGGGATTAAATCAATCCCAAAAAAGTTACTCAAAGGGGTATGCGTTTCATGGAGCACGCACTCACGCATTTTTTTGGATGGTTTGGCATGCCCTCGGTGGGTCTTCCAGCAGTGTTTATTAGCGCCTTTGTTTCAGCAACCCTACTTCCTGTTGGCTCTGAGCCCATTCTCTTTGGTTACATTTCTCTCAATCCCCATTTGTATTGGGTGGCAATACTGGTGGCTACGGTTGGCAATACCTTGGGAGGCATGCTTGATTGGTGGCTGGGATTGCTCGCTCGCAGTCGCATTAAATCCATTGCTGAAACTACAGATAGTCGTCTAAAAGCTTGGCTTGGAGAGTGGGGACCAAAGATGCTGCTGCTTTCTTGGTTACCCGGTTTTGGTGACCCCTTGTGTGTTGCAGCTGGGTGGTTAAGACTGCCTTGGAAATCATGCCTGATGTATATGTTTTTCGGCAAGATGCTGCGCTACTTAATATTAACTTGGTTGTTGTCCTTGGTGCCTGAGAGCTTTTGGCACCAGTTAGGCCATTGGTTGCACTTGATTTAATTATCAACCAAGTGGCTAACTCAAAAGCTAACTAAGCAGCGAACTAAACAGCGCAATACTTCTGCTGGATCTCGTCGTTGTTGAGAAGATTCTGAGCAGTGTCCTGAAACACAATTTCTCCCTGATCCAAGATATAAGCGCGGTCAGAGATCCTCAAAGCTTGCTGGACATTTTGCTCAACTAACAGAATCGTTAAACCTTGCTGCTTCAGTTTTGCAAAGAGCTCAAACATTTCTTCTACTAAGACTGGCATGATGCCCTCAGAGGGTTCATCGAGCAAAATGACTTTTGGTTTAGCAATCATGGCGCGAGCAATGGCGAGCATTTGTTGTTCTCCACCCGACATGGAAGTGCCATCCTGTTGAAGACGCTCTTTCAACCTAGGAAAGGTCTCAGCAATTTCATCTACTAAAGCGCTCATATCACCACGACTCTTTTGGGCAATCACACCCAACTCCAGATTTTCTTTAACAGTCAAACCTGGAACAATGCGGCGGTCTTCTGGTACATAAGCCAGACCTAAGTGAAAGCGCTCATGTGCAGGCAGATCTAAAAAGGATGTGCCATCGATTGAGGCTTTGCCTTGACGTTTAGAGAGCAAGCCCATGAGTGAGCGCAGGGTAGTGGTCTTACCGGCACCATTGCGACCCATTAAGGTCACAATTTCTCCTTTATTTACTTCAAGTGAGATGCCTTGCAAGACGTGACTGCGGTCATACCAAGCGTTTAAGTTTTCAATGCGCAACATAAGGAACCTTCAATTAACCATGACCGAGGTACACCCGACGCACCTCAGCATTATTTTGGATTTCTTCGGGAGTGCCCTCAGCTAAAAATTCACCATGATGTAACACGATGATGCGCTTGCATAAGCCCATAATGAGTTTCATCTTGTGTTCTACCAAAATGACGGTGCGCTCGCTAGCCAAAGTACGAATGAGTTCCATCATGACTAAGGTCTCTTCGGGGGACATGCCTGCAGTAGGCTCATCCAAAAGGAGGAGGCTGGGGTTGCAAGCTAAAGCCATCGCAATTTCTAGAGCCCGTTGTTGACCATGAGCAAGATCACCCGTTTTCTTATTGCGCAGATGCTCTAAGTTCACGCGGTGTAGAAGTTGCTCTGCGAGTTCAATCGGACCTGGATAGCTTTGGGCATTTCGCAGAAAGTTATAGCGGGCCGTTTCCATTTGTGCAGCTACGCGAACATTTTCATGAACGGTCAGTTGCTTAAAAACATTCGTGATCTGAAAGCTTTTAGAAATACCAATACGTGCAAACTCATGTTGCTGCATGCCGGTAATATCTTTGCCGTTAAAGAGGATTTCTCCGCTAGTCGGAGGGAATGCGCCACTTAAGACGTTAAAGAAAGTGCTCTTCCCTGCGCCGTTAGGGCCAATGATCGCGGTTAATGTTCCAGGCATAAAGCTGGTAGAAACATTTTGTAGGGCTTTGAATTTACCAAAGCTCTTGCTGACATTGCGCGCTTCAAGAATAGGAGTGCTTACGCTATTCATTATTTTAAATCCCGATTAACTTGCAGCTTGCTCAGAATGGTTCCCCAGATACCTTTAGGGAAGAACAGCACAAAGAACATAAATACTAGGCCAACCACCGCCATCCAATGTTTTGTAAAGGTGGTAACAACGTCTTCAAGGTAGAGCATTACTGCGGCACCTACAAATGGACCAAAGAAGGTGCCCATACCGCCCAAGATACTCATCATCACCGCTTGACCAGATTGCAGATAATGCAAGGAATCAATCGGAACAATGGAAAGGTGTAGGGCTCGTAATGATCCAGCTAATCCACAAATGGCAGCTGACAATACAAATACGAGCAATTTAGTTCTAGCGACATCAAAGCCACAGGCTGCTGCGCGTTTTTCATTTTCACGAATGGCTTCCATGACTGCACCTAGCGGTGAGTTCAAAATACGGGAGATCAACCAAATCGCAATGACTACGAAGAAGAGAATGATGTAGTACTTCACCATGGGGTTGAGGAAGTCAACTGGGATGCCAAAGATGTTGAATGAGTCGACGCGGACACCACGTAAACCATTTTCACCCCCAGTCAGACTTTCTGCTTTGTAGAAGATGTAATAGACAATTTGGCCAAGCGCTAATGTCACCATCGAGAAATAAATTCCCCGAGTGCGGATCGCTAAAAAGCCCATGATGAGTCCGCCAATTGCAGCACCAATCACGCCTACCAAGATGGCAGTAGCCCATCCTAAGCCATAGTGAACGATGCTGATACCAGTAAGGTAGCTGCCAATACCCAAAAAGGCTCCGTGTCCAAATGAGAGCAAGCCCATGTAGCCAAACAGCAGGTTAAAGCCCATGGCAAATAAACCAAAGATGAGGATATTAATTGCCAGCGCCTCATACGGCATGATGAACGGGAAGATCGCTAAGAATAGGGTGCTCGCTAAAACGCGATGACGAGCGATGAGTTGGAAAAATGAATTCATAAAATACGGAGCCTTAGCCCATCGCCCCCGCTTTGCCAAAGAGGCCTTGTGGTCGAATTAATAAGACAACAGCCATTAATACAAAAATAGATAATTCGGACAGGTCAGGAAAGAAGAGGGAGGTCATGCTGTAAACCACGCCAACCAATAAGCCCGCAACCACAGCGCCAACGGGTGAGCCCATGCCGCCAACTACAGTCACCACAAATGACTCCGCCAAAATTGGAATACCCATCTCTGGGTTGACGGAGCGGGTTGGTGAAGCCAGGATGCCTGACAGGCCAGCAATAGCACAGCCCAGACCAAACACTAAGAGCCATACTTTGGCGATATCGACCCCGAGTACTTTAACAATCTCTTGATCAGCCGCGCCTGCTTTAATAATGAGGCCATAGCGTGTCTTTTGAATCAAGAACCAAACGCCAAAAATAATGAGCGCTGTTGCACCAATCAAAAAGAGTCTGTATTTGGGGAAGTAACCAATGCCAACGTTCATGGTGCCAGTTAAGCCATCAGGAGTGATGGAGGGTAAGCCTTCGATACCAAATGTCACGCGCATAACTTCAATCAATACATATGACAGACCAAAAGTGAGCAGCAGCGGGTAGTCTAGTCCGCGACCATAAAGCGGTCTTACTAAGAAGCGTTCCGTTACCAAGCCAAGACATCCAGTGAGCAAAGGTGTGAGGATTAAACTAAACCAGAAGTTGCCAGTGACACCTAAGAAATACACGCCCAAGAAAGCGCCGACCATAAAAAAAGCGCCATGGGCAAAGTTCACTACGTTGAGCATGCCAAAAATGAGGCATAAACCCAGCGCTAAAAGCGCATAGATACTGCCTAGGGCAATTCCCGTAAGCAGTTGCATGCATAAAAGTTCAAACGTCAGACCAGTCATAAATGTACTCAGAAAAACTCCCCAAGACCATCAGGTTCAAGGGGAGTGGTTCGGGGAAGATCAACTGATCCTCCCTGATTTTGCTATTAGGCTTTGTGACCTAACTCTGCGCAGGAGCGCATGTTCTTCTCAGTAGTAGGCTCAATTGTCAAAATATTGAAGACATCATATTTGTCTTTCATATTCTTAGATTTAGACTCTACGATGATGACGGTTTGAACTGCTTGGTGATCGCACTTGCGATAGTACTCAGGACCTTTGTACCAGTCGTACTTGAGGTTCTCCATCGCACTCACTACTTTCATAGTGTCGGTGGACTTAGCAATCTTGACCGATGCCAATACGCTCTTCACGCCAGCGTAACCTAATGCACCGTAATCGGATGGAACAGAGCCGTTATACATCTTGCGGAAAGCATCGTTAAATGTTTTGGCTGTTGGAATACGATCTTCTAGACCCCAGTAGTAAGAGGTGCCACCGATGATGCCTTCAAACGCCTCTGGACCACCTGCTAAACGTGAGGTGTACAACAAGACTGGTGTCACGATCTTCATACTCGATTTCAGACCAAAGTCAGTACATTGTTTGGCAGCATTTACCAAATCCCGTCCGAAGTTACAGAGCACCAAAATATCAGGGTTCAAGGCTTTAATGCGTGGTAAGAATGCTGAGTAATCCGATGCACCCAATGGATGACGAATATCAGCCAAGGTAGTGGCACCCATTTCCTTACCAGCGCGCTCAAACGCACGCACCATCTCATGTCCGTACGCATAGTCAGCAGTGAGGAACACAATCTTCTTGCCGAAACGGGGAATGGAGTAGCGCGCTACTGCACCCGCTGTCATGGTTGGGTTCAAAGCTTCATGGAATGTATAGACACTCCAATCTTTTACTTCGTTAATCGCATCAGATTGGCTGATGGAGTTAAAGAGAACTTTGCGCTCTTTACATACGGCATTGATGGAGAGTTGGGTAGCGGCAGAAAGAGAGCCAACCACGTAATTCACTTTATCTTTTTCAATCAATTCGAGTGTACGAGTAGCGGCTTCACCAGGATTAAGTTTGTCGTCGCGTACTAGAAGTTCTGCTTTACGACCATTAAATCCACCAGCATCATTGAATTCTTTAATAGCCAGTTCAGCAGCTTTGACTTGGTCTTGCGCTTCAGCAGAGAATGGCCCAGTCAATGGAGTTGGAAAACCAATCTTGATAGTTTCGGCTTGGGCATTGGCAACGTTGAGCCAAAGTGGGGTGCTTGCAGCAGCAGCGCCGCCAATCAACATCTTTCTTCTAGTTTGATTCGTTACTTTTTGTTTCATGGTTGTCTCCTCCATATAAAACTTGTTTAAATAAGAATACTTTTTGTTTATCAAATCTTAACTGAATGCGCCTTTTAATGGGCAGATTCAGGTACTGCTTTCCCTTGGGCTAATAAATCGCTAATGTCGATGGCAGTTTCTGCCATGACCGTACCGGCATTCCGTTTGAGATTATCGGCATCCCTTGTTCCTTTGCTACCCTGAGACTGCATATAACGCCCTAAATACTGGGCTCGCGCTACTACTTGTTGGCCTAATTTGAGGCGCTCAGCGCTATAGGCTTGCAAAGCTTCCGGGGTGACGCCCAGGGTTTCAATCTGTTTTGCAATCACGATAGCCTCATCACCTGCCTTGGTAACACCCATACCAACGTGGGGTCTACCTACAAATGCCGCATCACCCATCAAGGCAATTCTGCCGAATACAATTTGCTCAGAGCGCACGTCGTAAATAGCTTGCAAAAAAGGAGACGCCGTTTTTTCTAAAATTTCTGCATACTGTGGCGCCAAAATGTCACGAGCAACTTTGCGCATATGGGCAATGTGTTTCCAGGAAACTTTTAATGGGGGAATGCCAGTAGGGTAGTAATGACCATCATCATCGGTGAGTAAGCTAACTAACTCTTCCTGCTCAGAAGCGGGTCGATACCAAACAAAGTTATAGCGACGTTTGCCTGGGCGGGTATCGTTGCCAGATCCGGCTACGGGATAACCGAGCATCTGCTCTCCATTAGGAAGGCAAAAACCAAAACGATTAAATAGCGTCTCTAGCGTGTATTGCGAGAGGCAGGCCTCATCACAGACACCGCGCCAAGCAATATAGCCAGCATATTCAGGTTGAATATCTGGGGCAACTTGTGCTCTAACACCTGAACGAATGCCATCAGACGCAATTAATAATTCTGCCTTGTATTGACTGCCATCTTCGCAATGCACCTCTACTGCATTGGCATCTTGCATTACTGTTTTGACAGTCTTGCCTTGCAAGTAGCGCTCTACTGGAAATGCTTCCTTCAGCATGTGATACAGACGACTCCAAGATGTGAGTATTTGTGGCAACTCCATCTCACCTAGACTTTGACCATCTGAACCTAGGGTAACGCGTTGAGTTACTGGTACCCCTAGTGTGTGATCAACGCTTACACCAGCGGCACGTAAAGCTTGGGCAAGGGCATCGTGCGTCACAATGCCTGCGCCTCGACCATCAAGGGAGCCAGTCGCTTTTTCTAGAAGGGTGACGTCATGACCTTGGCGTAGCAAGATGTTTGCTACAAATAAACCGCCTAAGGATCCGCCAACCACTAGTATTTTTGCCATGGCTAATTCCTTATGCAGCCTTCGCGTCTAAGGCTGTTTTTTCTTCGGCAGGGTAATTGAGCTCAATCACCACACCGTTAGGATCATCCAAAAAGATTTGGTGAAGTTTTAAGACAGGAACCGTGCGCTCGCGATAAGGAATCTTGAGTTGCTTCAACAAGGTAATTTTTTCTTCTAGGCCAGTTGCAAAAAAGGCGATGTGATCAACCGCACCTGACCCATGAAGTGAGCTGGTATCACGATCACCTAGATATTTTTTTAAACCATCTGGATCATTCTTATCAATCGCAATCAAATGCAGTACTGCGTTTGCCCAGCTGCTATCGTCGCCGTTGTAGAGCCATACACCAGGAAAAGGAAACTCTGGTCTTGGGCCTATGGTTAAGCCCAGCAGCTTACTGAAAAATTCTGTTGTTTTTTCAATCTCTAGACTACGGATCGAGAAGTGATTGAGGCTTAGATTGGACATAATGACCTTTTTAATTAAGCAAATAAAGTTTTAGCGGAATGTAAGTAGGACTCAACGCGGTCGCGAATGATTTCCTGTTCAGAATTTGGAATGCTCGGGGCATAGATGGCTTGGCCATAGATCCAGCGGCGCATGCCAATATAGAAAATACCGCCATGCAGGCCCATCAAGAATTCAAGCTCGCGCTCGGTTGGTTTTGGCTCTATTGGTCGATTGCAGTATTTGCGTGTTTCACGAATCAGTCGGGGCAACAAGCGTGAGCGCAAGAGCTCAAAGAAGCGGTCACTAATTGACTGATCGCTTAATCCTGAAAAGATTAGGATCCGTACAAAGTCATAAGTGAGCACTGTCTTGGTGTAATCCAAATAAAAGGCATTGAACTTTTCTTCTGGCGTCAGATTGTGATCGTCTAACAATGCTTCCCATTCGGGTTTCCAGCGGGATTCGAAAACCTCTTTGTAGACTTCCTGAATTAAGGCTTCTTTAGTGGGGAAGTAGTGATAGAGCAGGGTATGGGTAACGCCCAATTCTTTGGTGAGATTACGAAGTTGAGCTTCAATACCGTATTTAGCAAAAAACTGAATCGCTCGATCCAAAATTTGGCGCTTTCGATCGGCGGTATTCATTCTGCGACGTGCCGGTATGAGTATTTCTGCCGAATTTTCGGCTTGCTCTGGGCTGGAAACGCTATCTTCAGTAAAACGCATGGATTCTCAGGGTTTATCCGAATTTGGACTTATTGACCAAAAGTTAAATAATGGTACATTGTTGAACAATTGGTAGATAACACTCTATCCGTACAAACCCCAAGGAAGTTAAATGGAACTCAATGGCGAACAACTCATAGCCGCATCGATCCCTGATGTCTGGAGAGGATTGAACGATGTTGATGTGCTTGCCAAATCCATTCCTGGTTGCGAAGAGATTAGCCGTATATCGCCAGAAGAAGTCCATGCCAAGGTGATGTTCAAGATTGGGCCTGTCAGAGCCCGCTTCTCGGGCAAGTTGCTGCTCAGTGATGTGATTCCAGACCAATCCTGCTCTATGGCATTCGAAGGTTCAGGAGGCGCTGCCGGTTTTGCAAAAGGACGCTCACGCGTCGAGCTCAAAGCTGCCGAAGGTGGCACCTTAATTTCCTATACAACTGAAGCTTCCATTGGTGGAAAGTTAGGTCAGATTGGCGGGCGCTTAATTAGCGCTTCCGCAAAAAAGATTGCAGATGACTTTTTTCAAAAGTTTGCAAAAGAATTAGGCGGGGAGACAGTGGCGCTGGAGTCTGGCGCTGGTAGTGAATAAAAAAGTAGTTCAAAAAATAAAATAGTAGTTAAAAGTAGAAATCAAAAGAGCCACAAAGGCTTACTTCAATTAGCAGTGGAGGAGACAGAATGAAAGCAGCAGCATTTGACTATGTAAAGCCAAAGGCTTTAAGTGATGCTTTGTCTTTGCTGGAGCAAGGCGGTGATGACGCGAGATTAATTGCTGGCGGACAAACACTTCTGGCTACGCTCAATATGCGACTGTCAGAGCCAAGCATCTTGATTGATATTACCGATGTTGCCGAGCTCAAGGGGATTTCTGTTGTAGGCGACAAACTGCGGATTGGTGCGCTCGTTACTCATACCGAAATCGAAGATTCTGCTTTAGTTGCAAAACACGCACCACTTTTAAAAGCTGCGGCGCCTCATATTGCGCATCGAGCGATTCGTAACCTAGGAACATGGGGCGGCTCACTCGCTTATGGCGATCCTGCGGCGGAATGGCCTGCTTGCAGTTTGACTTTACAAGCCACTGTGGTGATTCATGGGCCTAGTGGCGAGCGCAAAATTGCTGCTAAAGATTTCTTTATTGATCTGTACACCACTTCGTTAGAGCCAGATGAAATTCTGGTCGCTACTGAAATTCCACTGGCTACTAGCAATCAAGTTTTTTACTTCCACGAACTAGCAAGGCGTCATGGCGATTACGCGGTTGCTGGTTTGGCAGCGGTGGCTGAGAAACAAGGGGGCGTATTAAGTCACTGCGCATTTACCTTCTTCTCAGTAAGTGCTACACCTGTAATGGCAAGTGCTGCGCAAGATTTGATCAATGGGCAGTCTTTAAATGATCAGTTGATTGCCCAGGCGGTAGCAAGTGCGCGCGAAGAAATTGATGCGATTGCAGATATTACCAATAGTGCAGAAGCGAAGACCCATTTAATTGGTGTATTGCTTGAGCGTGGTCTCAAGCACATGCTTGCCTAATTACTCAGATTGTTCGGAGATTTGAAAATGAGCTTGAAGAAAAAAGTATCGATGACGGTGAATGGTGTTGCCGTCAATGCAGAGATTGAGCCGCGTCGTCATTTGGTTGATTTTCTCCGCGAGGATTTACATCTTAAAGGCCCACATCTCGGTTGCGAGCAGGGCGCTTGCGGCGCTTGCACCGTCAAGGTGGATGGTCAAATCATCCGCGGTTGCTTATATTTGGCAGTGCAAGCTGATGGCTGCGTAGTTGAAACGATTGAAGGTCTAACAAAAAGCGGTGCTCTGGCTCATCTTCAAGAATCGTTTATGCGCCATAACGCTATGCAATGCGGCTTCTGCTCTTCGGGTATGTTGCTGGCGGCTGCTGAACTGATTGAAAAGCAGCCTAAGGCTAGTCGTGAGGAGGTCCGCGAATGGATCTCTGGAAATTATTGTCGTTGCACTGGTTATCACTCTATCGTTGATGCGATCGTCGATGTTTTAGAGGCTCGTGCTAAGGGTCAAAAAATTAAACCTGTCGTTGCTCACGCCTAAGGGATTTAGGAAACGTATTATGAATAAGCCAAGCGATTTAAAGGGACTCGTTCTCGATCCCGTTACTAACGATCAACGCTACATCGGTAATAGCGAACCAAGACATAGCGCGCGTCGCTTGCTGGAAGGTCAAGGTACTTATATTGATGACATTCAATTGCCGCGCATGGGTCACGTGGTCTTCTGGCGTTCACCAGTGGCCCATATGAAGATCGGCAAAATTCATACTGAGCAAGCGAGCAAGATGCCAGGTGTTCTGGCGATCGTTGATGGCGTTCAGATGGCAAAAATTTGTAAGCCTTGGGTTGCTACCTTGGGTCACTTAGCAGGTATGAAATCCGCACCTCAGCATGCTCTTGCAATTGATAGGGCTTGCTGGCAAGGTGAGCCGGTAGTTGCTGTGGTCGCAGAGACAAGGGCGCAGGCAGAAGATGCCCTGCAACTCGTTGATGTGGAGTGGGAAGAATTGCCTGCTGTGATTTCTATGGAGTCTGCCTTAGATCCGAAGACGCCATTGATTCATCCAGAATTGGGTGACAACTTGTGCTTCACCCGTAGCTTAGATGTCGGGAATGTTGATGAAGCCTTTGCGACTGCAGATGTTGTCGCTGAAGCTACTTTTGGTTTTGGGCGCCACACTGGCGTAACTCTAGAGCCGCGTTGCCAAATTGCGGATTACAACCCCGGTGAGCGTCGTCTGACCGTGTATCACTCGCAACAAGCGCCGCATATGATGCAAGACTTGTATTGCCGTCAGTTTGGTTTATCTGAATCCGATGTGCATGTAATTTGTAAAGACGTTGGCGGATCTTTTGGTATCAAGGTGCACGCCTATCCTGATGATTTTGCGACCGTCGGTTTGGCTATGATGCTGGAGCGCCCGGTGAAGTTTGTGGCCGATCGCTTGGAATCTTTTACGAGCGATATTCATGCTCGTGAGCACCGCATTAAAGGGCGGATTGCGGCTAATAAAGCAGGCGATATCTTAGCCTTTGAGATTCATGACCTAACGGGTATTGGACCTTATTCCATGTTCCCCAGGACCAGTGCAATTGAGGGTAACCAAGTAGTGAACTTGGTTGGTGGTCCTTATAAGCACCAACACTATCGTGCGCATTTAGATGTGGTGTTTCAGAATAAAACTCCCACTTGCCAATACCGTGGAGTCGGTCATCCGATTGCGTGTGCGGTGACCGAGGGCTTGGTAGATTTGGCTGCTCAAAAGTTGCAGATGGATCCGCTAGAGTTTCGTAAGCGCAATGTGATCCCTGACGATGCTTATCCCTGTTCTGGAATCTCGGGCATCAAATTAGAAGTACTCTCACACGAACAATGTTTGCGTACGATTGAAAAGATGATGAATTACCCAGCTTTACGCAAAGAGCAAGCAGAGTTACGTAAGAAGGGTATTTATCGTGGCATTGGCTTTGCAACCTTAATTGAGCTCACTAACCCAAGTCCTGCTTTCTATGGAGTAGGTGGTGCGCGTATTGCGTCTCAAGATGGCGCTTCAGTGCGTTTAGATCCTAGTGGCGTAGTTTCCGTGTTAGTAGGTGTTGGTGAACAAGGTCAAGGCACAGAAGGTATCTATGCGCAGATTGCTGCAGATGCTGTAGGTGTATCTATTAATCAAGTACGTATTGTTACTGGCGATACCGATGTCACCCCTTACGGCGGCGGTACTTGGGCTTCCCGTGGGGCTGGCGTTGGCGGCGAAGCAGTATTGCTGGCCTGCCAAGCATTGCAAGAAAATATTTTGAAACTGGCGGGTGCGATTTTGAATCGTCCGGTTGCTGAGTTAAGCGTGCATCGCAGTCATGTTTTGGATAAAGCAACTGGTGAACAGTTATTGCCTTTTAGTGAAATCGGCCGCATTGGCTATTTCCGGACCGATACTCTGCCAGCGGGCTTTTCTGCAGACTTAATGGTGACTCGCCATTACACCCAAAAAGATTATCCATTCATCTTTACTAACGGTGTACAAGCCTCGTATGTGGAAGTAGATCCTGATACCGGCTTTGTGAAGCTCCTCAAACATTGGGCGGTAGAAGACTGTGGTCGTGTACTTAATCCGATGTTGGTCGATGAGCAAGTTCGCGGCGCGATTGTTCAGGGTATCGGTGGTGTGCTCTTTGAAGAGTGCCTCTACGATGAGAGTGGTTTGCTGCGTAATGGCAGTATGGCTGACTACCTTGTGCCGATGGCAAACGAGATGCCAGATATTGAGGTGGCTCACGTAGAAACCCCAACCCAATCTTCTAAGCTGGGTGCCAAAGGGGCTGGTGAAGCCGGAACTGCTGGTGCTCCTGGCGCAGTCCAAAATGCTATCAACGATGCTTTGCTGCCGTTTAATACTGCAGTGTTTGATCAGCCAATTACCTGTGAGAAGATCCTGCGGGTGCTCAAGAAAATCTAATTTTTCAAGGCTTCTCCTGACCTTGGTGCATAACCCCGAATGGGGGTTTGCACATCCTGTAACATCAAGTTTTTAGGCAAACCCTTTTTGGGCTAGTCTTTGGGTTAACTTGATACGGTAAAAATCGATATGTCTTCATTAAAAGGTAAAACAGCCCTAGTGACAGGATCTACTAGCGGTATTGGTTTGGGTATGGCTATTGCTTTAGCAAAACAAGGTGCCAATATCATGGTCAATGGCTTTGGCGAAAAAGAGGAAGCAATTGCCAAGATCAAGGCCTGTGGGGTCGAAGTGGATTACCACGGCGCAGATATGAGTAAGCCTGCCGAGATTAAAGATCTCATTGCGCAAACGGAAAAACGTTTTGGCTCATTGGATATTTTGGTGAATAACGCTGGCATTCAGTACACCGCCAATATTGAAGAATTCCCAACAGATAAATGGGATGCCATCATTGCCATTAATTTAAGTTCTGCCTTCCATACGACACATCATGCGCTGCCGGGAATGAAACAGCGTAACTGGGGCCGTATTATTAATATTGCCTCTGTTCATGGCTTGGTTGCGTCGACGCAGAAGGCAGCTTATGTCGCTGCTAAGCATGGCATCATTGGTTTAACCAAAGTCACTGCACTTGAAAATGCCCGCACTGGCATTACTTGTAATGCGATTTGCCCAGGTTGGGTATTGACACCA
The DNA here is from genome assembly GCF_018687935.1 of Polynucleobacter sp. JS-JIR-5-A7. Classification (NCBI taxonomy): domain Bacteria; kingdom Pseudomonadati; phylum Pseudomonadota; class Betaproteobacteria; order Burkholderiales; family Burkholderiaceae; genus Polynucleobacter; species Polynucleobacter sp. JS-JIR-5-A7. The sequence goes on along the minus strand of NZ_CP061308.1, from coordinate 1,415,731 downwards.
TTGGTACAAAAGCAGGTAGATGCCCGCGCTGAGCGTGAAGGTATTTCTAATGACGCCGCTAAGACTGCCTTGGTATCGGAGAAGCAACCGTCTGGAGAGTTTGTAACTCCAGAGCAGTTAGCTGCGCTTGCGGTATTTCTCTGTGGTCCTGACGCCTCGGAAGTTCGTGGCGTAGCTTGGAATATGGATGGCGGTTGGGCTGCTCAGTAAATATTTGTTACCTATAGCCCTAGCTTTGAGTAACTCTGCAGAGCTTACTCATCAGTGATCTTTTTATCTGCGATGATCTTGCCCCACATCGCAGATTGACTCGCAATGTATTTTTGTAAGTCTTCCCTGCTACCTGGATTGGGCGTTAAGCCATGCTCGGCTAATTGCGTACTAGTGACCTTATCTTTCAGCGCTGCTACTAGCGCTTTATTCCACTTCTCTAAAATAATGTCAGGCGTTTTTCCTGGTGCTACAAATGCATACCAGTTACTGGCATCAAATCCTGGATAGCCTGACTCTGCAATCGTTGGAACATTGGGAAGGGTGGGTGCGCGTTTTAATCCAGTGGTCGCAATCGGAATGAGCTTGCCATTTTTGATATAGGGATCAGCAGTCGCTAGAGCAGAGTAATAAGAAGAGACTCGGCCACCTAGAAGATCGACCATCGCTGGGCTGCCACCTTTATAGGGGACATGAACGGTATCAATATCAGCACGTACATTTAAGAGTTCGCCCTGTAAGTGAGATGCAGAGCCACTACCTGTAGAGGCAAAAGTAATCTTGCCAGGATTCTTTTTGGCTAGCGCTATATATTCTTTAAAGTTCTTGACACCCAGCTCTGGAATTACCACCAAGACATTCGGGAAGGTAACCCCCATCGTTAAGGGGGCTAAATCTTTTTGGGGATCATAGGGTAACTTCATCAGATGCGGTGCGATAGACAGTGGTCCGATGGAGCCAAAGAGGATGACCGATCCATCAGTTGGTGCAGTAGCGGTATAAGCATGCGCAATGTTGCCACCAGCACCGGGCTTATTGTCCACAATCACATTTTGTCCAAGATCTTCACTTAATTTTTTGGCAATCACACGAGCTGCACTGTCAGCAGATCCGCCGGCTGCAAAGCCAACCACAATCGTGATGGTCTTCTTAGGTGGAAATTCCTGAGCGTAGACGCTAGAGATGTAAGTAAATGCTGTGAGCGTGAGGTAAATCAGTGTTTTGAAAAAAGATGGGGCAGGCATATATCGTCTCGTTCGGTTGCTATTTTTTGCTTATTTTGCGCCCCAAACTGGGCGAAGTCACTATCGAAGTGACAATTTTGGGTAAGAATGATGGAATTTTGGCTACCCGAACAAAATCAGCAGAATCGTTTATAGTTACAGCGCATTCTTATATCTAGGAGATCCTTTTATGGCTTCAATTTTGACCTCATTGGGACGCACAGTATTAGCTGGTTTTGTGCTCCTCGTTTTAATTATTCTCGCTTTGGGCGGTAACTTTAGCTCTGCTGAATTGCCATTCATATTCCGTTGGTTGCACGTGATGTTTGGTGTGATGTGGATTGGTTTGCTCTGGTACTTCAACTTTGTGCAAATTCCATCTATGCCAAAAATCCCAGATGAGCAAAAGCCAGCTATTGGTAAAGTGATTGCTCCAACAGCATTGTTTTGGTTTCGTTACGCAGCACTCTTCACAGTGGTGACTGGTTTGATTGTTGCTGCTTTGAATGGCTATCTCCATCAAGCGTTTACATTACAAGCACCATTCCGTGCAATTGGCTTGGGCATGTGGATTGCCTTGATAATGGCTTTCAACGTATGGTTCATCATTTGGCCTAATCAGAAACGTGCTCTTGGCATCGTAACTGTTGAAGCTGATGTCAAAGCAAAATCTGCCCGGGTTGCGATGTTGACATCCCGCTTGAACACAGTGCTCTCAGTGCCAATGTTGTTCTTGATGTCTGCACAATCACATAACACTACTTGGTTCGTGATCGTTTCATAATCACTCTGAGTTCGCATTAATAAAAAAGGCCCGCGATGCGGGCCTTTTTTATTCCCTAAAGGGTGAGCGTAAAAACGCTAGGCCAGAATAGCGGGCAACTCCTTAGTGAGGGCACCACGTTGTGCAGTCGCTGTGCCCATCAGTACAAATCCCAAAAGCTTGCCATCATCAGACTCAAAGCGCGCTTCTAGTCCGCCTTCAACAGGATTGGTTTTCCACTGCCCAGCGACACCTTTGGCTGGGGGCGAAACGATCGTAGCCAATGCCGGTGTTTTCACCATCACGGGCATTGCAGGATAGGTGAGGGCAGTACGTTGACCAGTCAGCGTCACTGCCAATGCTCGAGCTGCTTGCATGATCGGCATCACATAAGGCAGCACCAGACCTTCTACTTCAGCACAATCACCTAGTGCATATACATGGGGTGCATTGGTTTCTAATTCTCGGTCGACTTGAATGCCAATGCCGGTAGCTATGCCAGCTGCTTTAGCAAGATCAATGCGAGGTTTTAGTCCCACAGCTGACAGCACTACATCGCTAGCAATCAGAGTGCCATTAGCTAAAGTGATATTGAGTTCATTGCTATTACGATCGATGGATTGCACAGTGGTGTTGAAATGCCAACGTACTCCAGCAGCACTTAGTTTACTTTGCAAATCGTTTGCTGTCATCTCTGGTATCAAGCGTCCAAGAGCTTGAGGTGCCAAGTCAATAACATCGACTTCGTAGTTGCCTAGCACTAAGTCATTGGCAAACTCGCAGCCAATCAGTCCCGCACCCAAAATGGCAACTTTCTTTTTGCCTGAAATAGCATTGCGAAACTTTGCATAATCTTCAAGATCATTGACAGTCAATACTTCATGAGCGGCATTGCCTTGGAGTGGGAGGCGAATCTGATCTGCGCCCAGAGCCAAGACGAGTTGACGGTAAGTGATCTCACCTTTACTCGTAATGATGATTTGCTTGGCGCTATCGATTGCATACACATCTGTTTCAGATAAGATGTTGAGTCCTAATTGGCTTGCCATAGCCTCTGCTGGAGTAGAAATTAATTGAGCTGCCTCTTTTTTCCCAGCTAGCGCAGTTGAGAGCATCGGTTTGGAGTAAAAATATCCCGGCTCTTTTGTCACAAGCGTAATAGGAATCTCTTTATCGAGTTTTCGGATTTCGCGTATGACGGTATATCCAGCCAATCCGCTACCAACAATGACAATAGCAGATGAGGATTTCGAATTATTTTGATCCAAGCTCTGGACTCCCTAGTAATGCGTTAATTGTGGTGATGCAATGTAGATATCGAAATAGATTCGATGATTAAATCTGCACCATTTCAAAGTCAGATTTTGATACTCCACAATCTGGACACTCCCAGTTATCTGGTACATCCGCCCAAGCGGTACCGGGGGCAATCCCATCTTCTGGAAGGCCTTTTGCTTCATCATAGATAAAGCCACATACGATACATTGCCAAGAATTCATGTTGGTTCCTTTAATGTTGAAGGATGAGTTTAAATTTAATTCCGCTTTATTTCTTGCTGAGCCTCAACAGCCTATTGCAGAGGGTATCTTGATATCATTCCAATGAATGAATATGCTATTATTAATCAAATTAATCGATAAGGAGGCGTCATGGCGTATTTACCGTCATTAAGACAGCTGAATTATTTGGTGGCTTTAGCTAAAGAGCTGAATTTCACTCGTGCCGCTGAGACCTGTTTTGTCGGGCAATCTACTCTCAGTGCTGGCTTAAAAGAATTAGAAGATGGTTTGGGGATAAAGCTAGTTGAGCGTGATCGCCAAAATGTTTCTATTACTCCTGCGGGTGTAGAGGTGCTTGAGCGCGCTAAATTAATTTTGACGGCCTCTGAAGATTTAGTGGAGTATGCGGGTGCTTCGGGTAAGCCCATGACAGCAACCATTCGGTTAGGGGTGATTCCAACGATTGCGCCATTCCTATTGCCCACAGTCTTACCGGAAGTCCGTAAACGATTTCCAGATCTTAAAATTACTTTGCGAGAAGATTTAACAGCGAACTTGTTATCTAGGTTGGCTGAGCATAAATTGGATTTCGCCTTAATCGCCTTGCCTTATGATGTCAGCGGTCTGCTAGTAGAAGAATTATTCGATGATCACTTTTGGTTGGTAGCTCGCGAGGGTGATCCAGCGCTCAAAGGCAAAGAGGTTACTTTGCCTGCCAAAATGGCGGAGCGACTATTGCTCTTAGAAGAGGGGCATTGTTTGCGCGAACATAGCTTGCAAGCATGCAAAAAAGCAGACATTCGGAAGGATGAGGGCATGGAAGCGACTAGCTTGTTGACCTTGTTGCAAATGGTTGAATCTGGTTTTGGGATTGCTTTGCTGCCAGAGATGGCAGTGAAAAGTAGTCTGCTCAATAACAGCGATTTGGTTGCCAAAGCCATGGCTGCACCTGCGCCAAAACGGATCATTGCTTTGGTTGCAAGATCGTCTACTGCCCACCTCGCAGAGTTTACTGCGCTATCGGCTTGTATTCGGGAGCGCTTTGGTATCAATCTTCAAAAGTCAAAGTAAGCCCTGCACGAAATAGTAAATATTATTAGAGTCACCCCTGTTGTTTCATTATTCATAAAGAAAGTATTTAATGTCCGGAAAAGAAATTATGTTTACCCCAGTACAACTGGGTTCTATTCAATTAAAGAATCGCCTGGTCATGGCGCCGCTGACAAGGATGCGCGCAGTAGCAGGTGACGTACCAAATCCACTGGCAAAGACTTACTATGCGCAGCGTGCGAGTGCTGGCCTCATCATTACAGAAGCAACGCAAATTTCCCCTTTGGGAATGGGTTATCCAGCAACGCCGGGTATTTACTCGCCAGAGCAAACGGCTGCCTGGAAAGAAATTGTTGACGCTGTGCATGCCAAAGGTGGCACTATCGTTGCGCAGTTGTGGCATGTGGGACGCATTTCTCATTCTTCATTACACCCAGAGCAGGGCGTACCGGAGGCTCCTTCGGCCATTGCTGCATCAGGGCAAACTTATGGCGCTGATTGGAAGTTGCACGACTACGAAACTCCCAAGGCAATGAGCTTAGATGATATTGCGCGTCTTTTGAAAGAGTACACAGCGGCCGCTCAGAATGCAAAGCTTGCAGGCTTTGACGGGGTTGAAATTCATTCTGCCAATGGTTATTTATTGGATCAGTTCTTGCAAGATAAAACCAATCAACGATCTGATCAATATGGCGGCTCAATCGACAATCGTTTGCGTTTATTAGGCGAAGTGATTGATGCAGTCAGTAAAGTATTTCCCAGTGATAAGGTTGGCGTTCGTCTTTCACCTTATGGCACCTTTAATGACATGGCTGATAGCGATCCAGTGGCGCTATTTACTGCAGCAATCCAGAAGTTAAATACTTACAACTTGGCTTATGTCCATATGATTGAGCCACGCGCTACCAGTGCTGGTGGCGGAGATCAGGTAAATGAGGAAGCGCCAGTGACTTCAGAGCTTTTCCGTAAAGCCTATCAGGGGCAATTTATCACTGCTGGTGGCTACGATCAGGCAATGGGCGAAAAAGTATTAGAAGCAGGTTTGGCTGATGCAGTAGCTTACGGTCGTCTCTACATCTCTAATCCAGATTTAGTTGAGCGCTTCCAAAGTAATGCTTCTCTGAATCCCTATAACCGCGCTACCTTCTATGGCGGTCAAGAGGCGGGTTATACCGATTACCCAACGCTCTAGAGCAATGACAGTAAGCGCATGAAGCTACTGAATAAACCCCACTCTTATCGGTGGGGTTTATTTTTTGTCTTCGGGGTCTTTGAGAAGGTCGTAGTGATTAGCTACTAGTAATAAAGCAAGCGAGGCACAACCCATTGCAAAGAATTGCCATTGATGCAGCATAGCGGTGCCTACTACGGTCATCAAAATCGTCCATCCAACAGCCATCTTGGCTTTTTTAGAAAGCGGTTTCATCTTTAAAAGTCCTTAAGCGGGGGCTTTGATCTTATTGAGCATACGACGTAGGGTGTCGTCCTTAATAATGTAATGTTGCCACAAGCCAGCTAAAGCATGAATGCCAATCAGGAAGTAAAGTGAATTTCCTAAAAACTCATGGATTCCTTCAACGAGTTTTTTCATCTCCGGGTTAGGGGTTAGTAGCTGAGGCCATACCAATCCAAAGAAATGGATTTCTTTGCCACCGTATTGGAAATAAAGCATGCCAAAGATGGGCGATATCAATAGCAGGGCATACATGAGCCAATGCATTGCTTGGGCAAAAGAAGTCAATATCGGTTTGGGGTTAGTGGGCTTAGGAACGCCATAAACCAAGCGAACCATGAGGCGAAGGGCCATGGCTAAAAAAATGAGCTGCCCAATCACACCGTGAACTGTTTTACAAAGCTCACGGGGCTCACTCCCTTTAGGAAACTGACCTTTTAATTCAATAGCAATAAATGCTGCGATGACGAGAAGGAATACAAACCAGTGAAGAAAGATAGAGGCAGGGTGATATTGTGATTTAGACATAGTAAGGCGTTATTGAAGTAATGATTCATCATAAATGATAATGACTCTCATTAGCAATAACAAGACTATGGGTAATTTCCCCTATTTCTGGGTATCCCAGGACTAATTTAGCCTCACTTTGGCGCTGAGCTCGCTCAGCAGGCCTCTTTTGTCCAGTAGAGATAGGCGTAGCGCTTCGACCTCAAAATCGAGTTGGCCAGGATGAAACTCATCATCATTTTGCAGGTGAATAACGTAAGTCCATACCAACTCGCGGCCGCGGTTCTTATATACATCAACAACACGTTTCATGATTACCGCCTATTTGGGGTTTAGCTTAATGGTTGGTTGAAGATGGATTGGTGATGACCATCTTGGGATTTAAGTTTTGTTTCAGAGTCATGAGATTGCGTGGTTCAATGCGGATCACGCCACCTCTCGGACTATCAATATCTGCTATTAAAAAGAAAGATATCGATGTCACAAAAGGGAAGATCATGAAAAGCCCTACATTTTTTCTAAAATTGCGGGCGCCAAAGCCAACCAACATGTTTGCACATATGGCAATTGCTGACATGAGGGCCCAGGCAGGATAGGGGATTCGATTCCACCAGGCGGCTTGTACATATCCTTGAGAATTTAAAACATCATTCATGCCTGAAATGACCAGGGCTATAGTGGGGCTTGGCTGTGAACGAGCGACCTCTAGCACTTCAACCCAGAGGGCATTCTGAAGTGCATCGGTCTTTTGCTGTATCTCCTGAACTTTATCTTTACTTTGTCTTGAGTAGAAGAGAATGCGCTGATCAAGGTATTGATTGAGGAGGTCCTTGGTTCTAGCGGAAGCCTTGCTCGGTAGAAGATCCGCCCTGAGATATTCAGTACCAATGGCATTGGCCTCACCTTCTTCGAGGGTCTCTCGATTGTCATGCCGGTCAATCGCCATTGAGAAAGTAAAGCCAATAATGAGTGCCAGTAAGGTCAGGGTTGCCGTTTGAATGACACCGAGGTCTTCTGAGGTTTCGGTGTCTTTCGTGCGAAAGCGACTCAGTACTGCATTACCAAAAAGAACAGATAAAGCGAAGCACAGAAATGCAATCCCAAAGACTAAAGCAGGGTGGTTAAGGAGATAAGAAATTTAGAAAGTTCCTGGATACAAAATGTCTTTAGTCACATCCTGAATATCACGATGACCTGTAAATGCCATGGTGATATCTAGCTCATTGTGGATGAGTTCGAGGCATTTAGTCACGCCAGCCTCACCCATGGCGCCTAGGCCATAGAGAAAGGGGCGCCCAATCATCGTACCGCGCGCACCCAATGCCCATGCTTTTAAAACATCTTGGCCAGAGCGAATGCCACCATCCATCCAGACTTCAATATCTTTGCCCACGGCGTTCACAATGCCCGGTAGCGCTTGGATACTTGAAATAGCACCATCGAGTTGGCGACCGCCATGGTTTGAGACGATCAATGCATCAGCGCCTGAGTTTGCTGCGAGGCGCGCATCTTCTTCATCCAAGATGCCTTTGATGATGAGCTTGCCACCCCAGAGTTTTTTGATCCATTCAACATCGCCCCAGTTCAAACCTGGATCGAATTGCTCCGCAGTCCAAGAGGAGAGTGAAGACATATTGCCTACACCGGTAGCGTGACCGACGATGTTGCGGAATGTTCTGCGCGGAGTCATCGCCATTCCTAAGCACCAGCGTGGCTTTGTGGCCATATTCATCATATTGGCGATCGTTAGCTTTGGAGGGGCAGACAAGCCGTTCTTTAAATCTTTATGACGTTGACCTAAGATTTGCAAATCGAGTGTTAAGACTAGGGCGGAGCACTTCGCTGCTTTTGCGCGCTCAATGAGGCGCTCAATAAAGCCGCGATCTTTCATGACGTAAAGCTGAAACCAAAAGGGTTTGGTAGTACGTTCTGCCACATCTTCGATCGAGCAGATACTCATCGTTGACAAGCAGAAGGGCACACCAAACTTTTCAGCAGCTCTTGCTGCCAGAATTTCGCCATCTGCATGTTGCATACCAGTTAAACCAGTGGGTGCCAGCGCTACTGGCATTGCCACCTCTTCACCCACCATCGTTGTTTTGGTGGTGCGATTGGTCATATTGACTGCGACACGTTGACGTAATTTGATTTTCTGAAAATCAGATTCATTCGCACGATAGGTAGACTCTGTCCAAGACCCTGAATCTGCATAGTCATAAAACATCTTGGGGGTACGTTTTTGGTGAAGAACCCGTAAGTCTTCGATATTGGTAATGATTGGCACTGTGAACCCTTATTGATTGCTCTTTTGGATTAGCATTTATCTAATTAAGCTCTATCTTAGCAATACAGAGGATTTGTTTCTACAATGCTAGGGTATACCTATTCAGAGCGCCTTTAATGGCTATCCATCCCTCACGATTGCATGCCTAAACTGACCTTTGCTACTGCTACTTATCTGTTGATCGCGACAGCCTTATGGGCTGGAAATGCGATAGCTGGGCGCTTATTGGTGGGCAGTGTTTCGCCGATTACCTTGAGTACGGTGCGTTGGGGTCTAGCCGCTTTACTCTTACTACCTTTGGGTTGGCGTGTCTTTAAACCGGGAAGTGATTTATGGCAGAACAAGAAGCGTTTTGTGCTCTTAGGTCTCTTTGGGGTAGGTAGCTATAACGTTCTTTTATATCTAGCGTTACAAACTTCTACCGCAATCAATGTCACCTTAATTGGTGCCAGTATGCCAATTTGGATGTTGTTTATTGGTGCTGTGTTTTACCAAGTGAAGCCAAATCTACTGCAATTGATTGGCGCCATCGTTTCTTTACTTGGGGTAGCGATTGTATTAACGAGAGGTGAGCCATCCACCTTGCTGGGGATGCAATTGGTTATCGGCGATCTCTTCATTATGCTAGCTACCTTCTTATGGGCTACTTATAGCTGGATGCTTAGTAAGCCTGGTTCAAGCTCGGAACGTCAATGGCCTTGGGCAGATTTCTTGATGGCGCAAGTTTTGGTGGGCTTGCTATGGACTGGACTGTTTGATGGCTTTGAGATTGCCACTGGGCATGCTTATCTTGATCTCAATCTATGGACTGGCTCTTTGATTCTGTTTGTCGCCGTTGGACCCTCACTCATTGCTTACCGTTGCTGGGGTATGGGTGTCAGTGGAGCGGGTCCTACCGTAGCCGCTTTCTTTGCAAACTTTATTCCATTGTTTACTGCCATCTTATCTGCAGCCATGTTAGGTGAGCCCCCACAGTTATTTCATGGCTTGGCGTTTGCCTTGATTGTGGCTGGGATTTGGGTTTCCTCTAAAACCACCAGCCCAAAAGGAAATGCTGCTTAGCCTTTTAATAAGCCGGAAGCAATTAAACCGCGCTTAACATGCGCGCGGTGACTCTCAGTGACATCTACTGCTGGCGGTCTCACGAGAGAGTTAGGAATTTGCCCAAGCTGTACTAAAGCTTCTTTAACGCAAGCCACTTCACTGGTGGGAGAGCTTGGCTCTTGGTTTTCAAAGACTCCATCCATGATTGGAATACAAAAATCACGGTGAATTTTTTGTGCTTTAACGGCGTCGCCATTCATTGCGGCATTAATTAACTCAACCCACTTTGGCGTGTCTATAACGCTGATACCAATTAACGCTCCATGAACGCCATGCAGCAGCATTCCTAGCAGTGGAGGTGAATCAAGTGCGGCTAAGACAGTGAGTTTGTCGTGCAATGCTTCCCAAATTTGCACATAACGAGTCACTGTTCCGCAGGCGGCTTTCACTGCAACCACATTTCGAATGGTAGAAATTTTGACCAAAGATTCTAGTGAGTAAGCGCAGCCAGATGGATCGGGGTATTGAAAAACAATCATTGGCAAATCAACCTGCTCATCCAACATTTTGAAGAATTGATAAGCTGATGCAGGGTTTTGAGCCAGTCTACGATATGGGCGCGCATCAAATGGATTGAGTACTAATAGTGCATCTGCCCCAGCTTCTTTTGCTAGAAGACCATCTTTAACGGCTGCAGGTCCTCTTCCTTCAATTCCGCTAATCAATATTTGTCCGGGGAGCAAAATTTCTCGAGCTAAATGCAGTACTTTCCTTTTCTCATCATCTGAAAGTTGTAGGATTTCTGCGAGCCCAGCATTTACTGCAAGCCCCTTGACCCCAGGTGTATGAGCGGTCTCTTTAAGGTGGCGGGCTAAGGCTTCATAGTCTACGCTCAGGTCGGCTTTGAAGGGTGTAATCGTTGCAGGGTAAAGGCCGCGAAGCACAAGGGATTTTTGATTTTCAGGCATTGCAGACCTTTAGGTTTTAAATAGGAGAGTGCTTTTAGGGCTCGATGATGTTGTAGCAAATTCTATAGTAAAGTTACTTTTCGTACACCAACAGTAAATAAAAAGGTTTATTTTGACCGACGTACTAGTAATTGGCGGAGGTAATGCTGCCTTATGTGCAGCGTTAATGGCAAGAGAGTCTGGGGCGTCTGTGACATTGCTTGAGTCTGCCCCCAAGGAATGGCGTGGTGGCAACTCTTCACACACTCGAAACATCCGTTGTATGCATGAAGAGCCTCAAGATGTTTTATTGGAATCCTATCCTGAAGATGAATATTGGCAGGATTTGCTCAAAGTAACTGGTGGCTTAACCAATGAGCCTCTAGCGAGGATTGCCATTCGTGAATCTGCAACTTGTCGTACTTGGATGCAAAAATATGGAGTGCATTTTCAGGCTCCTCTTTCTGGTACTTTGCACTTATCTAGAACTAACGCATTTTTTATGGGTGGTGGCAAGGCATTGGTAAACGCCTACTACCGAAGCGCTGAAAAGGCTGGTATTGATATTCAATATGACTCTGAGGTTACTTCAATTGAGCTTTCAGATAAACAATTTGTTGCAGCCCATCTTAAGGACGGTCGAAGAATTGCAGCAAAAAGTTGCGTACTTGCTGCAGGAGGTTTTGAATCTAATATTGAATGGCAGCGAGAGGCATGGGGCATTGACGAGCATGGCGTAAGTCCGGCGGATAATTTTTTAATCCGCGGAACCACCTTCAATAAAGGGGTTCTTCTAAAACACATGATTGCCGCTGGCGCGGATCAGGTTGGAGATCCCACTCAGGCACATATGGCAGCAATTGATGCGCGGTCGCCACTTTATGATGGCGGTATTTGCACCCGCATTGATTGTGTTTCTCTTGGTATCGTTGTAAACAAGCATGCCAAGCGTTTTTATGACGAGGGTGAAGATTTTTGGCCTAAGCGTTATGCAATTTGGGGCAGGTTAGTAGCCCAACAGCCTGATCAAATTGCTTATTCGATTATTGACTCGAAATCGATTGGTCGCTTTATGCCCCCAGTATTTTCCGGCAATGAATCTAATAGTCTGGATGAGTTAGCTTCTAAGCTTGGTTTGGACGCTGAGGTGTTAAAAAATACGGTACAAGAATTTAACGCGGCTTGTAAACCCGGCGAGTTTGACCATACGACTTTAGATAATTGCCATACCGAAGGTATAGCCCCTGAAAAAACACATTGGGCTACCACGATTGAAGTGCCCCCATTTTATGGTTACCCTTTGCGACCCGGTGTTACGTTTACCTATCTTGGTCTCAAAACCGATGAGACATCCGCGATATTTTTGAATGGCACTCGCAGCAACAATTTATTTGTGGCTGGAGAAATGATGGCAGGAAATATTTTAGGCAAAGGTTACACGGCTGGTATTGGGATGGCCATAGGGACTGCTTTTGGTCGAATAGCTGGTAGAAATGCCGCCTTTGCAGCAGGGAATGAATCAAGATGCAACAGTTAAATGACTTAATTCAGGAGGCCAGGCTAACTGGCATGAGCGATCAGGAGGGTGAAGTTGATCGCATCATGACAATCTGTAATGCTTGTAGGTATTGCGAGGGTTTCTGTGCAGTGTTTCCCGCTATGACAAGGCGTTTGCAATTTAATAAGGCAGATATTAATTATTTGGCAAATCTTTGTCATAACTGTGGTGCTTGCCTGCATTCATGCCAATATGCTCCTCCGAATGAATTTGCCGTAAATGTCCCGCAGGCTATGGCAGCTGTTCGCCAAGAAACCTATGTTGAATATGCTTGGCCCAAATCATTCGGTAGGCTTTATAAAAATAATGGTGTCATTGTTGCGCTTGCCTGTTCCTTAGCTTTGGCTTTCTTTTTGTGGCTATCAACAGCGCTCAGAGAAAATTCAAACGTAACCTTAGATGGAAACTTTTATGCCGTCTTTCCTCACAATGTATTGGTTTTAATCTTTGGTGCCGTATTTTCCTTTTCTATACTTGCGCTAGGGATTGGTTTTTATAACTTCTGGCGCAATATTTCTAAGACTGGTGCTTCAATTGCTGCTATTGGTGAATCAGCTCATGACGCCTTGACAATGAAATACCTGGATGGCGGACACGGGGAGGGTTGTAATAATGAGGATGATGGTTTCACGCTTTGGCGAAAGCGTTTTCACCACTTTACCTTTTATGGCTTCATGCTCTGTTTTGCATCTACTAGTGTTGCAACGCTATACCACTATGTTCTGAAACTAGATGCTCCTTATGCGTTTAATAGTCTGCCAGTGATTCTTGGTACGGTTGGCGGACTGGGTCTTTTGATTGGCCCAATTGGACTACTCTTTTTAAATCTACGTCGCAATCCCCTTCATGGTGATGCACGCCAAAAGCCGATGGACAGAGCTTTTATTTTGCTACTGTTTTTGATTAGCTTATCTGGCCTATTCTTACTGGTACTTCGAGAAAGTGCCTTGATGTCTTATTTGCTGATCATTCATTTGGGGTTTGTGATGGGCCTATTTTTAACTATGCCCTATGGAAAATTTGCACACGGCATTTATCGTATGGCAGCCTTATTAAAAAATGCAGTTGAGAAACGTCAGCCAAGTACATTGAAGTTAGGCTCTGACTAGTATGTATTTCTAACTCCACAAAGAAGGCGAGAACTGTTATGAAGAAAAAATTTCTGCATTCTGTTTTTCTACTGACCTTAATGGTTCTTGGGATTAGCTCAACATGGGCTCAACCCTACCCCAATAGACCAATTAAGCTAGTGGTTCCGTACGCGCCTGGCGGTGGCACTGATATTACGGCGAGGCTGATTGCCAAGATACTTTCCTCAAGCCTGAATCAACCTGTTCTTGTTGAGAATAAAGCGGGTGCTGGTGGCACGATCGGTCAGGACTTTGTCTCCAAAGCTTCGCCAGATGGCTACACCTTATTGTTTAGTGCAGCTGGGCCCTTAACGGTTAGCCCATTTACTTACCCTAATTTGCCGTATGACCCAGTAAAAGGTTTTGAGCCAGTGATACTGATATCTGCTCAACCCTTAGTGTTGGTAGTTAATGCAGATTCAAAAATATATTCTGTTGCTGATTTATTGAGGGCCGGATCGGATGCCAAGGGCAGAATGAATTATGGATCCTTTGGGAATGGCAGCGCAGCGCATCTTGCCGGCGAGTCCTTTAAGATGGCGACGAAAATAGATATGACGCATATCCCATTTAAGGGAACCAATCCTGCATTAACTGCCTTGCTTGGCGGGGAGATTGATGTCTTGTTTGATACGGTGAGCACATCTGCACCATTTATTAAGTCTGGCAAGCTAAGAGCACTAGCGGTAAGCTCTAAAAATAGATCTGCGCTATTGCCAGAAGTTCCAACCCTCGTGCAGGCTGGGGTAAGTGGAGTAGATGCTGGTACTTGGTATGGAATCCTCGCCCCTGCTGGTACTGGGCAAAAAATTATTCAGCAATTAAATCAAGCGGTGAATGTCGGATTAGCCAATAAAGAAGTTGTCGAAATATTCTCTGCTGAGGGTACGGTGATCATAGGGGGCACCCCCGAGCAATTTAAAAACTTTATGGCTAGTGAGTTAAAAAAGAATGAGTTAGTAGTGAAGGCTGCAGGAATTACAGCCAATTAATCATGCTTTCATTAGTCTGCTTGAATTTTATTTGCCTTAATGACCTGCGCCCATTTTTCAACTTCAAGCTTAATCTTTTGTTCGGATTGCTCTGGAGTTCTGAGGCTGACAATAAAGCCCATGCCGGATAGTTTATTGCGCATCTCTTGATTGCCAAGGACCTTGGTAATTTCCTGATGAAGTTTTTGAATGATCGATTTTGGGGTTCCTGCAGGCGCCATCAAAAACTGAATGGTTTCCCCTTCAAATTCGGGTAGTCCAGATTCTGCAACTGTAGGGATATCTGGTAGGGAAGGATATCTTGCGGAACTGGTTACTGCTAAGCCAAGCACCTTGCCTCCTGAAATTTGCTGGACAGTTGGCGGTAACACAGCAAAACCAATGGGTACATCATTGCTTAAGACTGCTTGAAGCGCTGGCCCACCACCGTTATAAGCAATGTGTTTAATGTCCAAATTGGCCTTTAGCTTTAGCAACTCAGCTGTCAGTTGTGGACTTGTGCCAGCCCCAGGCGATGAATAGTCATATTTGCCTGGGTTTTGTTTGATTAAGGCCAAAAATTCCTTGAAATTTTTGGCGGGAAATGTGGGATTGACAACGATGATATTAGGTGAGCTTGCTGGCAATGAAACTGCCGCAAAGTCACGACTTGCATCATATCCAGAATTTGCAATAAGAGAAGGGTTAATCACAAATGCACTACTGCTAAGAAGAAGTGTGTAGCCATCAGGATTGGACTTGGCAACATATTGAATGCCAATGTTGGCACTTGCTCCAGGCTTATTTTCGATAAAGAATGTGTAACCAGTATTTTCAGTAATTTTTTGGAAGAGCAGCCTACCGAAAATATCAGACGGGCCGCCTGGAGCATAAGGAATCACAACCTTGATTGGTTTATTTGGGTATTCTTGTGCCATACCTATTGAACAGTACAACGCTAGAAAGGCAATGACGCCACAAAAACACTGCTGAATCTTCATGCTTGTCTCCGATGATTTTTATAGTATGGTATCAACTTTAACCATTAATACCCCCTTCTAAATAATTTAATTTAAAGACAACATGAGACTCATTACCTTTACTCGCGCTGGTTCAAATCATCCTGAAATCGGTGCTCGCTTGCCAAATCCCTCTGGCGATCAAATTCTGCCATTTGTCGATGTTGCTAAAAAGTTAGGAATTGCGGATTTCCCAGGCGATATGAAAGCCTTCTTGCAGGCTGGTAGCAAGGTGATGGAGCAGGCTAAGTCTTGGGTAGTTGCTGCAAGTGATTACTCATCCCTTTTCATTAATCCAAAAACAATTACTTACCTACCCCCGATTACCGATGCAGAAAAGTTTCTCTGTGTTGGTAAAAACTATCGCACACACTTAGAAGAGCTCAAGCGCACTAACTTGATTAAAGAAATTCCTCAAGAGCCCACTTCATTTATTAAGCTTAATTCCTGTTTATCTGGTCATGAAGCCAGAGTAGTGCGCCCAAAGGGAATTACTCGCTTGGATTACGAGCCTGAGTTAGTCTTTGTGATTGGCAAAAGAGCCCTAGGGGCAAAAAAAGCTGAGGCTATGGATTACGTAGCGGGTGTCACCATCTTGAATGATTTGACTTGCCGCGATTTGCAATTACGTGAAGTAGCATCTGGTTCGCGTTTTTGGACAGGTAAGAATATTCCAGGCTTTGGTCCTCTTGGGCCAGAAATTGTCACGATCGATGAGATTCCCGATGTTTATAACTTGTGGATGACCTGTTCGGTTAATGGACAAGAGCGGATGCGCGTCAATACAGTGGATCAGATTTGGAAGATCTCAGATATTTTGGAGCACTTCTCGCGCTTTATTCCCATTGAAGCAGGGGACATGTTTTCTACGGGCGCACCTGGCGGTGTTGCTGTTGGCAAAGAAAATGCAGAAGATCTCTATTTAAAGCCCGGTGACGTAGTAGAGTGCGCCATCGATGGTATTTCTACGTTACGCACAACGATTATTGAATAGAGCATTATGAAGCGAGCATTGCCTCTGATGTTGGTACTTTTGTGTTGTACTACTCTTGTGTCATCATTTGTTAGCGCAGCCGATGTTTATCCCTCGAAGTCAATTAAAGTCATCGTGCCGTTTCCACCTGGCGGCGGCGCAGATACATTAATTCGTTTGATTGCTCCCACAGTCGGAGAATTATGGAAGCAATCTATCGTGATTGAAAATCGTCCAGGTGCAAGCGGCTTCATTGGTGCTGACTTGGTTGCCCAGTCTCCAGCAGATGGCTACACCTTATTGATGGGCTCAACTGCTGCCGTCACAGAAAAAAATATTGCACAGTTTTCTCCAGTAGCGCTTGTATCGGCTTCGCCCTATGTTGTTACTACTAACTCTGGATTGAATGTGACTTCAATCAAGGCTTTAATTGCCTATGCAAAATCCAATCCTGGAAAAGTTCGTTATGGCTCTTCAGGACCAGGTTCGGCATCGCACCTAGCAGGTGAGTTATTTGCTTCAATGGCTGGCGTGACATTACTACATGTTCCATACAAAGGAACTGGGCAGGCTTTAACGGATTTATTAGCAGGGCATATTGATTTAATGTTTGCGCCTGCACAAACTGTGATGCCACAAATTGAATCTGGAAAGTTACTAGCTTTAGCGCAAACGGGTGCAAAGCGATCGGAAGCCTTGCCGAATATTCCCACTGTTGCCGAATCTGGTCTACCAGGCTATAGCGCAGTAGGTTGGTTTGGATTGTTCGCGCCTGCCAATACACCAAAATCGGTGGTGCAAAAGATCAACCAAACCGTGATGTTTGTTTTAGCTCAGGAGAGAATTCGGAAGGCTATGTTGGAGCGGGGAAGTGACCCTGCCAGTGGCAGTGCCGAGGAATTTGCTGCGTTTTTACGTCTAGACCAGTCAAAATGGGCCAAATTGATCAAAGAAAACAAGATTGCAGTGCAATAAATGCTTAAATCGGTATCATTTAGGGCTAATTACAGAAATCCCTAGGAAATTACTATGCCAGGCTTACTTCCCAATGTTGATCCAGATGGATTGTTAGAGTTTTCGGTTGTTTACACCGATCGCTCTTTAAATCACATGTCTGAAGAATTTAAACGTGTGATGGTCGATATTTCTAGTGTCCTCAAGGATGCTTATAACGCCAGCTCTGCAGTGATCGTTCCTGGTAGCGGTACTTTCGGCATGGAAGCAGTTGCTCGTCAATTTGCCAATAAACAGAAGTGTTTAGTGTTGCGCAATGGCTGGTTTAGCTATCGTTGGACCCAAATTTTTGACTTGGACCATATCGCTGACAATGTATCTGTTATCAAAGGTCGTCAATTAGAAGATTCTGCACAGGGTGTATTTGCCCCTGCACCGATTGAGGAAGTAGTGGCTTTTATTAAGAAAGAAAAGCCAGCCGTGGTATTTGCTCCTCACGTTGAAACTTCTGCCGGCATCATCTTGCCAGATGATTACCTCAAAGCAGTTGGTGAGGCAGTGCGCTCTGTAAATGGTTTGTTTGTATTAGATTGCATTGCCTCTGGTGCAATGTGGGTTGATATGAGAGCTTGTAATGTGGACGTCTTAATTACAGCGCCACAAAAAGGTTGGAGCAGCTCACCATGCTGCGCCTTAATTGCATTAGGCGAAAGAGCCCGTGAGCGTATTGATACTACTCAAAGCAGTAGTTTTTCAATGGACTTGAAAAAGTGGTTACAAATCATGGAAGCCTATGAAAAGGGCGGCCATGTGTATCACACCACTATGCCTACCGATGCACTCAAGATCTTGCGCGGTGTCATGAAAGAAACACAATCTCTTGGCTTTGCTGCTTTAAAAACAAAACAAGTAGAGCTTGGTACCAAAGTTCGTGAATTACTCGTATCCAAAGGCTATCACTCAGTTTCTGCGAAAGGCTTCCAAGCCCCTTGCGTAGTCGTGAGCTACACCAAGGATCCAGATATTCAGTCTGGCAAGAAATTTATTGCGCTAGGCATGCAAACTGCTGCAGGTGTGCCACTTCAGTGTGATGAAAGATCAGATTTCCGTACATTCCGTCTAGGTTTATTTGGTTTAGAAAAGCTGGCTCATGTTGACCGTACTGTTGGTCACTTAGCTGCCGCCCTAGAAAAAATTACTGAGGCAGAAGCGCAGCCTGCATAAGGCGATTTAGTAAAACAAAAAGGCCGTCTGATGATGGCCTTTTTAAATGATTGATAACCTTCTTGGAGAATCGCATGATTTCTCGTATCGCTCGCTTTAGTTTGGCCACCCTTGTTTCAGCAGCGATTGGGTTATCTTCCATCTCCGCGATGGCTGCCGATTCTTCCACGGCTGCTGCTCCTACTTCAGCGCCTACTGCTGCTCCAGATGTAGCACCAACGGATAAAGCGGTCGCAAAGAAGACTAAAAAAGAAAAGAAAGCCGAGAAAAAAACCAAGAAGAAGTCTAAGAAAAGAGCTAAAGCTACAGAACCAGCAGCTTAGTAGTTTCTAGTCTCTTAGTTGAGGGGTTCCACTTCATTAAAGTCATCGGATGTTTTAGAGTCAGATGACTTTTTTCTTGGGGCATCGTTACGTACTAACAACCACATAGCAGCAATCACCAGCACCATTCCGCCAATCTGCATCAAAGTAATTGGCTCAGACAAAATAAAGTAACCCAAGAAAATAGTGGAGACAGGACCGAGGATGCCGGCCTGTGCAACGAGTGGTGAGCCTATGCGATTGATCGCAATCATCACGAGGAACATGGGAATCACTGTGCACAATCCTGCATTGAGAAGACTGAGCCAGTAAATCTGTGCAGCCTGTTCAAACACAGCGCTAGGGTTATACAGTGAGGATTGAATCACGCTAAATACTGCAGACGCCGTGCTTGCGTAGACTACTAGGCGCACACTACCAATGCGCTTGACCATTTCGCCAGAGCCGATCATATAGATGGCATAACTACACGCGCTACCAAAGACTAATATCATCCCTAGCCATGCATGAATGCCTGTCGAGCTCGCATCTTGAATAAAGACGACAAATACCCCAAGGTATCCCACCACAAGGGCATACCACTGCATTCTTGAAATGTGCTTATTTAAAGCAAAGTAGGAAATGAGTAAAACAATCGTTGGTGTCAGGTAGAGAACAATGCGCTCCAATCCAACGGAGATATATTGCAGTCCCAAGAAATCAATATAGCTAGATAAAAAGTATCCTAAGAAACCGAGGAAAAATAATTTGCCACGGTCTTGCCAAGTAATCGGACTCATTGGTTTTCTGCGAGACTCCCACCAGTAGACGCTCCAAAACATTGGAAGTGCCATCAGCATACGTAATGCTAATAAAGTTTCTGCATTGGCCCCATAACCAAAAGCCAGCTTTACCAATACAGCTTTACCGGAAAAGAGCATGGAGCCCACTCCGGCCATCAAAATGCCATAGAGGTAACGTCGGTGGTGATGTTCAGCGCTAGTGGATTGCATACGGTTTTATAACAGTTTATTCAGGAGGCTTCTCATCTCTGCAATTACTTCAGAAGGAGTTAACCCTATTGGGCCAACCCCTTTTTGTACTAGGCTATCGGCAGCGCAAGCATGGAGCTGAACAGCGATGCAGCTAGAGTCCCAAAGATTCAGATGGTGATGCACCCCTTGAGCAGCGATTGCTGTAATGCTGCCGGTCAATACATCACCCATGCCACCGGTGCCCATACCGGGATTACCGGCTTCACATTGAACTGCAGAGTGTTGGGGTCCCGCAATTAAGGTGTGTTGACCTTTGAGAACAACCATAGACTGAGTTAACTGAACTAATTGATGAAGCGAGCTGAAGCGATCTACTTGAATTTCTGCGGATGAAGATTTTAATAACTGGGCCGCTTCACCTGGATGAGGAGTCAGAATACTTTGACCTGGAAATTGTTGATTGCGTAGTTGAAGTGCACTGAGTATCTCAGTTGAGTCTGCAATCAGATTGAGTGCATCTGCATCAATAATCAACGGAACCTTGGGATAAGCCAGGCAAGCCTTGAGCCATTTAATCGCTAATGCAGAATTACCAAGCCCAGGTCCGATCGCAATGACATCAGGTTGGTTTTGATTTAATACCTCGCTAGGTTCATTGTTAGCCAGGCGAATCATGAGTTCAGGTTGATTGCTATCAGCGCGTGCAGACGCAGGATCAAGCATTTCTAATATGGTCCAGCCAGCACCAAGATGAAGGCAAGCATTTCCGGCAAGGAGGAGGGCGCCTGCCATTCCAGGTGCACCACCGATCAAGACGGCTTTACCAGCGTGACCCTTATGCTCAGCAGGCTCACGCTTGAGGCGCATGAGTGGGCCGAGTGGACTCAGCGCTTGGAGGATATCGAGCTTGCTAGGTGCTAAGGTCATGCCAGTAGTATCGCTCTGAATGCATTGGAATTTAGCTAATTGAGCTACTTTATTGGGTAAGCTTAGTCCGCTACCTTAGCGCCTTCAATCTGATGGCGTTGCAATGCTTGTGCCACAAAGCCGGATTGCTTGAGCTGAGTAATCACATCGCTTAAATATGCAGTGGTCAGTTCGTATTGGGGCCTTGCCTTCGGAATACCAATGGCTTGATTGATTGCCATAAAGCGACCTGGCAACATCCGCAATCCCTCATAGCGCTTGGCATCACTCTCTAGCTGCTGTTTTACGCCTGCTGCCACATTACCTTTACCTGACATAAAGTCATCCACGACTGCTTGTGAGCTTGCAGCTCGGAGAAGAGTGGCATGTTTGATTTCTCGTGTGAGGTAGAGGTCATAGGCGCTCCCCTTGCCAACTACGATTTCATTACCAGCTACGTCAACTTGTTCATTTATCTTAATGGGTGAGCTAGCTTTGACCATATAAGCACCTTCAATCTGGATATAGGCTGGCGTATAGCTAATATCAGCGCCTCTGACGGGATCAATTGCTACGAACACTAAATCAATCTCCCCAGTCTTCACGGCATCCACTGTATTGCCTGCTGTTTTGAATGGAATGAGTTTGACTGGTAGGCCAATACGCTTCCCGATTTCTTGGGCGATATCAACCGTCACTCCCTGGGCTTGGTGGCTCACAGGATTTTCATTGGCCAAAATGGGATTACCTAAGTTAATGCCAACACGTAGAGTGCCTGTAGGCGCAAACGAGGAAATCATGGAGGGATCAATAGTTTTCATGGGGCGATAGGACTGGCCAGAGGGTTGGCTATAGCTAGATTGTGAAATCCACAGTATTGCGAGGAAGAAAAGAACTTTGTTCATTCAGTAAGTATAAAAAAACCGCGGCGAACCGCGGTTTCATTTGCTATTGAAGAATTACTTCTTCGCGTCAGCTGCAGGGGCTGCTGCTGGTGCCGCCGGAGCTGCTGGAGGAGCATCTTTTTTAGCATCTTCAATATGAACTGCTTCAGCACCATGCTTTTCACCGCCCATATCAATATTGCCATCGCCCTTGAGGAGTAAGTAGGCTGTGGCACCAACTAATACAAGTACCATAATGATGATTGAACGGTTGCTCATGGATTTTCCCTCGGTTTGGTTTAAATTCTGTCAATATTAACTCTACTTAGAGCCTCAGTAAATCCTCGCAAGCCCTGGTGGCTGATTCTCCTGGTTAAACTAGGTATTAATACTGAGAATATTGAGTGGGGAAGCACAAAGGATAAGATGATTTCACATAGATGTTTTAAGGTAGCAATATGAGTCCAAAGCTTCCCATTAATAATGCTCAAACCATTACTGAGTTTTTAAATCTTCACAAGAGTCAGACGTCTGAACAAGATTCCGTTGATTCTTATAAGTTTGCTTTTGACGATGAAGCATTTTTGTCTCGCAGGGAAACGATCGGTATTCGCTTTGAATTGGAATTACTCAAGCCTGAGATACTGCTAAAAGAACATGGCATAGACCATACGATTACAGTATTTGGTTCTACCCGTTTTGTCAGTCGAGAGCATGCAGAAGTATTCATCAAGGATGCCAAGACGCCTACAGAGTTGGAGTCTGCCAAGAAAGCATTACTTCATAGTCAGTATTACGAATCTGCTAGAGACTTCGGGGCTTTAGTAGCGCATTACAACGCGACTCAACAACTGAGTTCTAACAAGTTACACATTTGTACTGGCGGTGGCCCGGGAATTATGGAGGCGGCTAATCGTGGTGCATTTGAAGCGGGTGATCAAACGATTGGTTTTAATATTAGTTTGCCAAGAGAGCAGCACCCGAATCCTTATATCAGTCCAGGCTTAAGTTTCCGCTTTCATTACTTTGCTTTACGTAAGATGCATTTCATGTTGCGAGCTAGGGCCATCGTTGCTTATCCTGGTGGCTTTGGGTCTTTTGATGAGCTATTTGAGGTGTTAACTTTGATGCAGACTAAAAAGGTAGTTAGCATCCCAGTCATATTAGTAGGCAAAGCTTTTTGGAATGAGATGGTGAACTTTGAGGGAATGGTGCAGTTTGGGGTGATTGATCAAGAGGATATGAAAGCGATCCATTTTGTCGAGACTGCCCAAGAAGCTTGGAAGATCATTCAAGACTGGTATCAATTGGCCTAAAGGCATTGTCGGCCAAAGTAAAATAGCCTAAAGACAATCGAATCCATTTATGAACCCTGCACAAACTAGCATTGCTAGCAATTTAGACCTACCCGGCTACCTCTTAGGTGGAGTCATGTTATTGGTGGTGATGGTATTTCATGGTGTTTTGTTACTGCAGATTGCTAAGCGCTATGAAGTCAAAACTTTTCTGTATTTAGCTGAGAAAAAATATTCTACGGTTGCTGCCTGCTTTTACATTAGTGTATTTTGTTTATTCCTCACCCACATTACAGAAATTTTTATTTGGGGTATCGCGCTGTTTGTATTTAAATTGGTGCCTACTTTAGGGCAAAGCATTTTATTTAGTGGCAGCACCTATACCGCGATGGGTTTCATGGAAGATATTCTGCCAGATGGCTGGAAAATGCTGGCAGTCATCATTGCCTTCTCGGGGATGTTTTCTTTTGCATGGACTGCCTCTGTCATGATTTCAATGACCAAGAATTTTCGTCAGGCCTATACCAAGCTACACATGAAAAAACTCAATATCTCTTCTGAGATCATTGATCGCTTTGAATAAATCATGACGAAGGCTTGGGATGCCATCGTTATCGGTGGCGGTGCAGCTGGTCTGTTTTGTGCTGGTGTAGCTGGTCAGCTTGGCAAAAAAGTACTCGTTTTAGATCATGCACCAGTTTTAGGTGAAAAGATCCGTATTAGCGGTGGAGGGCGTTGCAACTTTACTAATGTCCATAGCAGCCCTGCTAATTTTCTCTCGCTCAATCCTCATTTTGTAAAGAGTGCCTTAGCAAAATATCCCTCAAAAGAATTCATCAAACTCGTGACTGCTCATGGCATTCACTACCATGAGAAACATCAAGGGCAATTATTTTGCGACGATTCTGCCAAGCAGATTATCGAGATGTTGTTCGCTGAATGTGCCACAGGAAAAGTCGTAATCCGTAATCCCGTAGTAGTAGCAGCTGTTACAAAAGAGGGTGAGCATTGGCTCATTCATACCAGCGAGGGTGTAGAGAAAACCCATTCTGTAGTCATGGCGACGGGCGGCTTGCCTGTTCCCGCAATTGGCGCAACTGCTTACTCTCTTGATATTGCAAAACAGTTTGGTCTTGAGGTGGTTGATCCTAGGCCGGCATTAGTGCCGCTCTCATTTACTGCAGAGACCTTTGGTAATCTGAATGAGCTTGCTGGTCTGAGTGTTCCAGTCCGGATCGCATCTGGCTCTAAAGGCTATCGTTATGGCGCATGTCGCTTTAATGAAGATGTGTTGCTGACCCACAAAGGTTTATCTGGACCTGCGGTACTACAAGCCAGTAGTTATTGGCTTGAGGGTGAGCCTATCCATATTGATTGGTTAGGTGCCATTGAGCGACCAGGTGGCTTTAACTGCGATACCTTATTTAACAATGAAGACAATCGTCTTAAGCTGACAGAAACCATTTTGGCTTCTGTTTTACCCCAAAGGCTCGCCAAAGCTTTTGCAGAGCAAAGAAATCTGCTGGGGCGTAAGTGGGCCGAGGTATCCAAGAAAGATCGTCAGGCCCTCAAAGAGCTCATCACCAATTGGGCTGTGAAGCCGGCCGGAACTTTGGGTTGGAAAAAGGCTGAGGTCATGCTAGGCGGTGTAGATACAAAAGACTTAGATGGGCAAACGATGATGTCGCGCCAACATCCAGGTTTATATTTCATTGGTGAATGTGTTGATGTCACCGGGCACTTAGGGGGTCACAATTTTCAGTGGGCCTGGGCAAGTGGCCATGCTTGTGCTCAAGCCCTTTAGGTAGCCCCAGTACTAATGACTTTTCTTGAGTTTTTTCTTCTCACGCGAGCGAATATTCAATAACTCAACGGTGAGGGAGAATCCCATCGCAACATATACATAGCCCTTAGGAATATGCATACCCATACCTTCTGCAATCAGTACCACGCCAACCACCGTCAAGAAGGAGAGGGCTAAGACCTTGATAGAAGGGTGACGTTGTACAAAGTCGCCAATTGGCTTGGCAGCAATCAGCATAATGAGAATCGAAGCAATCACGGCCGCAATCATGACGCTGATTTCATCGACCATACCTACTGCCGTAATCACACTGTCGAGCGAGAAGATAATATCGAGTAAGCCGATCTGTAATACAGAGCTAAGAAATAGAGCGGGAATCGACTTTTTGACCGTAGCGCTATCGACATTTTCAATTTGTGCATCGTGTTCGCCCACTTCTACTTCAACGTAGATTTCTTTCGATGCTTTCCAGATTAAAAAGAATCCACCCAGCAATAGGATGAGATCACGACCGCTAATAGAATGATCTAACAATGTGAAGAGTGGGGTGGTAAGACTCATTACCCAAGTCAGGCTGAGTAATAATAAGATGCGGGTGGCTAAAGCAAAGAACAGGCCAAAGCGACGTACTTTTTCCCGAATTTCTATTGGCAGTCTATTGGCAATGACGCTAATAAAAATAATGTTGTCTATCCCCAGAACAATTTCCAGGGCGGAGAGTGTTAAAAAAGCGATCCAAGCATTGGGGTCACTTAATAATTGCAGGGCGCTTTCGATCATTGCTTATTTCTCTAAATTGACTTTAAGGTAAAGTGTATCGAAGTCAAAGAAAAGTACCCATTAATGCCTAAGCCCATACTAATTATCAGGATATTGTTGTTGAGTATTGCCCTAGGATTGTCTAGTGGGGTGGCGTACGCAGCATATCCCGATAAACCCATCAAGATCATTATTGGCTTTCCAGCGGGAGGCCCTTTAGATGCCCATATTCGATTGCTCAGCGATAAGTTGCAATCCGTATTAGGCCAGCCGGTGATTGTCGATTACAAAGCGGGCGCCGGTGGTGCGGTTGGCGCACAATTTGTCATGCAGTCTCCTGCTGATGGCTATACCGTATTGCTAGCAAACACTGGAACGATGGTGATTAATCCAGCAATTTATACAAAGTCACCATATGACACCTTAAAAGATTTTCAGCCTATTGCGAGAACAGCGCAGCAACCGCTTGCATTGATTGTGAATAAAGAGGTGAGTGCAAATACCTTAAAAGAATTTATAGCTTATGCCAAAGCCAATCCCGGAAAGCTCAACTATGGTTCAGCTGGCAATGGTGGAATTTCTCATTTAGTACCCGAAATGCTGAAAAGTGAGACGGGTATTTTTATGGTGCACATTCCTTTTAAGGGCAGCGCCCCGGCTTTTACAGACTTGATAGCAGGACACGTGCAATTTATGGCAGAGTCTGTACCTCAAGCAGCCAACTATGCGAAGCAAGGCAAGGTTAAAGCATTAGCAGTTACAAGTGCTAAACGCAATCCTGCTCTACCGAATACGCCGACTGTATTGGAAACGGGCGTTGCCAATTTGGAGGTGGTGGGCTTTTATGGAATTCTTGCTCCTAAAGGAACGTCGCTCGATATCACTAATAAATTGAGTCAAGCATTTAAAGAGACTTTAGAGTCTCCAGATATTCAGAAAAAAATGATTGAACAAGGCGCAGATCCTGCTTATCTCAATGCCGATCAATTTACAAAGTTCCTTGCTGCTGAAATGCCGCGTTGGGCAAAAGCAGTAAAACAAGCAGGTGCAAAATTAGATTGAGTCTAACTAGTTGGGCTGATTTCTCATCCAATCGGCAGTATTGAAGAGGGATTCTTCTAGTTGCTTGGCAATATTACCGTCAATGCCACACTCTTCAAGCGCACGATACATACATGCTAGCCATTGGTTGCGCTCTAGGATGCCAATCTTAAAATGCAGATGACGAGCACGCAGCATAGGGTGCCCATATTTGGGTGAATAAATGTCAGGTCCGCCCATCCAGCCTGTGAGGAAGAACTTAAGCTTTTCTCGAGAGCTGGTTGAATCTGGTGGATGGATAGCCTGAAGCTCGGCAAACTGGGGTTCTAGTGCCATGAGATCATAGAAACGATCGACCAATTCATCTACCTTATCGATGCCCCCAATGGCCTCATAAATACTGTGTTTTTCCATGGTATTGTCATTTTAATGCCATAAATTAGAAGGAATTGGCAGTCTGCCAATTTCGGTATAGAGTGGATATGAGAGATTTGATAAACCCCATATTGATAGGAGTTAAAAAATGGATGCACAAGAACTGCAAAAATGGCAACGTGAAAAAGCCAAAGAATTATTTGATTATTCACATACTTTGCTAGAGGCTGCAAAAAAATTGAGTGAACATCACTTAGCTGAGATTGAGTGGGGCATGAAGAATGCTTTAGATAGTGCAAAATCTGCCGCTAAAAATGATTTGGCGAAGTTGAAGGATTTGCAAGATGAAGCAACAAAAGAAGCTGCTAAACGGGCGAACGCTTACCAAAAGAAAGTGAAAGCTGTCTTGAAAGACTTGAGTGAGGGTGCTGCTGATGAAACAGAGAAGCATCTTGAAAAAGTACGCGCATCA
Source organism: Polynucleobacter sp. JS-JIR-5-A7 (assembly GCF_018687935.1). Classification (NCBI taxonomy): domain Bacteria; kingdom Pseudomonadati; phylum Pseudomonadota; class Betaproteobacteria; order Burkholderiales; family Burkholderiaceae; genus Polynucleobacter; species Polynucleobacter sp. JS-JIR-5-A7. The sequence goes on along the minus strand of NZ_CP061308.1, from coordinate 1,388,307 downwards.
CTGGTAACTTGGCTTGAAGATGCTGAAAATAAAATGCCAGCACATGCCGACAAGTTATCTAAAGTGGTTCACGAAATGTCTACTACTGGTCAGAATATGTTTAAAGAAGGGCGCCGTATTGTGAATGAAGTTGCGGATGCTGCAGAAAAAAATATTGATGAATTGGTTAAGAAAACACCATCATCGAAGAAAAAGTCTGACTAATTCTCCGTATATTAGCCAAAGAGCCGCCTCAATTGTTGAGGCGGTTTTTTTATTTCCAGCCTTGTACCCATAGCTCACTATTAGTGAGGTCACGCCAAGCAATCTGTGTCGTCTTCTTGCTATAGACGGCCTCAATCTCGACGAACTCTATTTTTTCATTAGGGGGTTCGGGAAGAATGACCTTGCTCACTAGAAAATGCTTTTGTTTGGCAATCGGCTTTACTGCAGTCCACTTAGTGAGTAGCAGTTTCTTGGGACTCAGTTTATTCATCTGAAATGCTACCTAGAGAGCTGAGCATTGATACTCTTGACCATTCATAATAAGTAGGCCAGTGGAGGGTGTAAATAATGTTCCTGATTGCTCAATTTGAGCGGGACATTGTTGAGCAAAATAGCTGAGATTACCTAGGCTGCCACAGTAATCAAGCTTGCCCCCTTTAAACTCCATTTGTGCTTTACGAAGCACCATGGGGATTTTGGTTTCGCTGGCGGAATGACAAGTCCAAGTCGTATAGGTTTCTCTGTCGCACCCACTAAGTAAGGCCAATATCACAATGAGCAGCTGGGCATGAAGTACTTTTTTAGCAGAGTTCATGGCGCTAGCTTACCCTGATTTATGACTTCATTCACTCTTTAAATTAGTATTAAGATTGTGCAATCTATTTGATAGTGGAGACAACATGAGTATCAATAAAAATATGAGTCGTCGTAGTGCCCTCAAAATAAGCCTTGGTGCTGCTGCCTTCACAACGGCGGCAGTCTCAGGTCAGACCCAGGCGGCTTCTATCAAAACTCCATTTATCGTTGGGCAAACTTATGTTCCCATCGCTGGCAGTGCAGAAGAGTTTCCTGTCAGACGTATTTATTGTATTGGTCGAAATTATGCCGCTCATGCTAGAGAAATGGGTTCTGACCCCACTCGAGAGCCGCCATTCTTTTTTCAAAAACCAACTGATGCCATTCAATTTGTGGCTCCCAATAAAATCGTCGATCATCCCTACCCAAGCTTGACTAAAAACTATCACTATGAAGTTGAGTTAGTCGCTGCAATCAGCAAGGGTGGCAAGAATATTCCAGTAGAAAAAGCGCTAGAGCATGTATATGGATATGCCTTGGGTCTGGATATGACTCGAAGAGATCTACAGCGTTTTATGGGGGATCAAAAAAAGCCTTGGGAAATTGGTAAGTCTTTTGACTATTCTGCTCCTATTGGCCCGATCTTTCCTGTGGCGCAAGTGGGGCATTTTCAGAGTGGGAAAATTACCCTATCGGTCAACGGCGTAACCAAGCAAAGTGCAGACCTCAATCAAATGATTTGGTCAGTAGCAGAGCAGATCGCCAAGTTATCTGAAGCGAATGAGATCTTTCCTGGGGATATTATTTATTCAGGAACCCCAGAAAATGTAGGTCCAGTAGTCAAAGGGGATGTGATCCGCTGCACGATTGATCGACTACCCGATTTGGTGATCAAGGTAGTTTGATTCATTGCTAAAGAACCCAGAAGTGATGGGTTCCATCTTTGCCCAGTTGTTCCACTAAACCAAACTCCCAATTGAGGTAGGCCTGCATTGCTGCAGGATCTACGCTCGTTCCTTCATACGGACGTTTGTAGCGATCTAGTGGTGGGGAAGCTAGATGGCTGGGACCTTTCTCTAGCTCTAAGCCAGCGCTAATCCATGCGGCATTGCCACCTTCTAGAGCGAATACTTCTGCGCTAGTCAGCACCTGAAATTCTTGAGCAACAAATAGACTTAACTCTGCAGGTGCGCTGGTAAGAACATAACGATTGGCTTTGGGAATCTTTTGCATCGCATCCGCCAATTGAGAGCGCAGGGCATACCAGCTACCAGGGATGTGACCCTTGACATAATTGGCGTGTGTACTGAAATCTACCGCAATCGTATTGCTATCTGCTTTCAGCCAGTTCGCTAAAGTGATTGCATCAACCATCTTCACTTGAGGAAGGTTTGGTAAAGGTGGCTGCCATGGACCTTTCTCAGTGAGGGCGGCAGTGCTGACATCATCGAGAACATAAACCTCCCAAGCCATTTGTGCTAACCAAGAGGCAGGCATATTGGCTCGAACGCTGCCACCGCTAGGGTCTACTAAGACAATGCGTGCGCCGCGCACTGGAGCAATCATTTCTGTTTCTTGAACAAGTTGCCCACCAGGTACCGAGCGAAATCCTGGAAGGTGGCCAGATTCATATTCTTCTGGGGTGCGAGTATCAAAGAAATAAGTTGTCCGCTCACTCTGAGATTTCCACTGATCTACATCAGCTAGAGTGGCGCGTTTCACACCAGCGCGATCAGCCACCCTGCGTGCCCGCTGCGCTGCTTCGCTGGTAGTGCCTTGGCTCACATCTTTAAATTTGCGAGTTTGACCCTTGTCCAGTTCTTGTCCCGCTAGAGTCCAGCCAATCGTACCATTGCGTAGTGCATTGACTTCATTGGGGATGCCCGCATTGATGAGTGATTGTGTGCCGATGATGCTGCGAGTTCTGCCGGCGCAGTTGACGATGATCTTGGTTTTGGGATTGGGTGCTAACTCTGGTAAACGAAGAACCAACTCAGCGCCTGGTACGCTGATGCCAGTAGGGATACTCATGGTGTTGTATTCATCAAAGCGACGCACGTCTACTACGACGACATCTGCTTGATTGTCGATGAGCTGTTTTACTTCTTGGGCAGAGAGGGATGGGGTATGGCGCTTTGATTCTACCAACTCACCAAAAGATTTACTGGGTACGTTTACATCCTTAAAGACTTCGCCATCTGCAGCTTTCCAAGCTTGCACACCACCCTCAAATACAGATACATCGCTAAAACCTAATGACAGTAAGCGTTGTGCAGCCAACTCTGCATAGCCCTCGCCATCATCGAGCGTCACAATCGGAATATTTGTGTTTGGTAGTTTTCCGTAAGCATCTATCTCAATACGAGAGAGTGGTAAGTTGGCAGCGAATAAAGGATGCTCGCGTGCATGTGGGTCTTCTTCACGGACATCTAAAAAAGCAATTTCCTCTTTGTTTAAAAGCTTATTGCGTACAAAGGAATAATGTTTTACTGGAATGCTCATATTGTCTCTACTGTTTTGATTAATCTAATTTAGCGCCGGACTTTTTAACTACTTCGCTCCAGCGCACAATCTCTTGGTTGATGTAATTGGCTAATTCAGGGCGGCTCATTTTTGGTACGGTAGCGCCCATACCAGCCCAGCGCTCTTTAATCTCAGGTGAGGCAAGCGCGCTTTGCACTTCTGCACTCATCTTATCGACAATCTCTTTGGGCGTGCCTTTAATTGCCCACATGGCATACCAGCTCGAGACTACAAAATTATTGATACCCAATTCTTGTGCGGTAGGTACATTTGGAAAAGCAGGGTTGCGTTGATTACTTGCAACCGCGACAGCAATAAGTTGACCGCTTTTAATAAACGGTGCTGCACCTGCTAGGGTGTCAAACATCATATCGACTTGACCGGCAACTAAATCTTGTAATGCTGGACCAGTGCCACGATAGGGAATGTGGGTGATGAATAATTTGTTTTGCATCTTAAACAGCTCACCAGCTAAGTGTTGTGATGTGCCGTTGCCTGTCGATGCATAGTTGTATTTGCCAGGATGCTTACGAATTTCTTCAATGATGGATTTCAAATCATTTTTTGGAAACTTACTAGGGTTGACGACGACCACATGGGGAACGCTGCCGATGATGGCAATGGGCTCAAAGTCTTTGGTAATGTCATAAGGCAGGTTGGGGTACATGCTGGGTGCAATCGAGTGATGCACTGCACCAAGAAGCCAGGTATATCCATCAGGAGCCATTTTTGCTGCAACGCCAGCACCCAGGGTGCCGCCTGCCCCGCCGCGGTTATCTACCACGATGGAATCATTGAGCTGGGTAGAAAGCTGTTTGGCCAAAGGGCGCCCAAAGGCATCTACAGCGCCGCCTGGGGGGAAGGGGTTAATAAAGGTGATGGGCTTGTTTGGGGCGGGCCAGGAGGTGTTTTGAGCACTTGCCATCAAGGTGACAAGGGAGAGCAGGCTGGCAGTTGCTAAAACTAGGATTTTTCTGAGCATTTTGATGTCTCCAGGATATTTTGTCTGATTAAAGCATTTTGGCTGAATGACTGCCTCTAAGAGTTATCCCTGATAAAAATCGCCATTTTTAGTGCTTTTTATGGGGATATACTGACTTCGTTGTTGGTATGAATATTTATTTGATGAATGGGAGACAAGATGTCACAACACGATACATTGTTAGCTGCTTTCGAAACATACAAAGCTGAGAACGAAAAATTTATTGAAAAAGGTATTAAGGCATCTGCAGCTCGCGCTCGTAAAGCCTTGCAAGAAATCGCTGGTGCTTGTAAGGAGCGTCGTAAAGAAATTACCGCTACAAAAGAAGCAATGGAAGCTAAGAAGTAATTCTTACCCCCAATTGATCTAAAAGCCTAGTCTAATCCACTAGGCTTTTTCTTTTAGATCGCCACACCAAAGAGGGTAAGTCGCATTGCTTGCTTGCGAATAGCGACAAGAGATTGGTATTCAGGGCTATTAGCCCAGGTATGCGCATCTTCCTTGCTGGGGAAATGCAACTCTACAAATGCGCTAAAGGCTTGAATGGATAATTCATTCCAAAACACTTCGGTGATCTCGCCACGGTGCTCAATACTGCCTTTGTACTGCTCCACGGTTTTACCTACCTGACTGCGGTATTGCTCAAAGGCAGTTTGATCACTGAGCTCCATTAATCCGATGACTTTGACTGCCATATATCCTCGTTTTTTGCTTTAAATGACTGATGTCAGCAGTGTATATCCGCGCTATAGTAAAAGCATGAACCAAGCCCAATTTTTACAGCAACTCAAAAAGGCGGGGTATCCCACGCCAATGGAAGTACAACAACCTCCTAATGGTCAACTAGGCAATCACACCCATCCATTTTCGGTACAAGCATTGATCTTAGATGGGTATATCGAGATTGATATCGCAGGTGAGACAAAAAAATACGAAGTAGGCGATGTCTTTCAGCTAGCCTTTGAACAAGAACATGCAGAGCGCTATGGGCCACAAGGCGTAAAGTATTTAGCGTCTCGCCAAACGGTCAACTAAGAAGCAACTAAGAAACAACTAAGGGCTTGCCTTGGCGTTTGCTCATTTGGCCAATCACTCTAGCGCCTAAGAATTGATGTTGGTTAAAGATATCCAATACTGCTTTAACGCAATCTGGGCTGCAAGAGACGAGTAAGCCACCGCTAGTTTGCGGATCGGTTAACAAGGCACGCTGTGCTAAGGTGAAATCTGCTGGAATACCCACTTCGTCACCATAGCTTTGCCAATTGCGATCAGATGCGCCTGTGATAATTCCCTCATCGGCAAGATGTTGTACGTTTGAGAGGAGTGGCACTTGACTCCAGTCAATATGAGCGGTGCAACCAGAGCCCCGTGCTAACTCCAGCATATGGCCTGCTAAGCCAAAGCCTGTAACATCGGTCAGGGCATGTACCCCAGCAAGCTTTGCTAAATCAGGACCTGCAGCATTGAGTTTGGTTGTGTTCGAAATCATTTCTCGATAGCCGTCTGGGCCAAGCAAATCCTTTTTCAAGGCTGCCGACAAAATACCGACGCCAAGGGGTTTTCCTAAAATCAATACATCACCGGGCTTAGCGCTCGCATTACTCTTTACGCGCTGAGGATCAACAATGCCAATTGCAACCAAGCCATAAATTGGCTCCACTGAATCAATCGTATGGCCACCAGCAACCGGAATACCGGCACTACGACACGCTTCAGCGCCACCCTCCAAAATGCGCGCAATGGTTTTATTGGATAAGACTTTGATCGGCATGCCAACTAAAGCAAGTGCAAATAATGGAGTGCCACCCATTGCATAGATATCGCTAATTGCATTGGTTGCTGCAATCTTGCCAAAATCAAATGGATCATCCACGATGGGCATGAAGAAGTCAGTCGTTGCAACAATGGCTTGCGACTCATTAATTTGATAAACCGCAGCATCATCCGAGGTTTCAATGCCGATCAGTAATTCCTTAGGGAAGGGCAACTGAGGAACATTCTTCAAAATCTCTGCTAGCACCCCTGGTGCAATCTTGCAGCCACAGCCACCACCATGAGAGAGGGAGGTTAAGCGTGGTTCAAGTGTTTCGGCAATGGTTGTTTGTGTCATACAAACATTTTAATCCGTAAGAATGTTAGCGATTGAAGCTTCTTTTCGGTGGGCTGCTACGCTTAGCTGGCGCCTGACGAGCTGGAGCGCTTCCTGAGCCACCACCACGGGGCTTTCTGGATTGTTGGTGTTGTTGGCTACGCAGTTGTATGGGTTGGGCTACTGCGTTTGGATCTGGCTCAAATCCCGCAATCACTTCTTGAGGAAGTTTTTGTTTGATGAGTTTTTCAATATCCCGCAGCATCTGGTGCTCATCAACGCAAACTAAAGAAACGGCAACCCCATTAGAGCCAGCACGACCAGTACGACCAATACGATGGACGTAATCTTCGGACACATTTGGCAAGTCATAGTTCACCACATGAGGTAACTGATCAATATCAATGCCCCGCGCAGCAATATCAGTGGCTACTAATGCTGTTAATTTACCCGCCTTAAAATCAGCTAGCGCTTTGGTGCGCGCAGTTTGACTTTTATTCCCATGAATGGCCATGCTGGTGATGCCATCTTTTTCTAATTGGGTGACGAGCTTATTGGCGCCATGCTTGGTACGTGTAAATACTAGAACCTGTTTCCAGTCATTGCTCTTAATAAGATGCGCTAAGAGCGGATGCTTTTTGGTTCTATCAACGGGATGGATTAACTGCGCAATGGCTTCATTCGCACTATTGCTACGGGCGACTTCGATCAACTCTGGTGAGTTGAGTAAGCCATCGGCTAATTGTTTAATCTCAGTTGAGAAGGTTGCCGAGAAGAGTAGGTTCTGACGTTTCTTGGGTAAGGCAGCCAAGATCTTTTTGATATCGCGTAAGAAGCCCATGTCGAGCATGCGATCAGCTTCATCCAACACTAGAATTTCAATATCGTTGAGTGAGACGCATTTTTGCGACATCAAATCCAACAAGCGACCTGGCGTAGCAACCAAAATATCAAGGCCACCAGCAATCGCTTTAATTTGGGGATTGGCGCCAACACCGCCAAAGATGACAGTTGACTTTAGGCCCGTGTACTTGCCGTAAGTCAGCACAGACTCTTGAACTTGCGCGGCTAATTCGCGAGTAGGGGTCAAAATTAATACCCGTAACAGTCTTTTGCCACTCGCTTTGGGAGTGCTGCTGAGGCGTTGCAAGATAGGCAGTGTGAAGCCAGCAGTCTTGCCAGTGCCAGTTTGCGCTGCTGCTAAAAGATCTCCACCCTTCAGAACTGCGGGGATAGATTTCGCTTGAATAGGGGTAGGGCTGGTATAGCCCTCTTCTGCAATAGCGCGAAGAATGGGTTCTGATAAACCAAGATCTGTAAATAACATAGGGGCCAATAAAGTATTGACCCGTATTCAACGTATTTAAAAATCGACTATCCCGGTCAATGGGGTGAGCTGCCACGCAAGCGCGTTTGCAGTAAGAGCTTCTATTTTAAGTCATTGACCTCAAAGAACTCACTTTATTGAATTAAGCCGGATTCCAGAGGTTAGGAACAACGGTATTGGCATAACCAGAGACAAACGATTTTTCTGCGCCAGTCACTGGGTCAAATACCGAGCGCTGAATTCTGCCGATATTGCCACCGTACACATGAATGCTGATGGACGTTTGATGGAGATGATTGTTTTCAACAACATGGATGTCATGCGTATTCGGTGAGACGGTATCCACGTAACCCGGAGGACAAATACAAGCTTTACCAGCTCTAAAGCCACCCTCTGCTTGACGATGGTAAGGAGTCCCTTTTTCTTCCCCACGTAATTGGCCGACCATGCCCCAGACGGTATGGTTATGTAAGGGTGTTTTTTGACCTGGGCCCCAGACAAAACTCACAACCGAAAAGCGATCCAATGGATCTGCATAGAGAAGATATTGTTGGTAATACTGAGGATGTGGTTTAGTAAATTCGACTGGTAGCCAATCGTCGACAGCAATAAGATTCTCTAAGAGCTTTTTGCCTTTAGTGAAAATCACTGCTTCACTTGGTTTTTGCTCAAGCAATAGGCTGAGTTCTTTAACGAAGGTGAGTAATGTTCCATCAGACATGGGATACCTTTTATTCAGCAGCAAATAGAAAATCAGGAAAGGCTTTGGGTTTCAAGGTATCAACATCCAGGCAGACGATATTAATTAAAGCGCTGGCAATTAATTCCAGTTCCATAGCAGTCTTTAAAGTGGCTCGTTTTGCGGTTTGTCGAACGCTAACCTGAGCTCTACTTCGGCGTTCAATGACTTGATCGATATGCAACATATCATCGAGGCGACCTGGTTTATGAAATTCCATCTGAAGCTCACGAACGGGCATCAGAATTTTGAATTCAGTAATCAGCTTGCTGGGGCTGAGATTTTTTTGAGCTAACCATTCAGCCCGACTACGTTCGAAGATATCAAGGTAGCGCGCATGATAGATAAATCCTGCAGCATCAGTATCGGCATAGCAGACCCGATGAGTGTAGATAAAAGTGCTTGGCAAACTCATTATTAGCGATTGGTTTTTAATTTATTTAGATAATATAAGCATCATATTACGATGGGGAATGCCCGCCTCATTGTAGGTTTGACCGGTAGCTACAAAACCCAGTTTTTCATAGAAAGGCATTGCTGTTAATTGAGAGTGCAAGATCAGAGAAGAGAAGTCTTTTGATTTGGCAGTCAGTAATAGCTTTACTAGTATCTCTCTGCCGATGTTTTGGCCTCGAAAGTTTGCCAAGACAGCCATACGCCCAATCTGGGCTTGCCCATTACCCAAATCGACTAGTCTTGCGGTGCCAACATATTGTCCGTCTTGGTGAGCCAGAACATGCATTGCTGAGGGATCGCACTCATCAAGCTCAAGCTCTTCTGGAACCCCTTGCTCTTCAATAAACACCTGCTTGCGGATGGCGTAAGCGGCTTCTGAGGCGCGCTCCCAGGGCAAAAGGAAGATTTCTATAGTTTTCAATGGTTTGGCAATATGAAATGCAATGTGTAGATAGGTTTAATTTACCAAATAAGAAACTTTAATTAAACATGCCGTGGTTACAATGCACTAGTGGCATATCAAGCCCGAATCTAGTTCCATCGAACCCCCTCAATTAGGAGTTATCTTGAAGAAATCTTTACTTGCTGGTTTATTCGCTACCGTTGGTATTACTTGTGCAACTTCTGTTTTTGCGCAAACGCCTGCAAAAATGTTGCCCTTAGCTGCTGAAGTGATTGTGCTTAGCGCAACCGTGGATTCTGTAGATGTTAAAAAACGTATTGTTATCTTGAAAGATGCAAATGGTAACTTGGCACAGATGAATGTATCTAAAGCAATCAATGACTTGGATAAAGTCAAAAAAGGTGACGTATTCTTGGTTGAGCATGCACAAGCGGTTGCGGTTGGATTAACTGCTGCTGCTAAAGATGCTAAGCCAGGTGTTTCTGGTGTGCGTTCTGTAACGATCGCTGGCAAAGGTTCTGCTAAGCCATTCGAAGAAACAACAGACACTATCTATGCAACTGTGAAGATTTCTACGATCGATCAAAAGACCCGTATCGTCACTTTCACAATGCCTAGCGGCGAGAAGCAAAAAGTGAAAGTAGATCCAGCAGTGTTAGGTCTTGAGAAATTTAAAGCTGGTGATGATGTGATCGTTGAGTTTGTTGACGACACAGCGATTGGTTTCGTAACACCTAAGAAGTAATCCTTTGGCCCCAGGTTCAAGACCTGGGACCCATCCTTATCTTTCTTCATGCAGATGTTCATGTGGCGAAAGAGATGTCGAGAACAGACTCTGAAAAATAAAGCGTTTTAAATTAAAAGAAGTAATTTAGAAAATTAGTAAGAGGCAAATATGCAATTTGACTTTCACTCAACCCGCTCCATCTTGGTAGAAAGAGGCGGCACTCATCATCTTGCTAAGAGAATTGCCGAGCGGGGTGGAAAATCTGTACTAATCATTACTGATCCAGGAGTTCTATCCGCTGGCTTGCTTGAGAAAGCCTTACCTCAGTTCAAAGAAATTGGTTTGCCAGTGCAAATATTTTCTGATGTGCAGGCTGATCCGCCCGTATCAGTGATTGATGCTGCTGTAAAAGCAGCTCAAGATGCCAAAGCGGATTACATCGTTGGTTTTGGTGGTGGAAGCTCAATGGACGTAGCCAAATTAGTTGCCCTATTAGCCCCCGGTAAAGAAAAGTTAGCAGATGTCTATGGTGTAGGCATGGCGAAAGGGCCGCGCTTACCCCTGATCTTGGTTCCTACAACAGCAGGTACTGGTTCTGAGGTAACCACCATTTCTATTGTTACTGTTAGCGAGAGTGAAAAGAAGGGCGTCGTTTCCCCTCAATTGCTCCCAGACCTTGCATTGCTTGATGCTGAGTTAACGTTGGGACTACCAGCCCATGTCACTGCTGCAACTGGTATTGATGCCATGGTTCATGCTATTGAAGCCTTTACAACTAAGCGCTTAAAAAATCCTGTTTCTGATTGTTTAGCCAAAGAGGCTTTGCGTTTATTGGCTGACAATCTTCATAAAGTGGTTAGGATCGGTAGCGATATTGATGCACGTGAAAACATGCTATTAGGTGCTTGTCTCGCGGGAATGGCATTTACGAATGCCCCTGTAGCGGGTGTACACGCATTAGCTTATCCAATTGGTGCAAGATTTCATGTGCCGCATGGTCTATCAAATGCATTAATGCTGGGGCCTGTGATGCGCTTTAATTTAGAAGCTGCGCACAGTATGTATGCCGAGTTGGGTCAAATTATCAAGCCTGGCTTACAAGGCTCATCCATTGAACAGGCTACTCAACTGGCCAACTATCTTGGCGGTCTTGCTGGTGAGTTGGGGTTGCCAAAACAATTAATTGAGGTTGGTATCACCGCAGAGGATATTGATCAGTTGGCTGCAGATGCAATGCTGCAAACACGCTTATTACAAAATAGTCCTCGTGAAATTACTTTGAATGACGCTGCAGCGCTATATAGAGAGGCTTTATGAGCGATAAAAAAGCTAGTCCACCAGTTCGCGCTGATTTTGTAGCATTTGAAGAGGTTCATTCTAGATGGATGGATAATGATGTTTATGGGCACATTAATAACGTGGTGTACTACTCTTTTTTTGATACAGCAGTAAATCGTTATCTCATTGAGCAAAATGTTTTGGATGTACTTGAAAGCAGCGCTATCGGCTTGGTGATTGAGACCCAATGCCAATATTTTTCACCAATTGCCTATCCCGACATGATTCATGTTGGATTGAAAGTGGCACATTTAGGAAATAGTAGCGTCAAATATGAAGTCGCCATTTTTAAGAATGAGGATGACCTTGCCTCAGCGATGGGATATTTTGTCCATGTTTATGTTGATCGGAAGACTAATAAACCAACACCAATTCCACAGGATGTTCGCGAGGTGTTACGGAAACTTGTAAAAGTAGCTGAATGAATACATTCTCAACCGAAGTATGCAGATAGACATGGTTGGCAAAGCGCGCATAGAGGCATTAAGATTTTTTCCCAATAAGTCTATTTCTTAGCATTAGGAAAGAAGAGTTGTTCGCCACCAATTTGATAGCTAGCAATCACGTCTTGACCATTCTTGGAAATGAGCCAGTCGATAAATGCTTGGCCCTCAGCCTTTTTCACTGACGGGTACTTGGCTGGATTGACTAGCATCACGCCATATTGATTAAAGAGCTTGGGGTCGCCTTGAGCCAATATAGTGAGGTCACCACGATTCTTAAAGCTTAACCAGGTTGCGCGGTCTGCCAAGATATAGCCATTCATTGCTGAGGCGGTATTGAGGGCAGGGCCCATACCGGAGCCAGTTTCTTTGTACCAACTCTGACTTGGTGAAACGGGAATGCCAGCACCTTTCCAGTAGCGAAGCTCTGCAGCATGTGTGCCACTCTTATCACCACGAGAAACAAAGAGTGCTTGGGCAGATGCAATTTTTTGGAATGCCGCTTGGATATCTTTGCCACCGCCAACTTTTGCGGGATCAGATTTTGGCCCAATCAATACAAAGTCGTTGTACATCACTTCATTGCGTTTGGTGGAATAGCCTTCTTGGACAAATAGCTCTTCTGCTGGTTTGTCATGAACGAAGACAACATCTGCATCGCCACGACGACCGATATCTAACGCTTGGCCAGTACCAACGGCAACCACTTTGACATCTATCCCAGTCTTCATCTTGAAGATTGGCAAGATGAAACCAAATAGACCAGATTGTTCGGTTGAGGTAGTTGAGGAAACCACAACGCTCTTTTCTTGTGCGAGTGCTTGTGGGGCATTGAAAGAAAAAGCGATTAGTAAGCTAAAGAAGAGATTAGGAATCAGTTTTTTCATAAAACATACCAAAGAGTTGACTAGGCGGATATCATCTCATACATTAATACTTAATGAATATGCAAAAAATTACATATGCAAATTGAAGTTCGTCCATCTCTTGTCGTGCAAAGCCAGGGCAAAAACTCTGTGGATCTCATTTGGCTATCTCAACTCCTTAAGGACATTGAGAGTGGCAGCTCCTTAGTGGTAGCCAGCAAAAGGGCGGGCACCTCCTATCGGGGTGCTTGGGGCAAATTGAATGAGGTTGAAGCTACTTTGGGAATGCCTCTGATTGTTCGTACTAAAGGACATGGATCTAAGTTAACGGAGTTTGGATCTTTTCTCTTTAAATTTATTGATGACATGCAGGCTGGGCACTTGAAGTACGGCAACGCCTATCAAGAAGCCTTGATGAAAGAAATGAATCGCGTACAAAAATCAGAAAGCGCTCGCTGGAAGTTTTTGTCGAGTAGCGATTCGATTATTCAGCAGGCTGTCAGAGAAGTAAAAGGCTTTAATCTGAAAATTGCTGGCTCTGGAGAGTCTCTAGAAAGGCTTCTCAATAATGAGGCTGATATTGCTGGCTACCATGTATCGAATGAGCAGAGCTCAAAGGCCATTTATCAGCGTTTATCCAAAAGCGATATTCAAATATATCCAGTAATGAAGCGAACGCAGGGTCTGATCGTTAAAAAGGGGAACCCACGACACATTCGATCAATTGAGGACTTGCTCAATCAAAAAATTCGCTTCATCAACCGTCAAATAGGTTCAGGCACTAGATTAATGCTCGACACCTTATTGATTAATGAGGGAATTGATCCCTTTGAGATTAATGGTTACCTACAAGAAGAGTTCACGCACTCTGCAGTAGCTAATGCGATTCTGGCTGATAAGGCTGACGTTGGAATCGGAGTAAAAAATATTGCACTTGAAAATGGTCTTGGCTTTGTGCCTTTGCAAGATGAAATTTTCTTCATTGCCATGCACAAGGAGATGGTGTCTCAGCCTGAATCTTCAAAGTTGATTCGTAAAATTCGCAGCTATTCTGGAAATACACCAGGCTATAAGGCAGTTAGCCTTAATAGACAGGTAAAAGACTGGCTTTGAGCGAGTTTGATCGAAGGCTACAATCTCTTTGAATATGTCTTTGCGCCTACTATCGCTATTCGCATCACTCCTGCTGTTTGCAAACTTTGCTTTTGCTCAGGGTGCAACGGTTGCTGTTGCTGCCAATATGAAAGATGCCTTTAGTGAGATTGCCGGTGCGTTCAAGGCTAATGGTAAATCAGAGTTGAGAATAGTCTATGGCTCCTCTGGTAATTTCACAGCTCAAATTATGAATGGTGCGCCATTCAATCTCTTGATCGCCGCTGATGAGTATTTTCCTCTTGAGCTTTATAAAAATGGCAAGACGATCAATGAAGGAGTTGTCTACGCCATTGGCAAGCTTGCCTTGATCGCCAAAACCTCTGCTGGCATTCAGCTAGTTAACAGTAAGGCGGAGGTCAGTAGAGCCATCATGAAGGCAAACAAGATTGCTATCGCAAAACCTGAGTTAGCGCCTTATGGAAAAGCGGCGATGGAATATCTCAAAGCAGAGGGCTTATGGGATCTGGCGAAAAATAAACTGGTCTATGCCGATAACATTGGCGTGGCTACAACATACGTAGTGAGTGGTGCGGCAGATATTGGCTTTACTGCTTTGTCATTAGTGAAGTCATCAGGGGTCGCAAAAGAGACCAACTTCATATTGGTCGATAGCAAACTCTATTCCCCCATTCAACAAAGAATGGTGTTGATCAAAGATGCTCCACAAGAGGCGCAAGATCTATATCAATTTATGCAGGGCCCGCAGGCTAAATCGATTCTGCGTAAATACGGCTTCACAACACCCACTGCACTGAATTGATTTCAGGTATTTGCGTCTCTTCTCAATCAATTCAAATGAGTCTGGATTAAGCCTATTACTTTTGCTTTGGATCAAATCCTAAAGGCTTAGGATGCCACATTATTAAAGGAATAATTTCGCTTTTGAATGAATGATATTCATTCTCATTTAAAGCTATAATCCCTTCTCAGCTAGCTAAAAAGCATATTGAATGAATTTAGATCAGGTCGACCTTGGCAACCTCTATCGGGTGAGTGAAGTGAATGCCCCCAAAGGCGCCCCTCAAATTAAGGGGCAGTTGGAAGATATTGGTTTTCTTCCCGGTGAGCAGGTCACTTTGCTGCGCAAAGGTCTGCTGAAAAAAGGGCCTTATCTAGTTCGAGTTGGTACTTCTACATTTGCCTTGCGTCAATCAGAAGCTCGGATGATTGAGGTTGAGTTAATTCCTCATGTCTGAATCCACCGTCCATTTTTTCCCCAGCGAACCAATCGTCGCTTTATTGGGTAATCCCAATTGTGGAAAAACAGCTTTATTTAATTTACTCACTGGCAGTCGCCAGAAAGTTGCCAATTATTCTGGTGTGACGGTTGAGCGTAAAGAAGGTCGACTAGCACTTGGGTCTGGAAAAAATATTCGTATCCTAGATTTACCGGGGGCCTATAGCCTTTATCCCCGATCACTTGATGAGCGGGTGACTTGTAATGTCCTCTTGGGCAGAGCAGAAGGGGAGAAACGTCCCGACTTAGTTTTGTGCATTTTGAGTGCTATGAACTTGCGTCGCAATCTACGCCTAGTATTAGCTGCGAAGCGCTTGGGATTGCCATGCGTTGTAGTACTCAATATGCTCGACATCGCTAAACGCCAAGGCTTGCAGATTGATACAGCTGCACTCTCTCAGGAACTGGGGCTACCGGTGATTACGAGTGTTGGCATACAGTCAGATGGCGCAGATGGTATCAAGCAGTTCTTATCAGAATTAGATTGGCGCAATCTCAATGCCTTGCGCACCGGCACTAGTGATGCCACCTTAGAAAATGTTGCTTCGCATATTGCCCATACAGAATCTGACAACGTGCAGGTACAGCGCATATTGCAGAACTTGGGTCTTGACCAAATTATTCCCGATCAACTGAGTGATCGCTTGGATGCAGTATTGCTACACCCAATAGTTGGTCCGATGATTTTGGTTGTCTTACTCTTTTGCATTTTCCAAGCCGTCTTTACTTGGGCAACCATGCCGATGGAATTGATTAAGACCTCGATTGAATATCTTGGCACACAAATGAGTGAGGTTCTGCCAGACACCTGGTTACGTAGCTTGTTGATTAATGGCATCTTGGCTGGATTAGGTGGGGTTGTGATCTTTCTGCCGCAGATCTTGATTTTGTTCTTCTTTATTTTGTTGCTAGAAGAGTCTGGTTATTTGCCCAGAGCGGCTTATCTCTTAGATCGTGTGATGGGCTCCGTTGGTTTATCGGGGCGCTCATTCATTCCCCTTCTATCTAGTTTTGCCTGCGCTATTCCTGGCATCATGGCAACGCGTAGTATCTCTAATGCGCGCGATCGTTTAGTCACCATCTTGATCGCACCGATGATGACTTGTTCAGCGCGTCTGCCGGTGTACGCTTTATTAATCTCTGCATTTATTCCGGAACAGAAATTATGGGCCGGCATTGATTTGCAAGGCTTAGTGCTGTTCTTGTTGTACTTGGCCGGTATCTTGGGGGCCATGGCTGTAGCCTGGGTGCTGAAACGATTTACTAGTGAGCAGTTCAGAATGAACGCCCTCATGATGGAGTTGCCGAGTTATCACTTGCCACGCTTAGGCAATTTAGCCATCAGTCTATGGCAACGCGCAGAAATTTTCTTGCGTCGTGTGGGTGGCATTATTTTGATCATGACCATTGGCCTATGGGTTTTATCGAGCTTTCCGCAGCCACCAGAAGGCGCAACTGGATCTCCAATTCAATATAGTTTTGCTGGTGTCATCGGACAGGCCCTAGCGCATGTCTTCTCGCCAATTGGTTTTAACTGGCAGATCAGCATTGCCTTAGTGCCTGGCATGGCTGCGCGCGAGGTAGTCGTGAGTTCACTTGCAACGGTTTACGCCTTATCAAGCTCTAGTGCTGATGCAGCAGAAGCATTGATTCCATTGATCTCTAGTGGTTGGTCGTTGGCGACGGCTCTTTCTTTGCTGGCATGGTTTGTGTTTGCGCCGCAGTGCCTCTCAACCATTGCTGCGGTTAAGCGCGAAACGGGCGGTTGGAAGATTCCAATCATTATGCTGAGCTACTTGTTCGGACTAGCTTACATTGCTTCATTCATTACCTACCGCATTGCGACTTTCTTCGGCTTAGCTTAGTCGTCCGCTTTCATTCTATTTGCTGCACCACCGCATATTTTGCTGCAGTAATATTCCTTTTGTAGTGATTAATTGGCAATTGAAATAATTTATTAAAACAAAAGGAGAAATGGATGAGTTCACGCCGTCAATTTATGAAAACCGCATCAGCAGCAGGTGCTGGTTTAGTAGCAGCTTCCACTATGGGTGTAATGCAAGAAGCTTCTGCACATCAAACTTCAGTATGGGGTGGTGAGCCATACAAGGGTCCTCGTGAAATGGTGAAGAACAGCAAGATCCTCTCCATCATGAATTCTGACGGTACAGAGACGTTAGGGGTTGTGACTCCAAAGGGCGTAATTGATGTCCGCGCTGTAGCCAAGAAGATGAAGATTGCCGCTCCAACTACGCTAGATCAGTTGTTGCAAGAAGGTAATGCTGTAGGATTTAATAAAGTAGTGGCTAGCGCAGATAAATCTGGCGTTCCTTACTTAAAAGAATCTGACATTACTTTTGGACGTCTATTTAAAAATCCAGGCAAGATTATCTGTGTTGGCTTAAATTTTCGTGCCCATGCCGATGAGGTTGGTCGTGGTTACCCACGCGTTCCACCATTGTTTAATAAATACAATAACACTCTGACTGCGCATAACAGCTTATTGCAGATTCCTCCGCCATCAGTGTCTTACAAGCTTGACTATGAGACTGAGCTGTTGATTGTGGTGGGCAAGCAAGGACGTAACATCCCTGAATCTGCGGCGCTCGATTATATTGGCGGGTATTGCACCTCTAATGACTTCTCCTCACGTGACTTGCAGCTGGATCTACCGAATGGTCAGTGGATGGTAGGTAAGACCTTAGATCAGTACGCACCAATTGGCCCTTATTTTGTGACGGCTGATTTAGTGGGTGACCCTAACAACTTGACGGTCAAAACTTGGGTCAATGGTGAGTTACGTCAAAACTCAAATACCTCAGACTTTATTCATAACACCCAAAAGATGATCTCCTATATCAGTACCTATTGGACTCTAGAGCCTGGCGATATTATCTTTACGGGAACTCCGGAAGGCGTAATAGCAGGGATGCCGAAAGACAAACAAGTCTGGCTAAAGAAGGGCGATAAGGTAGTCAGTTCAGTAGGAAATCTTGGTGAACTCAAATTTACCTTGGCATAAGCTAACTTAAAACTAAGCCGTACATTAGAAAAGCCACCCTAGGGTGGCTTTCTTTTTAAGTCAATATCAGTTGACTTACTTAGACGGCAACAAAGGTATTTTCAAGCTTGCCAATGCCGCCCATCTCAACCACTACGACATCGCCATTGACTAAATACTTTGGCGGCTTAAACCCGATGCCAACTCCCACAGGTGTCCCGGTGGCAATCAGATCGCCAGGGTAAAGCGTAATACCGGCTGAGACAGTGGCAATCATGTTCGGAATATCAAAGATCAGATCTTTGGTATTGGAGTTTTGGCGTAACTCACCATTGACCCAGCATTTCACAGAAATATCTTCGGCATTGACTTCATCTGCGGTCACAACCCAGGGGCCCATTGGACAGAAGGTATCAAAACTCTTGCCAAGGAACCATTGCTTATGACGTTGTTGCCAATCGCGGGCTGTCACATCATTAATAGCGGTGTAACCCCAGACATGTTTCATGGCATCGGCCTCGCTGATGCCCTTACCACCCTTACCAATCACAATCGTTAACTCGGCTTCGTAGTCGATGCAGGTAGATACTGCAGTCGGAATAATGACATTAGTATTTGGGCCTGTGACAGACTCTGGCGGCTTGGTAAAGAAAATGGCATGGCTTGGAATATCCTCGCCTGGTTTAGCGCTGCCATCAAATCCGCTATTAGAAAATTCTTTAGCATGCTCATGATAATTTTTGCCAACACAGAAAATATTTCTACGAGGTCTTGGAACAGGGGCGAGTAAACGAATATCACTCAAGGCATGCGTCGCAATGGGCTGGGGTAATTTGCCAGCCAGATCTGATTTAAGGATGGCCACAATGCCGTCTTCACTTACATCAACCCCTAAATCGAGCTCTTGTACAGTCTTGCCGTCAGCTGCTACGATTCCCACCCGAGTCTTGGAAGGCTCTTTGCTTAAAGAAAATGCTGCGTATCTCATGATTACTATCTCCAGTGGGGGTTATGTCTAGACTAACCCTAGTTGATTGTGATGATTCTTGTAGTAGGATAAAGAGCATAAATAATAACGAAATTACGGTTCAGAGACAAAATGAGACAAAAATACCAAGTTCGCCGTTTGTTGGGCTGTATCGCATTATCTTGTTGGGCAATTTCTGCGTTTGCCCAGACCCTAGAGCCTTGGCCCACCAAGTCGATCACCATGGTCGTGCCATTTCCTCCGGGTGGTGTAGCCGATGCCGTAGGTAGACCGGTGGCTGAAGCGCTGTCCCGCATCTTGGGCCAACCGGTGATTGTGGAAAATAAGGCGGGTGCAGGTGGTGGTATTGGTATGGCGTCAGTGGCTAAATCAAAACCAGATGGTTACACCATCTTGATGGCTTTATCTTCCATTTCAATTATTCCCGAGGCTGACAAAGTAGTCGGGCGCGAGCAATCTTTTCAGTTGAATCAACTTAAACCGATTGCCCGTTTTACTGCTGATCCGACCGTATTAGTGGTGCGCGCAGATAGCCCATGGAAAGATTACAAAGCTTTTGTAGCCGCAATGCGCGCTAATCCTGGTAAATACAACTTTGGTTCTTCAGGAAACTATGGAACTATGCACGTGCCGATGGAGATGCTCAAGTCTTCTGAAAAGTTCTACATGGTGCATATTCCTTATACGGGAGCTGGGCCAGCGATTGTGGGCTTATTGGGAGGACAGGTGGATGCGATTGCTACTGGGCCATCCTCGATTGTTCAGCAAATTAAAGCAGGCAAGGTACGTGCTTTAGCCCATTGGGGTGATGGCAGATTGGCTAGCATGCCAGAGGTACCCAGCTTTAAAGAAATGGGTGTGAAGATAGAGTTTTCACAGTGGGCTGGATTATTTGTGCCTAGTGCTACTCCTGACTACATCACCAATAAGCTACGTGAAGCTGCTAAGCAAGCCTCAACGGATGAGAGAGTACGCTCTGTGATTAATGGCGCAGGAAGCCCCATCCAATATCTGGATGCTCCCGAATTTAAAGTCTACTGGGATAAAGAATCTGCGCAGATGGGTGAGATCGTCAGAAAGATCGGCAAGGTGGAATAATGAAAAGAATTCTGATTTCATTGATATTACTCGGTATTGCGCAGGCTCATGCTGCCTCTGTGCAAGAGCAGATGGAGCAAGATCCCAAGGTCAAAGTAGCCATTGAAGAATTGGTGATTGCTAATCATATTTTGTACGACCAAAATGCAGTTGATGGCTATGGCCATATTAGCGTTCGCAATCCTGCCAATCCCAATACTTTCTTTCTAGCGAGAAGTGTTGCGCCGTCGACTGTAAAGGTCGAGGACATCATGGAGTTCGATATGAATGGTAAGGCGCTCAATGGCGACACTCGGGTTGCATATGGCGAACGATTTATTCATAGTGGCATTCTAAAAAATCGTCCCGATATCAATTCAGTGATTCATGGACATGCACCACCGATCTTGCCTTATGGTTTGACTGGAACCCCCTTAAAACCGGTGTATCACATGAGTTCTTTTTTGGGCGAGGGCGCACCGATATTTGAAATTCGTAATTTTGCAAAACCTAATCCAGATACCGATATGTTTGTCAGTAATGTGGAGTTGGGTAATGCCTTATCCCAATCAATGGGTTTGCAATATTTTGTTCTGATGCGTGGCCACGGTTATGCTGCTGGAGCAGACTCCATCAAAAAGGCTGTCTTTAGAGCAGTCTATGCGATTCAGAATGCCAGCATTCAAGGGGAAGCAATGAAGATGGGGCAGGTTCAATATCTCACCCCAGGTGAAGCCTCGATCGCCCAAGAAACGATCGAGAAGACCATTGGTCGACCTTGGCAGCTTTGGACCGAAAGAGTTAAGAAAACACAATAAGTCATTATCCATTAGCATGGCAATGAATGTATTAATGATTGCACTGAAAGGTAATAATGAGTTTGAAAAAAGAGATCCATATTTTTGGTTTTGCCTTAGCGCTACTTAGTGCTTCCGGATTGGTGCATGCACAATCAGGCGAAAGCACTTACAAACAAGTATGCGCTAGCTGTCATGGCGCTGGTGTTCTGAATGCGCCGAAGTTTGGAGATAAAGCTAAGTGGGCACCATTGATCGCAGAAGGGCAGCCAACTTTGACTGCACATGCTTATGTTGGGGTGAGAGCTATGCCGCCAAAGGGAGGAAACCCGAATTTGAGTATTGAGGCATTTTCAGATGCGCTGGTCTATATGGTCAACAATTCAGGCGGTAACTGGAAATCACCGGATGCAAAGATGATTGCTGCTATTAATAAAGAAGTGGAATCTCGTAAAGCAGGATTGAATAAGAAGCAATGATGTGGCTGTAAAGATGTAGAAGTTTAAATGGATTGAATAAAACGATCAATAGAGATTACTCGGAGACAATATGATTCACTTTCAATTTTTGCGTAAGCAATGCGCTTTTGTTTGTGCTGCCATAACGGCCTCAGTTTTTTGCGCCCCCTTGGTGTTTGCTCAGCCTTTCCCTAATAAACCCGTCAAAATTATTGTCACAGCAGCGCCAGGTGGTACAACTGATATTTCATCGCGTGCTCTGTCAGAGATTTTGGGTAAAGAGCTTGGACAAAGTGTGATCATTGAAAACAAAGCCGGTGGCGCAGGCATCATTGGTATTCAAGCTTTGCTTGCAGCCCCTGCTGATGGTTACACCATGGCCATGGGCAATATTGGCCCGAATGCAATTAACTACAGCCTTTATAAAAGTCTTCCTTATAAGATGGAAGACATGGAGCCCATCACTGTTGTGATTGCTAACCCAAACGTACTAGTAGTCAATCCCGAGGTGCCTGCAAAGACGGTTGCTGAGCTGGTTGCTTTGGCAAAAGCCAATCCGGGTAAATATTCCTTTGCATCTTCTGGCCGTGGTCAATCAATCCATATGTCTGGCGAGTTATTTAAAACACAAGCTGGTATCGACATTATTCACGTACCCTATAAAGGTGCTGGACCAGCATTGGCTGATCTATTGGCTGGCCAGACGAGCATGATGGTCGATAACTTGCCGAGCTCGATGCAATACATCAAGGCTGGAAAATTACGTGCTCTCGCAGTGACCAGCAAGAACAGAGTTGCAGAATTGCCTGATGTACCAACGATGATTCAAGCGGGTTATCCTAACTTTGAAGTCACTGCGTGGTTTGGTTTATTCGTTCCTGCTGGAACACCAAAACCTGTTATCGACAAACTCTATATTGCTGTAAAGAAAGCACTAGACTCCCCAGAAATTAAACAGCGCTGGAAAGATTTGGGCGGCTGGGCTGTAGGTGACACGCCTGCTAACACCAAGCTCTTTATTGCCGCAGAGAAGAAGAAGTGGGAGTTGGTTGCTCAGCAAGCCAAAATCGAGGCCGAGTAATCTTGGTATAACTACAGAGCATTGAATTACAAAAAGGGGATCTCATCGAGATCCCCTTGATTCTTTCTACGTGATGGGTAATTTAGTCTGCCTTGACGTTGGCATCCTTAATGACCTTGCTCCACATATTGAGTTCACGATGAATACGTTTACTTGAGTCTGCTGGAGAAAGATAATTTACATAAACGCCAGCAGCTAGCATACGTTCTTGAACATCGGGGCGCTGCAAAATGGTTTTGATATCTGCGCTCAATTTATTCACTATGGCTGGTGGTGTTCCTACTGGTGCTTCAATACCAAACATACTCACCACGTCAAAGTTTGGTAAGCCGGTTGCTTCGGTGACAGTCGGTACATCAGGCAACTGACTGATGCGTTTAGCAGTAGTCACTGCCAATGCCCTTAACTGACCCGCTTGGATAAATTGCAAAGCGGCTGGAACGGTTTCAGACATGCTAAGTACTTGCCCTCCAACCAAGTCAGTCATAGCAGGGCCGCTCCCTTTATATGGGATATGCAGCATATCTAGTCCGAGTTGGTAACGGAACATTTCCATCGCGAGACGCTGTGGAGCGCCAGCGCCAGAAGAGGCAAAAGTGAGCTTGCCTGGATTGGCTTTCGCATAGGCGATGAATTCTTTCATATTCTTTACAGGTACTGATGGGTTCACCACAAAGACGAGAGGTACGACACCCACAATGGCCACTGGAGTGAAATCTTTTTCCAGGTTGTATTTAATCTTGTCTTTGTCTAAGTTTGTATTGATGGCATGGGAGGTGAGGGCGCCCATCAATAAGGTGTAGCCATCGGCTGGCGATTTGGCGACTAAGTCAGCGCCAATATTGCCGCTATCTCCAGCGCGGTTGTCTGGCACTACTTGCTGATTCAATGTCTTAGACAGCTCTTGTGCCATGATGCGGCCAATCACATCAGTCGCCCCACCTGGAGGGAAAGGGATTACTAGTCGGATTGACTTATCCGGATAGTTTTTCAGTGCAGCATCGCCTTGAGCGAGCACTGGGGATGCGATGAAGCTAGCGCATAGGGCTGCGCTAATCCAATAGGTCAGTTTTTGTCTCATTTTGTATTATTAGTAATGGGTTGAACTGCAAGTTTCCATTATCTACAGAATTTGGTTTTCTGCACTAGATTCAGGATTGAAGCCATTCTCTAATTACAATGAATGCATGACCCTAGAGCCCCATCAAATTGAGATCATTGGATATTGCGCTGCATTCTTAACCACGGTTGCGTTTTTACCCCAAGCAATTCAGTCTTGGCGCACCAAAGATCTTTCTGGAATCTCCTTGGGAATGTATTCCTTATTTACTGCAGGAGTGGGTTTGTGGCTGGTCTACGGTCTGATTATTGAAAAGTGGCCCTTGATATTAGCCAATGCCCTCACTTTTACTCTCGCCCTCAGTATTTTGTTATTGAAATTGCGTCATACTTCTAAATAACTGAAACAATAAAAATCCCCCCTTTAGAAAGGTAAGTCATGAGTTCAGCTTTTGTTATCGATCCTCCAGTACAGATTTCTTTGCCAGTGACAGGTGACACCCGTCGCTTTGCAGTCAATCGTATTTATTGCGTCGGTCGTAACTATGCAGATCATGCGCGTGAGATGGGTCATGATCCAGATCGTGAGCCACCATTCTTTTTTATGAAGCCAGCAAACTCGATCGTGACGGATGGCAAAGATATGGCTTACCCCAATTTATCGAAAGACGTCCATCATGAAATTGAAATGGTCGTTGCTATCGGTAAGGGGGGCTCTAATATTACTGCCGATAAAGCCTTGGATCATGTCTATGGATATGGCGTTGGCTTGGATATGACAAGACGCGACTTACAAGGTGAGGCAAAAAAGATGGGCCGTCCATGGGATACTGGTAAAGCTTTTGACCAATCTGCTCCTTGTGGCGAAATTACGCCGGTCAGTCAATGTGGTCATCCTAGCCAGGGCGCAGTTACATTATTAGTAAATGGTGAAGAGCGTCAGTTGGGCGATCTCAATCAACTGATCTGGAATGTACCTGACACCATTGCATACCTCTCAACGCTGTTTACATTGGAGCCAGGCGATCTTATTTTCTCCGGTACACCCGCAGGCGTAGGCCCTGTGAAAAAAGGGGATGTACTCGAGGGCAGTGTTGCGGGATTAAAGAATCTTAAAACTAAAATCGCTTAAGAACGTATTAAACGCCTTGCTGAACGCACAACTGCCAAATCTAAAAACATGAATACCTTGAGAACCCTTGCAGTAGTTTCTACCCTGTCTTTATTGTTAGCAGCTTGCGCGAGTAATGAATCCAGTGCGCCTAGCCTAGCAAGCACTACTACACCCGCAAGCTTGTATACCAATGCGGCTCCTTTAGATTTACGTTTAAGTGCGTGGCCATACCCATATCCAACCAAAGAATTTAAAACGAGCTTGCAAGGCGTTCCCGCCAGCATGGTCTATATGGATGTGCCGGCGGTAGGTAAACAAAAGGGTGCAGTGTTGCTCTTTCATGGCAAGAACTTCTCGAGCGATTATTGGGTCCCTACGATTGCAGGCTTAACGCAAGCAGGGTATCGCGTGATTGCCCCAGATCAGATTGGTTTTGGTAAATCTTCTAAGCCAAATGTCGCATATCACTTTGATGATTTAGCTGCCAATACCAAAGCCTTGCTCAAATCACTGGGTATCAAGCAAGTCTCGGTGATTGCAAATTCGATGGGCGGCATGGTTGGTGTGCGCTTTGCGCGCCTCTATCCACAGACAGTACAAAAGTTAGTCCTGGAGAATCCTCTAGGTCTAGAGGATTACAGCAAAGATATCCCGCCTCAGCAAAACGACAATTTACTCAAGTTAGAGATGGCCCAAACGGAGACGAGTTATCGTCGCTTCTTGCAAACGTATTTTCCGACTTGGCAGCCTGCTTATGAAAAGTTTATTGAAGTCTATGTTCGCGTCCAAAAAGGCCCAGACTATCCTGCCTATGCAATGACATCGGTGCTCACGTATCAGATGATTGCTGAAAAACCCGTTGTCGGTGATTTGCCGCAGCTCAAGATGCCGGTATTGCTAGTGATTGGTCAAAAAGATCGTACCGTATTTGGTAGACGGTTTGCACCCCCTGAGGCAGTAAAAACTTTAGGTAACTTTCCGGAGTTGGGTAAAAAAGCTCAGGCAGTGATTCCGAATGCAAAGTTGGTGCCGATTGAGAATGTTGGTCACGTCCCGCACGTAGAGGTTCCCGATCTCTTTGTTACAACAGTCGTGCAGTTCTTCAATCAATCTAGCAAGAATTAAGAACTAGTTACATCACTGTTTTGGGTTTTGCGCATTTAGAAAATGGCTATTCCTAAAGACCATTTTCTAGACTCTGAATTGCTGATTTACCGAGTTCTAGAGTCTCCTGCGCTAGAATTCTCCTATGTATATGTTCCTGCCTTTTCTGACAGCGTTGATCGGACTCTTCTTAGTCTGGTTTGAGAAGCGCTTTGCAGGTTTATTAATGTTGGCGATCACCGTACTCATTTTGATGGTTTGGTTTCGCTTTCATGCAACGAATCATCTCAATATCAGTCTGTAAGTATTGTGAGCAGACAATCCTTTTCTTCTTTAGCGGCCTTAGGTAACCAACTGGCTTTGTTGGCAGTGATTGGCACCTTGTCTTATGCCTTTGTTGATCAACTGTATTTTGGTGAGTTGCCTTGCCCGCTTTGCTTAATGCAAAGGATGGGCTTTGTGATTATTGGATTTGCTTTGGTGCTCAATATTCGCTGTGGTGCGCACTCAGCGCATTATGGCTGGGGCATGATGGGTGGCTTAGTGGGGATGATGGTTTCTCTGCGTCAAGTATTGCTCCACATTCTGCCGGGCGACAAAGGCTTTGGTGCAACCTTCTTAGAGCTCCATTTTTATACTTGGGCTTTCGTTGGTTATCTTGGCTTATTAGCGGGCTTTGCCATTTTGTTAATGCTGCCAAATCGTGAAGTACGTTCACGTTCTTGGTTTGCCAATACACTAGTCATTCTGTTTATTTTGATTGTTATAGCTAATCTCGTTTCAACTCTACTCGAATGCGGCATTGGCGCTTGTGCTGATGATCCAGTCAAGTATGAGGGTTGGCTGTGGTTGCGCTCCCGATTTGGTTTTTAAGTGATGATGCCCACTAGGTTGGGCTTTAAGATGATGCGATTCTCTAAGGCAGCTAAGAGCCTGCTTCTATTCATATGCTTCAGTGCAGTGACGCTCTTAGTGCAAGCTCAAGCTCAAGCAGATCTTCAAAAAAGTACCCACTGGCCAAAACAATCTATTCGAATTGTGGTGACCTTTACTCCTGGTGGGGCACCTGATATTTTGGCGCGCGTGTTAGCAGAAAGTTGGCAACAAAGTTTGGGTGTACCGGTCTTAGTTGAAAACCGTCCCGGCTACGGTGGCAACATCGGTGCTGATCTCGTAGCCAAGAGTGAGCCTGATGGTTACACGCTCCTGATTGGCACGGTAGGCATCCATGCGATCAATAGTGCACTTTATGACAAGATGTCCTTTGACCCCGTTAAAGACTTTACGCCTATTAGCTTCTTGGCTAGCACTCCTAATGTACTCATTGTTAATAAACAACTGGGCGTGAATAACTTGCAAGAGCTCATTGAACTTGCAAAAGCCAAACCCAATCAACTGACCTTTGGTTCTTCAGGCGTAGGTACTTCATTGCATATGTCCGGTGAATTATTTAAAGAGATGGCTGGCGTACAAATTCGGCATATTCCGTATAAGGGGCGCGCACAGTCCTTACCAGATTTAGTCAGTGGTCGTATCTCCATGCTCTTTGATAACTTGTCATCTTCACTGCCTTTAATTAAAACTGGTGAAGTGCAGGCTTTAGGTGTCACTACCCTCAAGCGTTCTCAAGCTGCCCCCGACATTCCCACATTGGCAGAACAGGGCTTGCCTGGATTTGAGGCAGTTTCTTGGTTTTCTTTAATGGCGCCAGCGAACTTACCGCCTGCCGTTCAAAAGCGTCTCAATCAGTTAACTAGAAAAACGCTGAATAATCCTGAAGTTAGAACTCGTCTTTTGGCAGGGGGCTTAGATCCCGCCCCGGGAAGCCCCAATGAGCTTTCTAAATTGATTACCCAGGAGTCTGCTAAATGGAGTAGGGTAGTAAAGCAATCTGGAGCAAAATTAGATCAGTAGGGTGGCACTAATAACAGTGCTAATAAATAAGTTATTTTCTTGTCAGCTTGAGTGAATTTGAGGCGTTAGTAATAGTAAGACATTGATAGTAAAACCAGTAAAAACTAGAATATCAGTATCAAGAAATAGAAGACCACGTAGGACCAAATGGGGGGTCAATCATGAAACAGATCAATCAATTCAGTATCTTAGGAGTCGCCTTAGCTGCTCTACTGGCATTTGCTCCTGTAGCTGCTCAAGCAGGCAATGTGGGTTGGAATGTCTCAGTTGGCGGTGGCCATGGCGGTTACGGTGGTGGTTGGCGTCCTGCCGCCTACGGTCCTGGTTGGGGCCATGGTTACGGACCAGGTTGGCGTGGTAATTGGGCTTATGGTGGCGGGTATTACGGCCCATATGCTAACTACTACTCACCTCCCGTAGTTTATGCTCCGCCTGTAGTCTACATGCCGCCTCAGCAACCAATGGTATTGGCAGCTCAGCCTCAGCCGGCAGTTTGGTATTACTGTGAAGCTAGCGGCAAGTATTTCCCATACGCACAAGAGTGTCCAACAGGTTGGCAGATACAAGCAGCAACGCCACCTACGAGCAACACTCAACCAAGACGTCCACAGTATTGATGCTGTATTTATCCAGCTTATTTCAGAATATTTAAAGGTTTTTTATGAAACGATTTGCTCGTATCGCAGTATTGACTGTTTCTGTATGCACTTCACTAGCTGGATGCGTATCTGCGCCAACTGGACCTACGATTGCGATCATGCCGCGCGAAGGTAAACCGTTTGAGGTGTTTCAACAAGAAGATAAGCAGTGCCGTGAGTTTGCTGACAATGCTGTCAAAGATACCAGTAATGCTGCCTTAAAAGAAGGTGCTACCAGTGCAGCTATTGGTGCCGCCTTAGGCGCCGCTGCTGGCGCAGTGATTCAGGGTGGTAGTAGTCCGAACATTGGTACTGGCGCAGGTGTTGGTTTATTGGGTGGCGCTGCGATGGGTGCTATGAACTCAGCTGGCAAACAAAACCAAGCGCAAACTCAATACAACATTGCCTACCAACAATGTATGTACTCTAAAGGTAATCAGGTTCCTAGTTATGCGGCACCTGCCTCAGGACCGAGCTACCGCTAAGTTCCGCAGTAGTTTTACAGCTCGACTGGCGGATGCGTTTTCTCATAGCGCTCCGCCGTTCTTCTAAATAAGTAGAGTAGTAAGCAGCCAGCTAATCCCAGGCTAATGCTGTTGCCAGCCCAAAAGCCATTGGCACCTTGCAAGAATATGGGCGTATTACCTAATACATTAAAGCCCATCAAGTAACCGCCACCAAGACCTACACCCCAGAGTGAGCCTGCATAAATGAGCATAGGCCAAAAGGCGATCCGATATGCTCGCAAAATAAATGCGGCAGTCACTTGCAAGGCATCAAAGATTTGATAAAAAGCAATAAACAAAAAGAGGGGTATGGAAAATGCTTTCACTTCCTCTGGTGGATCATATAAATCTAATAGCTGAATGCGGAACACCCAGACAGCAATACCAATCATGATGCACAAAGTGGTTGTAAAGAAAACCGAGGACCAACCAATTTCTTCAGCGCGCTCTGGCTTGTTAGCACCAATCGATTGAGATACTAAAGTCATCGTGGCAATCGAGAGTGAGAGTGGCACCATATAAATTACGGTTCCCATATTGGCCACAATTTGATGCCCCGCTAGAGCAGTAGTGCCTAAACGCGCAATAAACAAGGACATGAAGGTAAAGGAGGTGACTTCAATCAGATAGCTAAAGCCAATCGGCGTACCTAGCTTTAACAAAGTCCAAATGCGAGGCCAATCAGGTAGGCTAAAGCGCTCGAATATCTTGAAGGGTAGATAAAAGCGATCAAACAGTACAAAGCCTAGAGTCATTAACAGCCAAGACCAGTTGATGATGACAGTAGCTACTGCACAGCCTGGGCCACCCATCCCTTCAATGCCTAAGCCGCCATAAATAAACAGAAGATTTAAGGGAATCTTCAGACCTAATCCAATTAATTGCACCACGGTAATGACTGTAGGGCGGGAGACGGCGTTATGTAATCCCATGAGGATGCGCATACCCATACTTGCTGGTAAGCCAAGCGCCAAGATACTGAGATATAGCCTTGCCTTATCTTCAATATCAGAACTGATTTGCGAGATCGCCAATAAATGATCTGCATTGAGTAAGATAAAACAACCGAGAATAGATAAACCTAAAGCAAGCCAAGTTGCTTGACGAACTTCTTCGCCAATCTCGCTATAGCGTTTTGCGCCAAAAAGTTGCCCAGCGATTGGAGCGAGAGCAGACACGACGCCAGTGAGACCAACATAGATACTAATGAAGATGGCTGAAGCCATGGCTAATGCTGCTAGATCATCGGCAGAGTAACGTGCCGTCATTGCAGTATCTAAAACCCCAAAGGTAATCACTGCGAGTTGACCAATGAGCAGAGGACCGGCGAGTTTTAGTAGAGCGGGAACGTCCTCACGTAGGCGTGATAGCTTAAAGTGCAGCACGCCTTATTCCGGAATCACTTCGTATAGACGCAAACGCTCATCGCGGTCAGCGGCGCGACGATCTTCCCAGAGAAGGCGAAGTTTTTTGTTATTAAGTTGCGCGTAGGCTTTTGCTTCAGATTGGTTATGCGTCAGCATCCAAGGACAATCTGGATCATCACGTAAAGTCAGTTTAGTAAAGTAGTCAAATGAGGCTAACTGGGCCGAACCAATATTGCTGGTGTTAATGCATCCGCCGCCTGTAGGAACTACTTGTGCCAGACGAGCAGATACCGGACGATAGGTTTTAGCAAAGTTAATAGTAGGTAGCCATAGAGTCATGAGTAATACCCACATCAAGGTAGTACCTGATGCCGAGATAATCAAGCAGCGCCAGATTTCTTTAGGGGCGCGCGATGTTCTCCAGCGCACCACCGAGAGCCAGACGCCAGTAATCGCAAGTGCGACGATAAACGCAAGCCAATTCAATTGACCTTCAAAACCGGGAAGTAAGCGTGCAATATTGGCAGCGGTAGATTCTGGATAGCCGGTAACTTTTGCGAGCCAGATAATCCAAATGGCTAAGGCAATTAGCGTAAAGCTGAACATCGCAAACCAATCAATAAAGCTGATGATGCTGCGCTTGAGAATCGGTAAGCTAAAAGCAGCGATGATCGACAGACTAGGAATCATGATCATCAGATCATGTTCATTTGCCTCAAGGCGGAATAGGACGTAAATCAAGGTACCAATAAATAAGCTCAGCGGAATACAAAGGTGGGGAGCGCGCCAAGACCCTGCTTCTTTAACGCGACCCCAGTGCCCTAAAGAGATCAATGCTAATGGCCATACCGGCCAGGCATAAGCCCAGAAGTTCACACTCAAAAAACTTAAGGATTCAAGCGATGGAGTAGAACGCATCTCCGGCATATTGCGCCAGCCTTCTTGAGCAATGTGGCGCCAGCCAGCTGGTAGGTCAGCTAGGTACCAAAGCGCTGGCCAAATCGCAAAACCAATGAGACCTAAAACAGTACTGGTCAAAGTCCAACGAAAGCGTAACTTAGCATTACTAGCGATCACCGCAATGATGGTCGAGGTGACAACGATCAGACTTAAAGTGAGATTGCTAGATAGCGCTACGATCGCAATACCAAGGCCGGTCCATAATCCCCCTTGCCATGGTTTGTCTAATCCACGTACAGTGCCATAGAGCACGATACTAATACCCATTAGTTGCGCCATCATCGGCGTTGTTTCATGAGCACGCTGAGCAAGACCGACGCAAGCTAAGAAGATCAACAATGCGCCATCGGCAAGCGTCATGCCATAACTTTTCAGGTCAGGCTGTCCACCCACTGCAAAAGCCATCGGCTGCACTTCACGGCGACGACCTAATAAATACGTGGCATACCAAATTGCCAGTGCAGCAGCAAAAAAGCAAATCGCGGAATATAAGCGCGCTGCATTAGCAGCGCCAATGAAGCCGCCAAATAATTTAATGAGAGTGGCGCCCATCCAGTAAGGCAATGGTGTACCTAATGAAACATCACGACCTGCTAAGTGAGGCACGAGCCAATCGATCGAGTTGCCGCGAAACAAAGTCCACATGCCCCCAAAACCAATTGCATCTTCATTCTTCCAAGGATCACGGAAGAAGAGACCTGCAAAACCATAAATCAAAGTCAACGCAAAAATAATGATGCGCGGAATCGATTTAGTAGCAGCGGCAGTGAGTTTGACCATGAACTTTATTTAAACAAAAACAAGCAATAAAAAAGGCAGCAAACGCTGCCTTGATTATCTCGCAGAGAAGGGCATTGCCATACCCTGCGAATATGAAGTGTATTAAGCCTTCTTCTTAGCTGACTTTTCAGCAGCTTTAGCTTCTGCAGCAGCCGCTTTTTTCTCAGCCGTTTTAGCAGCGCCATCACCGGCAGCCTTAGCAACCGCTTTGGTACCGAATTTCTGACGGAATTTCTCAACACGACCAGCGGTATCCATGATTTTTTGGGTACCAGTGTAGAAAGGGTGTGATTCAGATGAAGTCTCGATCTTGGCCAAAGGATATTCCTTGCCATCTTCCCACTTGATTGTCTCTTTAGTAGACATAGTGGAGCGAGTCTTGAAGCTGAAGTTATTGGAAACGTCTACAAATACGATTTCACGATATTCGGGGTGAATGCCAGGTTTCATTTTGAGTCCTATGAGCGGGGAGCCGTTTATGTCGCCGTTTGATGATGGCAACTTAAATACTTTCCCAAGTTAAAAGCAGTGATTGGTGCAACAAAGGCGAAATTATGCCATGAAATCAATAACAAAGCGCGCTTTTGGAGTCCAAAAGGGGCTAAATCACCCCCTAGACCCCTAAATTAGCCTCCGCGACGCATCAGGTCGAAGAATTCGCCGTTGTTTTTAGTCGATTTGAGCTTATCGACGATGAAGTTCATCGCCTCAATGTCATCCATATCAGCCAGCAATTTACGCAATACCCAGATCTTCTGGAGGTTTTCAGCTTTCACCAAGAGCTCCTCCCGACGGGTGCCAGACTTATTGAGGTTAATCGATGGGTAAACACGACGCTCAGCTAGACGACGCTCAAGATGAACTTCCATATTGCCGGTACCTTTGAACTCTTCATAGATGAGGTCATCCATCCGGCTACCGGTTTCAATCAGGGCAGTAGCGATGATGGTTAATGAACCGCCTTCTTCAATATTACGCGCTGCACCGAAGAAGCGTTTTGGACGTTGTAATGCGTTGGCATCCACACCACCAGAAAGTACTTTGCCTGATGAAGGCACTACGGTGTTGTAGGCGCGTGCTAAGCGAGTAATCGAGTCAAGCAAGATGATCACATCTTTACCCATCTCTACTAAACGTTTTGCTTTTTCAATCACCATCTCGGCAACTTGAACGTGACGGACCGCTGGCTCATCGAAAGTGGAGGCAACCACTTCACCGCGCACCGAGCGTTGCATCTCAGTCACCTCTTCAGGGCGCTCGTCAACGAGCAAGACGATGAGAATCGCTTCAGGATTATTTGCGGCAATAGCGTGTGCAATGTGTTGCATCATCACGGTCTTACCAGACTTTGGTGATGCTACGATCAGACCACGTTGGCCGTAACCAATGGGGGAGATCATGTCGATAATGCGGCCAGTCAAGTTTTCTTCTGCCTTGATATCGCGCTCAAGACTGATTACCCGGTTTGGGTGCAAAGGGGTTAAGTTCTCGAACATGATGCGGTTCTTGAGGGCTTCTGGAGCCAAACCGTTGATCTTGTCGACCTTTACCAAAGCAAAGTAACGCTCACCATCTTTAGGGGTGCGCACTTCACCCTCTACGCTGTCACCAGTGTGTAAGTTGAAGCGGCGAATCTGTGCTGGAGAGATATAAATATCGTCTGGAGAAGCCATATAAGAGGCTTCTGGAGAGCGCAAGAAGCCAAAGCCATCCGGCAAGACTTCCAAAGTGCCATCACCGAAAACGGTTTCACCAGCTTTAGCGCGTTTCTTCAGAATCGCAAACATCAATTCTTGTTTGCGCATCCGTTGCGTGTTTTCAATCTCCAAGCTAGCTGCCATTTCGAGCAGGGCAGATACGTGGAGGACTTTGAGTTCAGTTAATTGCATGTGGTTCTCGGGTGTTGATAAAAATGAATAAGGGAAATTTGTTTTGGGGTATCGCCGCGTTGATGGAGATCACGCAGAGATGGGAAGACAGAATTTTGGAGTTTGCTAAAAGAAGGGGGAGGTAAATTACTGGAAAGGGGCGCTCTCAAGAAGGCGCTGAACTACTGTTAAATGCAATACTACACTAAAAAACGGGTCTGGCAAGAGTTAGAAATAGGTAAATACCACAAGCTCAACGGGTGAACCTGTGGTCTGAGATGATTTACAGATGACTATCAATAAATGCAGTCAACTGAGATTTGGCCAAAGCGCCTACTTTTTGAGCAGCTACAGTGCCATTTTTGAATAAGATCAAGGTCGGAATGCCACGAATATTGAACTGGGCAGGGACACCTTGGTTCTCATCCACGTTCATTTTTGCGATTTGCAGCTTGTCGCCATACTCACCGGAGAGTTCCTCCAGGATGGGACCAATCATTTTGCAA
Organism: Polynucleobacter sp. JS-JIR-5-A7; assembly: GCF_018687935.1. Lineage (NCBI taxonomy): Bacteria > Pseudomonadati > Pseudomonadota > Betaproteobacteria > Burkholderiales > Burkholderiaceae > Polynucleobacter > Polynucleobacter sp. JS-JIR-5-A7. The sequence continues at coordinate 1,354,024 of NZ_CP061308.1, read as the reverse complement.
GGACCACACCATTCAGCCCAGAAGTCGAGCAGTACAGGTTTATCGGACTTGAGGACGTCTTGTTCGAAAGAGGCGTCAGTTACATATTTAATGCCGGCACTCATGAAAATTCCTTATTTAGGCTTATTTAGCTACGCATTTAGCGAGTTGGTTAATTGTGGCGTTACAGAGCTTATATTAGCAATAAGCGAAACATTCTGCTCAAAATAGATAAATTACTCCATTCATGCTTCACCCATTCCCGACAATTTCCGATCAAAAGCAAGTGCAGCCATGGGCCATCACGCCTGATGCTACTGCGCTGGAACAGTTGGCAAGGGGTATTTGGGATGGTGCGGCGCAAACCCAGCAGCGCCCCTTAGTGGTACTCAGCACTGCAGGCCCCCTCATCGGGGTGAGGGCAGCACTTGAAAAATATCGACCGCAAAATCTCAATCCCAAGATTGCATTCTTGCCGCAAGTGATTAGTTTTGCCGATTGGTTGGAAGCAGCGCCAGGCGCATGGAAATTTCCAAAAAAACAAACGGATTTAGAGCGATGGTTGGGTGTCTACACCACTTTGCGTAAACATCCAGAATTGCAAGCGTGCTTTAAAGCAGAGAGTGAAACTGGCGCATGGGGGTTAGCGCAAGCGATTGTGGAAGCGTGCGACACCTTGTCCAAAGCAGTGTGCCCACAATTACAAAAACAATTCCATGCGTTGATGCAAGAGGATCAAGCTAAGCAGAGCAATATTGGTGAAGTCTGGGGTGATCAAGCGCAAGCATTATTGGATATGACCGTCGCCAAAGTCTATTCCGGGATGGCGCGAAAAGTGGTTGATCAAGAAACCAAAGTCTTGCTCACCTTCTGGCGCTATACCGCGAGCATGAGCGATCCAGTATTTCGGAATCAGTTTGCAATGGTGGCACACCTTGAAGCTATCGCAGCCGCTCAAGAAGTAAATCAAGCAAGACCTCTCATTTGGGTAGAGACTGCCGATCCCACGCCAATTGACCAAGAGATTATTAGCAACTTACTGAGTGAATATGCCCAATATGCGCCCGTTGTAGAGGTCAAGATGGTTTGGCGCGATGTGGGCTTGTGGTCAGAAGCGATTTGCATTGAAGATGACCTGCAGGCAAAGGCCCAGGCATTAAGCAATGCCAAACGGACACAAAGCAAAGCGTGGCGTCTGATCTCAGCGAAACGCTTCGAAGAACTGGCTTGGGCCGCTGCTAAAACTATTGAGCAACATCTTATCGATGGTAAGACCAAGCTAGCACTCGTTGCGCAAGATCGTTTAGTGGCGAGAAGGGCGCGAGCACTGCTGGCAAGATTGGGTCCCGCACTGAATATTCGTGATGAGACTGGTTGGAAGTTATCGACAACGCGTGCAGCGGCAGCCTTAAATAGTTGGTTGGAGCTCATCAAAGCGCCTAAGGATGGACCAAGTGCAAAAGCATTACTCGAGTTTTTGCAAAATCCCTTTCTGGATCTTGGAAAAGTTCTCAACCGAGATCCAGAAGCCTGTACTGGACTCATTGCAGAATTAGAAGATATCTTGGTGGCAAGCAAGGCCGAGTCTGGTTGGAAAACTTTCCACCTAGCTATTGAAGGCGCGCAAGATAATGCGGCCAAAACTTCAAGCAAATTGCCAAGCGCTGCTTTATTGGAGTTATTGCAGTTTGTTAGAGAGCGACATCATGAATGGCTGACGCTCAAGGTTGATTGCAATCAGGCTTATAGGCTGTTGCAAACCAATCTTCAAGATACAGGTATGGCGCAAAGCCTTCATCAAGACTCTGCTGGTAAGCAACTATTAGAGGTGCTCAAGACATTTGATTTAAGTAAGACGCAGTATCAAGCAGCACCTATTCGTTTAAGCGAGTGGCTGAGTTTGCTCAAAACCGTGATTGAAGGTGCAAGCTATCAAGAAGTTGGCAAGGAAGCCAAGGCAACTCTCAGCATCTTGCCACTGAGCTCAACGCGTCTGCGTGACTTTGAAGCAGTCGTAGTGGCAGGTTGCGATGAACAGCAGCTGCCAGCGTACTCAGAGCCGCCCTTATTTTTTTCAGATGCGCTCAATCAACTCTTAAAGACTTCTACCGTTGCAATGCAGTTTGTGCAGCAGGCGAGAGATCTTTCTCAACTGTTAGTGTCATGCCCCAAGGTTGATTTGCTTTGGCAAAGTAAGAGTAATAACGGAGAGCCGCTGAGACCAGCGGCATGGCTGCAGCGCTTACAAAATCAGCTTGGATGGCAGGCTATTCCCATACAGCTCAAAAAGCGAGCCTTTCAATCTAGTCCGATGGATATGGCAGTTGCGCATTTTGAAGAAGCATTGCCCATGCCCTTATCGATCAGTCCGAGTGCCTATAAGGCTCTTCGCGATTGTCCATATCGCTATTACGTGCGTAGCTTATTGGGTTTAAGAAAGAACAAAGGTTTTGATGAGGGCTTTGATGCTTCCTTAGCAGGGCAGACCTTACACAAATTACTCAAGCGTTTTTATCAAGCACTGAAAACTCAAGAACACACCAATCCGGCCATCAAGACAGATCAAGATCAAAGACGCGCCTGGATGGAAAAGAGTCTTACCATTCATTCGGAACAAGAGTTTGCTACTTTGATTGAGGGCGATGCCAGAGTGATGGGTACATTGCGAGATTGGCAAAAACAAATCCCAAGTTTTATTGATTGGCAATTGCAACGCGAGCAAGCGGGCTGGCAATACTTTGACGGCGAAGTCAAAGTTGGCTTTGATCTACCGTTTAAAGATACCGAAGGCGCTCCTAAAACGATTCGTATTGAGGGTTTTGCAGATCGCTATGACGTACAGGTCGGTGATAGCGCACTGGCCTCAGTGATTGATTACAAAAATCAACGCTTTGAGAGAGTCAAAGTACGCGCGGAGCATCTTTTAGATGACCCGCAATTATTGATCTATGCCCGTGCTGCTAACGAAGAGCAAGAAAATCATAAGCTCACGGGTCATGTAGTTCAGCAGGCAGAGTGGGTGGCGCTAAAAGCTGATCTTTCCAAGTGTGACCACAAAGCATTACGAGGTCAAGAGGTAGTCGATATGCCAGCCATGATGCAGCAGTTTTCTGAGCAAATCACAGAAGATATAGAGCAGCTGTGGGCTAAAAAGCCCATGCAAGCATTTGCGCCTGAAGGGGTGTGTCAATACTGTGAAGCGCGGGGCATTTGCAGAAAGGGGATCTGGTGAGTGATCCGCTAAATACGCAGCTCAATGCGCAGATGAACATACTTCCTGAGAAGCAAGCTTATTCAGAAAAGCTCGCCTGTGACCCCCAGCGTTCAGTCATTGTTTCTGCTTGCGCCGGCAGTGGTAAGACATGGTTACTCGTAGCAAGAATGGTGCGACTCTTGCTTGATGGTGTGAAACCTCAAGAGATTCTTGCATTAACATTTACACGCAAAGCGGCACAAGAGATGCGTGATCGCTTATATGGATTGCTAGAGCAGTTCTCAAAAAGTGATGACACCTCTTTAACAAAGGAGCTCATCGCTAGAGGTATGGAGCTAGAGCAAGCGGAGCAATCTTTAGCGAAGGCTAAAGCACTTTATGAGCAAGTGCTAGCAAACCCACAGCCAATTGTGATTGATACCTTTCATGGTTGGTTTGGCAGATTACTCGGTGCAGCGCCGGTGTCCTTGGGGATTCAGCCAGGATTTAAGTTGCGTGAAGACGCCAAGCGCCTGCAAGAAGAGTGTCTTGATGATTGGTGGGGTGATCTCACACCAGAACTCAAGGCGCATTATGACATCTTGCTGAACCATCTTGGCTCACACGAGACACAAAAGCTTTTAATGGGAAGAAGTAGCCTCTTTAAACAGAGGGGAGCATGGACTTTTTTTGCGAAGGATTGCAAACAAACCGGTAATAGTTCAATAGAGCGTTTAAAGCAAACGCTACCCAAACTCAATTTACCTAACCCATTAATTGCGCAGTGGGATGCGCCAAGCGCATTAGCTGATCTGGAGTTTTTAGCGCATTGCCTGAGGAATAGCAGTGCAAATGATCAAAAACTACTGCCCAATCTATTGCCGGCCATTGTATGTAAGCAGCGTGGTGGCAATGTGATGGATATTGCTGCCACCCTGCAAAGTGTCTTCTTAACAAAAGAGCCAGTAAAGTACCGAGCAGGCAACGATAGCGCTTTGAGCGCATTACAAACCTTTTTAAATAATGAAGGGATGTCCGACCGAGTTAGTGAACACATCAGCTTTAAGCAGTCTTGGGGTCACACTTTTGAGGAATATCTCCTCTGGCAGGCAGAGCAGGATGTCTTTGCCATGAACGAGGCCTGGTTTGCGCTCAATCAATCGATGATGGCGCACGCTAATGCTGCAAAAGAAAATATGCGCGTGCGTGACTTCGATGACTTAGAGATTGGCGTGAGCATGCTAATGGATGATTCCGCTAACGCTGCTTATCTACAGTCACGCTTAGATGCTAAATATAAACAAATCCTAGTGGATGAGTTTCAGGATACCAACCCATTGCAATGGCAAATTTTGCGAGCATGGTTAGCAGGCTATAGCGAAGGTGATGAGAAGCCTAAAGTGTTTATTGTGGGCGACCCTAAGCAATCGATTTATCGTTTTCGTCGTGCGGACCCAAGATTATTTGTGAGTGCAAGAGCGTTTTTGCATCAAAACTTAGGCGCAGCTTACATAGAGCAAGATAAAACACGTCGTAATGCAGATCAAATTAATACAGCGGTCAATATGATCTTCCAGAGTGAGCAGATTCCCCCAGAATATCCATATACCAAACAAGAAACTCTGTGGTCTAGCCCAACAGACCATCAGCCCACAGAGACTTATGCCAAAGAGGGTGAGATTTATTTACTTCCTTTAATACCCTATGCAGAAAAAGTTGAAGCAGTACGAGAGGGCAGTGCTTTTGATAAAGCGATTGCAGACTCTAGCGAGACGGTTGCAGTGGTTCAGCGTCAACAAGAAGGTGCATTGGTTGCTCGTCTCATTAAAGAAATTATCGCCACCCGTAAAGTGGTAGACAAAGAGGGGGGTAAAGAGTTTTGGAGAGAGGCAAGAGCAAGTGATTTCCTCTTATTGGTCAAGCGCCGTAAGTTTTTACCTCAATATGAGCGGGCGCTGCGTGAAGCAGACCTTGCGTATGAGAGCTCGCGCTTAGGTGGTTTGTTAAATACACTTGAGATCGATGACCTGATTGCTTTATTAACTGTGCTAGTGACCCCGCGTCATGATTTGCCATTAGCCCAAGTATTGCGCTGTCCTATCTTTGGCTTTACTGAAAAGCAAATGCAGCAGTTGGCCGTTGCCATGACATCAGGTCAATATCGTTCCTGGTGGGATGCTCTGCAAGATAGTCAGGATGCAAAATTACAGTTTGCAGCGCGTTATCTCCAGCACTGGCATTTACTCGGTGAGCGTCTACCAGTGCATGACTTATTAGATCGTATTTACCAAGAGGGTGATGTGCGCCTCAAATACGCCGCCGTCTGTCAGGATCTTGATCGTCCACAGGTATTGGCAAACTTAGATGCCTTTTTGGAAGTGGCGCTGAATCAAGATGGCGGTCAATACCCAAGCCTGAGTCGTTTTATTCAAGAAATTAATGCCAAGCGTCGTGGCGATGATGATGAAACACCTGATGAGGGTGATGTTGATGCGGCAAGTGATGACAATTTAGTCGACATTGATGAAGAAAGTGAGATGTCAGAAGAAGATCGCCATAAGCGTGTGCGCTTGATGACGATTCATGGAGCAAAAGGATTGGAATCTCCTTTTGTGATCATGTTAGATACCAATAACACCGATACTAATGTGGACTACAGCGGGGTATTGATTGATTGGGCGCCAGAAGAAGAGAGTCCTTCCCATCTATCCCTCTTTACTTCCAAAACATTAACTAGCCCTCGCGCTGAGATCAACGAAGAAGAAAAGCGTATTGGCGAAAATGAAAACTGGAACTTACTTTATGTGGCGATGACCCGTGCTCGCCAAGGTTTATGGATTAGTGGCGATGCCCAGAAACCCACTAAGAATAATCCCGATGGTTTAGATAAAACGTCTTGGTATGGCAAGGCCAATAGTGCTGAGTTAACGATTTATCAAGTTAACCAGGATCGGGTTGATAAGCCTAAAGATGTAACAGTTAAACCAAAGAGCGCTCCAGAAAGTGCCGTTGAAGATTTTGTCTTGGAGTGGAATCCGGCCCAAGAAAGTCATGCTCAATTGCTTCGTGATATTCAGGATGGCATCACGGTAGAAGTATTTGCTGGTGCAGGTGAGCAAACATCAGAACCTGATCCAGAGATCTTAGAGGAAGGTACACATTTTCATAAACTGCTGGAGTTTGTCACTGCCGACTCGACTAAAGCACAAGCAACACAGATGCCAAGCGAGCAAGAGGTGATAAATTGGCTTGGTGTAGATGAAGCCCATGCCCTGAAAGTGATCGAGCGCGCCCAGACAGTATTGGAAGCGCCAGAGCTCAGCAAGTATCTAACCTCAGGTCAATGGATTGCCGCATGGAATGAGTTAGATATTGCAAGTAAAGAAGGTAAGAGCTATCGCATGGATCGCTTGATTGAGTTAGATGACTACATCGCCATCATCGATTACAAGCTCACCATTCCAGCAGTAGGAACTGAGAAGTATGAAAAATATCGCGAGCAACTCCAAAACTACCGGGCTGAGTTAAGTCGTATCCGCAAGGACAAGCCTAATAAGGCTTATTTAATATCTTCCTTGGGTGAGATCAAGGAGCTTTAAAGCTTTTCGCACTCTTTTTTTCAGAGCTACGCCCCAGAGGTATTCCTCAACCATGAATTGTTCTGTGTTTGATTTCATTCCACTCTTCTTCTGCGAGGGGAAGAGGGTCTGGATCAGACATAGCCGCCTTTGTAATTACCTCATCCTCTTCTGCGCTGTGCCTAATAATTTTCTTCTTCATATTGCCTTGAAGATTACACCAAATGAAGTTCAATTCTTTTACCTAGAGCAGCCGCATACTTCCTGAGGGTATTTAGACTTGGGGAGTGTTTGCCACTAGCCAATGAGCTTTCTAATCTTGCAATTGCAGGGGCTTGAGTTCCCATGCGTTTAGCAATTTCTGCTTGGGAGAGCCCCGCTTTTTTTCTGGCGGCGAGTATCTCATCTAGAATCGCAAATTCTTCGCGATTCAGTTTAGCAACCGCTGCTTTGATAGCAGGATCCTTTAGCATCTTGCTAACCATTTGTTTATGGCTTAAGAGTTTAGTTTTTTTGATTGTCATTTATTCAACTCCTTCATGCGCTGCTTAGCAATTTTTATTTCAGTCTCCGGCGTCTTTTGAGTCTTTTTAATGAAGCTATGCAGCATCACAATCTCTCGTTTAATGAGCGTGCAGAAAAAAACCCTTGCAATGCCTTCGGCTCCTTTTAGTCGCAATTCAAATAAGCCGCCACCAAATGCATTGGTGTGCGGTAAACCCAAATTAGGCCCATATTCGATCATTCGTTCAGTTAAGCAAATGTAGCGTGCTTTTAGTGTGCAGGGTAGATCCATGATGTCTTCTTGAACCTCCTGACTGATATAAATAATGGAATATGTCATCGCACTGATGATAACAAATTTGTTAACATTGTATCAGGAAAGCACTTGAAAATGAAAGGGTTATGCATCTTGAATTACACCCAAAAGCCCCCATATAGGAGGGGAATAGCAAAAATCCCGAAACTAGGGATAATGAAATTCGCAAGAAACATCCTATAAGGAGTCATCATGAAAATGCGTAATCTAATTAATGTACTTGCTGGTTTATTTGCCGCTGCGGTATTGCTTGCTAGCAATCCCGTATTCGCTGAGGCATCTTTGCCAGAGATATATCAAGCTGTGCAATCTGGGCAGTTGGCTAAAGCCGATGCCATGATGAAAGAGGTTTTGCAGAACCATCCTAATAGTGCCAAAGCGCACTATGTAGCTGCTGAGCTTTATCTCAAAGAAGGTAAGCTCGATGCCGCACGCAATCACTTTGTCAAAGCAGAAAATCTTGCGCCAGGATTGCCATTTGCTCAACCGGAGTCTGTACAAAAACTCCAAGTGCAACTCGCTAGTGGTGCAGCAGGCTCTGCCGCTGCTCAAGGCTCAATTTTTAGCAATCCAATCTTTTGGGGTTTGATTGCGATCTTGGTAGTAGGCATCATTATTGTGATGAGACGTCGTAAGGCTGAGGCTGTGCAGGTCTACAACGCACCTAGCGCTGGTTACCCTGGCACTCCAGGTGGTCCTCCTGCTGGTTATCCAGGTGGTCCTGGCTACCCTGGAGCTCCAGCTGCAGGTGGCATGGGAAGTGGCTTGATGGGTAGCTTGGCTACTGGCGCTGCTTTAGGTGCTGGCATGGTTGCTGGTCAAGCCTTAGCAAACAATCTCATGGGCGGTCACGATGGCGGCCATTCCAGTGCAAACTCGAATCCGAACCTTACTCAAGTTGGTGGCCCCGCATCTTTAGATCCTAACTTTGGTGTGAATGACGCCAGCTCTTGGGATGATGGAGGTTCTAGTTCGTGGGATGACGGTGGTGGCGACTTTATGAGTGATGTCTGATTATGGGAGTATGACAATAGTAAGCGCCTAATAAAAAACCACCGAATCTCGGTGGTTTTTTATTAGAAGCAACAGCAATCAATATCTAACAAGGCTTACTTAATCATGCCTGCGTTCTTAGCATCTTCCATAGCTTGAGCCGTTTTCTCTTTTATGAAAGCAGGCATCTTGGCTAACGGTACATCTACCAATACAAATCCAGACTCTTCCAGTTTCTTTTTGGTCTCAGGATCGGCATTGAGTTGCGCAAAGTAGTCAGACATCTTTTGCTGTAAGACGAGTGGCGTGGCTTTTGGCAAAGCAACGCCGCGATAAGCACCGTCAACCCAGTTCAGACCCAGTTCTTTAAAGGTAGGCACATCTGGTAGCGCAGGGTTGCGTTTTTCAGTGGCGATCGCAAGAGTACGTACTTTGCCTTTTTGCTGAATCGCTAATGGCAGGTAACCCATCGCGCCATCGACGTGCATCCCAATTAAAGCGGTAATCAAATCACCGGTACCTTTAAAAGGAACGTAATTGATTTTGACACCCGCCAGTTTGTTCAAACGCTCCACTGCCATGTGGTTCGCTGAGAACTGGGCTGAGCCTGCTAAAGACATCTTGCCCGGCTCTTTTTTAGCTGCCGCAATAAATTCTTGATAAGTTTTGTAGGGACTATCTGCAGAAACCATTAAGGCATCGGGCGTGAAGTGATAGTAGTAGATAGCATTAATATCTTCGGTCTTGTACTGAATACCTTCTTGTAGAGGTTGCAAGATCGTATGGGGAATATTGACACCCACTACCGTAGTGCCGTCAGCAGGATAAGTATTCAGAGCACTCCATACTAGAGCGCCACCAGCACCAGCACGGTTAATCACCACCATCGGCTGCTTAAATTTTTTGGCAGAGATTTCAGCTTGGTAGCGTGCTACTAAGTCAGACTCCCCAGCAGGTGGGAAGGGAATGATGTACTGAATCGTTTTGTCTGGGAAGGGTTGGGCGCCTGCTCCCGACAGCAATCCAAGCGAAATAAAACAAGCACTCATGAATTTAATCAACTTCATTTAGAGATCTCCTCGATAACAGCATTCGTCACATCACTCATCATGGCGGTGCCACCTAAATCACGAGTATGTAACTTTGGATTGGCGGTCACCTTTTCAATGGCGGCCATTAACTTGGCGCCTAAAGTTTTTTCACCCAAGAAGTCGAGCATCATCACGGCAGACCAGAAGGTGCCAATGGGATTAGCAAGACCTTTACCCATGATGTCAAAGGCAGAACCATGAATCGGTTCAAACATTGAAGGGTAGCGACGCTCTGGATCAATATTGCCGGTGGGTGCAATGCCTAAGCTGCCTGCAAGTGCAGCAGCTAAGTCACTGAGTACATCAGCATGCAGGTTAGTCGCCACAATGGTGTCTAAAGACTCAGGGCGATTGACCATGCGTGCGGTAGCAGCGTCGACTAATTCTTTATCCCAAGTGACGTCTGGAAAATCTTTAGCCACGATATTAGCGATCTCATCCCACATCACCATGCCGTGGCGCTGCGCATTCGATTTAGTAATCACCGTGAGATGCTTGCGAGGGCGTGACTGGGCTAACTTAAAAGCATAACGTTGCACACGCTCAACTCCAACACGGGTGAGGATGCTCATATCGGAAGCCACTTCAATCGGATGGCCTTGGTGTGCTCTGCCACCTAAGCCAGAGTATTCGCCTTCGGAGTTCTCACGCACGATCACCCAATCGAGTTGATCCGGTTTGCAATTGCGTAGCGGAGTTTCAATACCAGGCAGAATGCGAGTAGGGCGCACGTTCGCATATTGATCAAAGCCTTGGCAAATTTTTAAACGCAATCCCCACAGCGTAATGTGATCCGGAATCTTTGGGTCGCCAGCTGAGCCAAACAAGATGGCATCTTTGGAGCGTAAAGGATCAAGACCATCCTCGGGCATCATGATGCCGTGCTTACGGTAGTAGTCACCACCCCAATCGAAGTGCTCAAATTCAAAAGCGACTTCAGGATGTTTTTTGCTTAAAGCGTTTAAAACCTTTTCGCATTCAGGAATAACTTCTTTGCCAATTCCATCGCCTGGAATGGATGCAATTTTGTACGTCTTCATGTGTCTCCTACTGTTCTTTTTATATAAGCTACTTCAGCAGTAACTTCTAGAGCCATTATGCAATCGCTTGTCCCCAAGTTTCCTTAGGGTGAACTCGGGTATGCCCATAAAAAGAGGGGTGAAATGGCGCCCATAGCCCCAAAACAACAAAAACGACCTCATTTTTACGGTTTTTACATATACTGTATAAACATACAGTATATTAATGACTATGACGCAACAAATGACCTCCCCAAAAGTAACCCTTAGCCAGGCCCCACAAGCCTTAGCTGGTCATTTTGCCGCCTATGAGTTCAAGCTCCTGAGTCATCGGATTTCTGCTGGGTTCCCCAGTCCAGCGGCAGATTACGCTGAGGATGGCTTAGATCTCAATCATTACCTAGTACAAAACAAACCAGCCACCTTCATGTTCACTGTGAAGGGGGATTCGATGCTGGGCGCGGGGATTTGCGATGGCGATAAGGTAGTTGTGGATAAAGCCCTCAAACCAAAACACAAAGACATCGTGGTAGCAGTGGTAGATGGTGAATACACCATCAAGCGCCTCTATCAATTACGTGGCCGCATTGAGCTACAACCTGAAAACCCCAACTATCAACCTATCACCTTTAGTGAAGGTAGTGAGTTGCAAATCTGGGGTGTCGTCGTTGGCGTCGTCCGTAAATACAGCAATGCCAGCACAAGATATAGCAAAGGGAGCAAGCAATGAGTATCTATTCACCATCAAACTCCTTATTCGCCTTAGTCGATGTGAATAACTTCTATGTTTCTTGCGAACGGGTGTTTCAGCCTAAGTTAGAAGAAGTGCCGATGGTGGTGCTCTCAAACAATGATGGTTGCGCGGTAGCGCGTAGTGCCGAAGTCAAGGCCTTAGGTGTAAAGACGGGAACACCTTGGTTTCAGATGCAAGATCTGGCAAAAAAGCATGGCATTCAAGCTTACTCATCAAATTACACTTTATACGGTGATATGAGTAACCGCGTAGTGCAAGTATTACGCAGCTTTACACCTCATCTTGAGGTTTACAGTATCGATGAGAGTTTCTTACAAATTGAGACTGTCTTAAAACCATATCAAGACACGATTGAGTTAGGTCAAAAGATTAAACAGCAGGTCAAAGACACCACTGGCTTGCCAGTATGTGTTGGGATTGGCGCGAGTAAGACACTGGCTAAGCTGGCTAATCACTTGGCTAAAAAACACAAACAGTTTTCCGGTGTGTGTGATGTCAATGCCATGAATAAAGAAGAGCTCTATCAGTGGATGAGTGAGACTGAGGTAGGTGAGGTGTGGGGTATCGGCAGGCAAATTGCCAAGAAACTCAAGGCACAACATATTCATAGCGTGTTCGATCTCTTGCAAGCTTCACCACAGGCAATGCGTCAGCAGTTTGGTGTGGTGATGGAGCGCCTTTGTTATGAACTGCGAGGTGTCTCTTGTCTCAAGCTAGAAGAAGTGGCGCCAGCCAAACAGCAAATCATTGCTTCCCGCAGCTTTGGTAAGTTGGTCACGAGTCAGGCAGAGCTGGCCCAATCCGTCGCCACCCATGCAGCGCGGGCAGCAGAGAAGTTAAGAAGCCAAGACAGCGTGACGGGGGCGCTTACGGTATTTATTCAGACAAATCCGTTTAAGCAACATGAGCCACAGCATCATCAAAGTGTCACGATTCCACTATCAGATGCAACAGATAACACGCTGACGTTAACCAATGCAGCACTAGCAGGCCTTCAGCAAATTTATCAGCCGAACTTTCGCTACAAGAAGGCGGGCGTCATTCTTAATCTGATTAGCGATAAGCCAACGATTCAGCAATCCCTCTTTGAAGATATAGAAAGTAAAGGTAAGTCTGCACACCTGATGAAAGCTATGGACCAGATCAATACTCGTTTTGGTAATGCGGTAGTCAGATCTGCAGCTGCCGGTACAAACGGTAGCAAGCAAGTATGGCAAATGCGCTCAGGAAACAAGTCACCAAACTACACCACCCAGTGGGATGAATTACCAGTAGCTCGGTAAGAAAAAAGATGAAAAACAACAGTAAAACTAAGTATTGATTACTAGCTCATTTCGTGAGCTTTTGAACCACTAATCTGAATACATAGCAGCAAATTAAATAGCAAACAAGGAGAAAACAAATGGAAACATTGAGCAATCTAATGAACAACTTTAATGGCATCTCATTGGCCGTGATCATGATTCTGTCTTATTGCGCTGTGTTGAAAAACACCAAGCGTCATGAGGGTGAAACAAAGCGAGTATTTAATCGCAGATATCAGTAAAAGATAGTAAATGCAGTAGGTAGAAGGGGAATAAGGAAATCACGGATTCCTTATTCCCTTGCTCTTTTAAGCAGCCTTCAGTTCAAATTTAATAATCTTTCCCAGGGCAGCCGCCGCACTAGCAAGCGTAATGAGTGTCAGGCTGGTATCGCTCTCATCAAGTAGACGATTTAGGGCTGCACGGCTAGTATGCATTTTCTTAGCCATGGATGTTTTAGTGAGATTTTGTTTTTCCATTTCTCGCTCTATTTGCCAGGCTATAACGCGTTTCACTGCAATAGCAGTCGACTCCTCAAGGAGAGACTCCTCCCTTAGGAAATCGTCAAACTTACTGCCAATATTTTTTTTCTTCATAAACGTTTCCTTAACTGCTTAACTCTGGACTTTGCTAGATCTAAATCTGGTTTTGGAGTCTTCCGTTGCTTTTTTATAAATGCATGGATCAAAACCATGGCGTTACCATCCAAAACAAATAACACTCTGGCAATACCACTACTCAACTTGCTTCGAACCTCCCAAATGTCGTTATCAACATATCGCACTAGAGGCATGCCAAGAGGCCAACCAAATTGAACAGTTTTAAGATCTTCGCCCATTAATTTCTTATCTTTAGTAGATAGTGCTTTTAACCACTCCCTAACTGGTTCATTACTTGTATCGGAAGCAAAAAAGTACACATCTAGAATTGGAGTTTTCATCCCAATAGCGTACCAATAATGATACATATATTACATCAGAAATTACTGATTTGCATGTAGGAATAAATGATTGATGAGTTAATGCAAACACGGACTCTTTATTCCCTAATTCTTTTTAGACTTTGCATAATGACTGCATTAGTAATTAAAGTCACAATCATCATCGTAAAAACGATAATCTAATAGGATGTCTTTACGCGTCTTATGTTGCCAATGCAGCCGGTCTTTTAAAGCGTCATATTTAATGGTGTCGGCGTACTCATTAAAGTAGTCGTCATCTTCAGAGTGATAGTGGTGAATCCGCATCATTACCTCCTAGCGTTGTTAGGTTTTTGACCCAAAGACTGAGGAGCAATTTAAAAACAAGCGGTAAACAAATCAGTATTTCGCTCCGCAGATCTAATGCTTGTGCGAAGTCTGAGTAAACTGTGATGACATGTCTATCAAAAGGTAGAATATTTTGTATAAAACTCTAAATCATTGCCAAAAAACGACAGCGATCAAAGTGAAAGTAGTTGGTAGGTGACTATGACTCTTGAGAACCAACTGTCTACGGATGCCAATCCCTGCTTTGAATGTGGCCAATGCTGTCAGCATTTTCGAGTGAGTTTTTACCATGGAGAAATTGCCGGTAATGGTGCGGGTGTCGTTCCAGGAGAGCTGACAACAAAGCTTACAGACCACTTAGCCTGTATGAAGGGCACTGAAAAAGGTGGAGCGCCTTGTGTCGCGCTACGGCATACCCAAGCAGAAGGCTGGCGTTGCTCTATTTATGAACAGCGTCCCAGTCCTTGCCGAGAATTTAATATCCTCAACGAGGATGGAACACCTAACCCTGATTGCTTAAGACTACAAGAGGTCGCGAAACAGCGACGCCAAGAATTACCTTAACGCATATTCAAGGTCTTCGCGATCTGGCTAAATGCGGCGTACTCTTGATTGAGTTTATCTTGTAGTTCTTTGCCAGTTAAGATTGCAGAGGACTCACCAACTTCATCTAAGTAGCGCAATGTGTCAGGCTCTTTCATTGCCTTGCTATAAGCCTGAACAATTTGATTGATGCGTTCAGGTTTAGTGCCTTTAGGGGCTAAGATAATGCGCCAAAGCAAAGTCTCTTCTTTTGCAAGACCAATATCTTTTAATGAGCTTGCGTTAGGAAACTGTGCATTTCTGTTCACAGAGGAAACTAAGAGACATTTCGCCTTGCCAATATTGGCATGTTGTATTACCGGTGGAATAGAACCCACATAAATATCAATCTGATTGGATAAGAAACCAATAATAGTTTCACCAGCGCCTTTGTAGGGAACATCAACCGCTTCAATATTCTGTGGTCTAAAAATGCGCTCAGCAGCTAGCTGTGCTGGGCCACCTAAGCCATCAGTACCGTAGGTATATTTTTTAGGATTCTTACGCAGCTCTTCCATCAAGGATTTGCCATCATTTGCCGGAAAGTCAGGGCGTACACAAAAGATATAGGGCGCAGTAGAGAGCTGAATCACCGGAATATAGTCACTTGGGGTATAGGGTACTTTACTGGTCTGTGGAACTACTGTCACCGGTGAAGGCCACACGCCAGCAAGCGTATAGCCATCAGGCGCAGAGTTCACTACTTGGGCAAGACCAATCGTGCCGCCTGCCCCAGGAACGTTCTGAATACTGATTGGTCCACCAATAAAACGCTGTGCATCTTTTGACACTACTCTAAAGAGTGCATCAGTACCACCGCCAGGTGCAGTAGGCACAATCAATTTAGTCACTGTTTGTGCAGATAATGGGCTTTGCAATAAACTGATAGCGCTCAGACCAAATAGACATTTAGCAATTTTTTGAAGGAGAGAGTGGCCCATAGGAGTGTCCTAGTCTAAAAATGAAAAAGTGTTTTAGGGTTGTTGATGAAAATATCTTCCCAAATTGCCGGATCGTCAACTGCTGACTGAATCCAGTCGATGCAATCAGTATAAGTAAATAAATTTTCATGGCTAAGCCAGGGCCAATCGCTAGCCCAGACCAATTGTTTTGGATTTGCTGCGATCAAAGCATCGATGTAGGGCTTAATGCTAACGCCATTTAAATGGCCTAAGCGATATGGCGCAGAAAGCTTGACCCATACCTTGCCAGCATCAAGACCTCGCAAAGTATTCTGAAAGGAAAGACTATGAATACCGAGTTTTGGATCGGGATTGCCAAAGTGATCCAGAACCACAGTAGCGCCGCTTGCCAAAATTTGAGGAACGATATATTCCTGCAGGTGATCCTCTAAAAATAACTCGATATGCAGACCAAGGTCTTTTGCTAAACCAAGTAAGGTTCGATATTCAGGGCTATCGATATCAGGAATAGATTTCTTTTTAATCCAGTTAAGACGAATACCTACAACACCAAGCTCTCGCATCGATAGCAATTGGCGCTCTAAATCAGATTTAGGCAAACTTGGATCGGCGATGATCGTACCACGGAGTGTATTGGGGTAGCGACGGAGTGCTTCTAATAAGAGAGCGTTGTTAGGACCATAAAAACTGGGCGCTGTTAGTACCCCATGAGAAATGCCATGCGCACCCAAAACAGAAAGATATTCTTCAGCGCTGACATCGCGCATCGGGCGAGAATGGATTTCAGGAGCCAAAGGAAGGTCCACCGCCATGATGTGAGCGTGGCAATCAATTCCAGTGACGACCTGTTTTTCTTGCATCTGTCTCTCGGTTCATCCTTATAATTCTGTAAAAAGGAGACTACCATGCCGCAGCAAGATGGCCCAATGCACTTAGGTACGAGGTTGCGTAAGCTAATTAATGAGAGAAGAGGCTTGCTAGTGCCAGGAGCGGGCAATGCCCTAGCTGCTAGAGTGATTGAAGATGCTGGCTTTGAGGCAGTCTATCTCAGTGGGGCAGGTCTCACTAATCAGTTCTATGGTATTCCGGATCTGGGCTTTATTGGCTTGAATGATGTTGCGGCGCACACGGCTGCCATTCGAGATGTGATTCGACTTCCTCTGATTGTAGATATTGATGTTGGCTTTGGTAATGCGGTCAATGTTCATCACACCATTAAAGTACTCGAGCGTGCAGGTGCCAATGCGGTGCAAATCGAAGATCAAGCCATGCCTAAGCGTTGCGGCCACTTTGCAGGTAAAACGATCATTAGCAAAGAAGAGATGTGCGGCAAGATTAAAGCTGCAGTCGATGCGCGCACCCATGATGATTTTTTAATCATCGCCAGAACCGATGCTAGATCTGTTTATGGATTTGAAGATGCACTCGAACGAGCGCAAAGCTATGCGCAAGCTGGTGCAGATATGACATTCATTGAAGCCCCAGAGAGCGTAGAAGAAATGAAACTCATCGCAGCACAAACATATTGCCCACAGCTGATTAATATTGTCATTGGTGGTAAAACACCATCATTGCCAGCCAAAGACCTCGCTGCAATGGGTTTTGGAATCGTGCTTTACGCTAACGCTACTTTGCAGGGTGCGGTCCGCGGTATGAGTAATGCCTTAGAGCATCTCAAGAAAACTGGTGAGCTCAAAGAAGACTCTGCATTAGTAGCCACTTTTGCAGAGCGCCAAAGCGTTGTGAAAAAAGAAGACTTCGATGCATTAGAAAAGAAGTTCTCGTAAAGCAAAAAACATTAATCTAAATTAAATATGACACTAAGCAAAATCCTAGCATCTCTCATTTCGCTAACACTCGCACTAATAGGCACATCAGTATTGGCTGCTGACCCTTGGCCAAATCGCCCAATTAAGTTTGTGGTGGGCTTTGGTCCAGGTGGCGCAAATGATTTGGTAGCACGGGCAGTAGCAGAAGGGGTAAGCAAGCAATTAGGTCAGCCTGTGATTGTGGAGAACAAGCCAGGTGCTGGATCTGTTGTGGGCGGTGACTATGTGGCTAAGAGTGCACCAGATGGTTATACCTTTTATGCTGGCGCTGCCGGTGGAGTAGTTACCATTCCGATGCTCCGTAGCAATATGCCCTATAAGCAAGAAGATTTAGTGCCCGTAGGCATGATGGCAGTAAGCCCATCCATTATTGTGGTTAATAGCGAATCACCGATTCAGAACTTTAAAGAGTTATTGGCTAAAGCAAGTAATAAACCTGGTTTGACTTTTGCGACTGCAGGTACAGGCAGTACACCGCACTTTGTTGCAGAGATGCTCAAGCTATTTGCTGGGGGCGGTACTTATGAAATCGTGCCTTATAAGAGCGGATCAGAGGCAGTCTTTTCGATAGTGTCTAAACAAGTTGATGCTACATCAGAGGCTAGCGTTGTGGTATTGCCACAAATTGAGGGTGGCAAACTCAAACCGCTGGCGTCCACTTGGAATAAGCGCATTACCCGTTTACCCAATGTACCGACTACCAAAGAGCTGGGTTATCCCAATATCTTTATTGGTCACTGGTCCGGCATCTTTGCACCGAAAGGCACGCCAGCTGAAGTCATCACTAAAATGAACCAAGCGATTCAGGCCGCATTAGATACCAATGCGCTGAAAGCTAGACTCATTCCACAAGGTATTGAGCCAGCCCCGGGCTCACAAGCAGATTTCATTAAATTCTTAATGGAAGAGCGCAAGCGTCTGCAGCCGATAGTGAAGAACGCCAATATGAAAGACGAGTAAGTCGTCATGAATAAAGTATTGCCTCGTTTAGGTTTTTTGATTCCACCTGGCAACCCTAATACTGAAGGTGAAGTCATCAAGATGGCTGGTTCTGAGTATTCCATTCACTTTACGCGCATGGTGGCTCATGGTGAAACAGGCAGTCTTGAGGGGCAAGATGAACGCAATCAAGCACAAATCGATCATTTGCCTGAAAACATTGAGCTTCTCAAACTCGTAAAACCTGCGGTAGTAGCGATGGCGCATACCGCTAGTAGTTACACCCTTGGTAAAACAGGCGAAGCTGAATTAATTCAAAAGCTAGAGGATCAATACCAAGTACCTTTCATTACCGCCTTTGGTAGTGTTGTGAAAGCACTGTATCAGATCAAAGCAAAAAGAATTGCCTTTGGAACGCCTTATAGCGAGCAGAATACCTTGCGTTGCAAAAATCTATTAGAGGCTTATGGCTTTGAAGTAGTGAATTTCGGCAACTTGCCTGGTGTTAAAAATATTTATGATGAAACTACTGAGCGTGCGCTCCAACTAGTGCATCAAGTCAATAGCCCTGACGCGGACGCTATTTTTGTTAGCGGTGTCGGAATGCCGACGATAGATATTCTGGGGCAAGGCGAGGCTGAGACAGGTAAGCCGATAATTTCGAGTATTGCGGCTACGATGTGGAATGCACTCCAAGTTGCAAAGGCAAAAAGCAGTATTAAAAACTTTGGCGGTTTACTTGCTGGAAGGTACTAAAGTGAAAATATTCAAATATTCATTAGCTGCATTAGTAATCACGGTCGCTTCTATATCTTATGGCGCGCCATTTCCAGATAAACCAGTTCGCTTGATTGTTCCTTTTACTGCAGGAGGTAATGTTGATAACTCTGCTCGTACTATTGGACAGGGATTGACTGAACAATTGGGTCAAGGTGTAATCGTAGAAAATAAGCCTGGTGCCAATACTCTTATTGGCGCTGAGTTTGTGGCACGCGCTAATCCAGATGGCTATACCTTGTTATTAGGCACACCTGAGAGTCTGGCAATTAATCCCCATGTTTATAAAAAGATTAACTATGAACCACTTAAAGACTTTACTCCTGTGGGCTTGGTAGGCAATTTTCCATTTGCATTAGTAGTCAATCCAAAGTTACCTGCCAAAAATATCAAAGAGTTTGTTGCTCTGGCAAAAAGTGCACCTGGAAAAATGAATTATTCATCATGGGGTGTAGGTAGTACGTCGCAAATTACCTTTGAAAAGTTCAATCAGGTGGCTGGTATTGATCTCGTCCATATTCCATTTCAGGGTGCAGCCCCAGCGATTACTGCTATTGCGGCAGATGAAGTGCAAGCGATGATGGTCCCGCTTTCAGTTGCCTTACCGCAGGCAGCAGGTGGCAAAGTCAAAATCTTGGGTATTACTACTAGTCAACGGTTTGCTAGTGCCCCTGATATTCAGACCTTTCAAGAACAGGGTTATTCGGTAGTGATGAGTGGCTGGCACTTAATTGTGGCGCCCAAGAAAACGAGCCCAGCAGTATTGCAAAAGCTAAATCAAAGTCTTAACAAAGCGCTCGAAACTCAAACCACTAAAGACGCATTAATCAAGATTGGTATTGAACCTAGCCCGGGATCTATGGCGCAAGCTACTAAGCTCATGCACACTGAATATGAGCGCTGGGGTAAGACTGCTAAAGATGCCGGAATTACGATTGAGAAAGCAGAATAGATCAGTAGAGTAAATAAGTTACTACTCTGGCTTGATCCCTGACTTCTTAATCAATGTAGTCCAAAGCTCAATTTCAGACTTTAAGAAATTGTTATAAGCATTCACACCCAAGGGTGGAATCACAAAGCCCACTGACTCAATGCGTTGTTTGACTTCAGGGGTTTGCAAAGCCTGGATCATGGCGGCCTCTAACTTATCTAAGACAGGTTTAGGTGTTCCTTTGGGAGCACTAATCCCAGCCCATGAGAGTGCCTGAAATCCTGGGTAACCACTTTCTGCCACGGTAGGCACAGTAGGATAGAGCGCATTGCGTTGCAAACTGCTCACCGCAATCGGGCGCAATTTACCTGAGGCAACATAAGGCAAAGCCGCATCTTGATTAATAAAGATCATCGGGATTTCATTGGCGAGGATGGCGTTCATAAGTGGGCCACCACCACGATACGGAATGCCAACGATCGGTAGTGGATTGCAGTTTGTTTTGTTCTTTACATCAGCGCAGGTGTTAGTTGCTTGACGCAGTAGCTCCATTGCCATGTGACCTGACGAAGCGTAGGTGTAGCCATAGTCCAGCTTGCCAGGATTCTTGCGTGCAAAATCAACAATATCTTTAAGTGTCTTAAATGGACGATCTGGGTTGACGACCAACACATTAGGGCCTAAATCAATTAAAGAAATATGGGCAAAGTCTTTTATAGAGTCATATTTGAGATTGGGATCCAAGCCATGGGCAACCGCGTTTTGACCCACGCCAGTCATGACTAAGGTATAGCCATCGGCTGGAGCGCCAGCAGCTCTCTCAGCACCAATGACGCCACCACCACCACCGATGTTCTCAATTACAAAGGCTTGCTTCAATATCTTGGTTAATTGTTCTGCAGAAATTCGTGCCATCAGATCAGTAGTCCCACCAGGCGGAAAGGGCACAATAATTTTGACGGGCTTGCTTGGATATTCGGACTGAGCGAATACTGGAAGATGACTGGCGCATAAGAGGGCGCCAATCAGAAATGCCTTATTTAGCTTAGTGAACATAGTAAAGAAGGAATGCCCAGTCATTGATAGATCCTTGTGAATAAATATCTCTATTAGTGTTGAAAGCTAGGGTAATTAATTGGCTGCCAGAAAACAAGTGCAGGTATACCCTTTCCTTCATATCAGGCATTAATATAGGGCTATTCAAACGAGTGCCTAAAACAATGTCCAAAAAGACCAAAGAATCCCTGCGCAGTGCCCGTTGGTTTGAGCCCGATGATTTGCGCTCATTTGGACACCGCTCGCGTGCTATGCAAATGGGCTACGGTCCTGAGGATTGGTCTGGCAAGCCCGTGATTGCCATTGTGAATACTTGGTCAGACATCAATCCTTGCCACACGCATTTCAAGCAACGCGTGGAAGATGTCAAGCGTGGTATTTTGCAAGCCGGTGGGCTTCCAATTGAACTGCCAGCAATTTCGCTTTCAGAGACATACGTCAAACCGACCACCATGCTCTATCGTAATATGCTCGCGATGGAAACCGAAGAGCTGATTCGCTCTCATCCAATCGATGGTGCAGTGCTGATGGGTGGCTGTGACAAAACTACTCCCGGTTTAGTAATGGGCGCATTATCTGCTGGACTACCATTTGTTTACTTGCCTGCTGGTCCGATGCTGCGCGGCAATTGGAAAGGCAAAGTGTTAGGTTCGGGTTCTGATGCCTGGAAGTATTGGGATGAACGCCGCGCTGGTAATATCTCTGAAGCGCAGTGGCTCGAAGTTGAAGGCGGCATTGCTCGCAGTCATGGAACTTGTATGACAATGGGCACTGCTGCAACGATGATGGGTATTGCTGAAGCATTAGGTCTCACATTACCTGGTGCATCTAGTATTCCGGCAGCGGATGCCAGTCACCCACGTATGGCTGCAGCTTGTGGCAGAAGAATTGTCGAGATGGTGTGGGAAGACCTCACTCCTGCAAAAATCTTAAACAAGACAAGCTTTCTTAATGCCATTAATGCAGCGATGGCGATGGGTTGCAGTACAAACGCCATCATTCATTTAATTGCGATGTCGCGGCGTGCCGGTACAGAATGCACCGTGAGCTTAGAAGATTTTGATTTGGCCAGCAGAAAAGTTCCAGTGATAGCCAATATCCGTCCTAGTGGCGATCAATATCTGATGGAAGACTTTTATTACGCTGGTGGCATGCCTGCATTGCTCAAACAAATGGGCTCTCATCTCAACCTCAGCGCGATGACGGTCACCGGCAAGACGATTGGTGAGAATATTCAAAACGCAGAGGTGCATAACGAAGACGTTATTAGACCGCTGAGTAATGCAATCTATCAAGAGGGCGCGCTCGCTGTACTCAAAGGTAATATCGCTCCGGGTGGCGCAGTGATTAAACCCAGCGCCTGTGCTGAGAAGTTCTTAAAACATACTGGCCCAGCCTTAGTATTTGATAGCTATCCTGAAATGAAAAAAGCCATTGAAGATGAAAATCTCGACGTCACTGAAAACCATATTCTCGTTCTCAGAAACGCCGGACCAAAAGGTGGACCAGGTATGCCAGAGTGGGGCATGTTACCGATCCCGGTGAAGTTGGTAAAGCAAGGCGTGCGCGACATGTTGCGTTTATCGGATGCGCGTATGAGTGGCACTAGTTATGGTGCCTGCATATTGCATGCCTCACCAGAGTCTTATATCGGCGGTCCATTGGCTCTCATTAAAACGGGTGACCTTATCACTGTCGATGTGCCTAATCGCAAAATTCATTTAGAGATTAGTGATGAGGAGCTGGCTCACAGAAAAGCCAAATGGACACCACCAGTACCTCAATATGAACGTGGTTATGGTTGGATGTTTAGCCAACACATCTTGCAAGCAGAAGACGGGTGTGATTTTGACTTCCTGGAAACTGGCTTTGGGAAGCCGGTTCCTGAGCCAGATATATTCTAGTATGGCAGAAGATGCCTTCATTGAGGCGTCCTATTTATTTGAGAGCTTATTAGGGTGTATGCACCTATCTAAGCATTTCATGCACTAATACAGTCAATTTCCTGAAAATCCAAGCAATCACCTTTATAGAATCGAAGATACCCAGCAATGCATGTCATTTGCAAAGCTTTGCTACACTGGAAAAAAGTACTACCAAAACTAAGGAGATTAAGCATGAAATCACGCATTTCTACATTGCTGGCAGCATTAGTCATTGGCCTTTCTGCCAATGTATCTGCAAAAGATACTGTCAAGATTGCCTATATTGGGCCTTTAACTGGGGGCGTTTCAGCCAATGGTATTGGTGGACGAAACTCTGCTGACTTAGCGGTTCGACTCAAAAACCAAGACCCTAATGCGAAATACAAATATGAATTGGTGTCAGCTGATGATGAATGTAAGCCGAACGTAGGCGTACAAGTGGCTACCAAGATTGCTTCGGATAACTCCATTATCGCGGGCGTGACTCACTATTGCTCAGCAGTAGCGATGAGTACCGTGGACGTTTATCACAAGTTTGGTTTGCCAGTCATGGTGTGGGGCGCGGTGCTTCCAGAAATCACCTATGGCAATGACTACAAAGAAATTCATCGCGTGAACGGTACGATGATTAATCAAAACGAAGTTGCTGCCAAGTTTTTAACTGGTCTCGGTTATAAAAAGTGGGTGATTATTCATGACACTACTGATTACGGCAAAGGACATAACAAGTATTTCAGCCAGTACCTCAATAAAAATGGTGGACAAATCCTCGGTACATTCGGAGTGACAGCTGATCAGCAGGACTTCACTGCAGAGCTCACCAAGATTAAAGAGTTAAAACCAGAAGTGGTTTACTTTGGCGGCCTGACACCGATTGGTATTCGTATTCGTACACAAATGGATCGCTTAGGAATTAAGGCGGTCTTTGAAGGTACCTCTGGTATTAAATCTGACGCCTATATTGAAGGCTTGGGCAAACTCTCTGAAGGTTCTCTCTCTTTTATCGAAGGCGCTCCTTGGGAAAAATTACCAGGCGGTCTTGAATTCATTGCTAAGTACAACCAACAAAAATACCCAGATGCACCTGAGGCTTATGGTCCATTTGCCTACACTGCTGCAAACCTCATCATGGCTGCAATTGAAAAAGCAGGTCCTGATCGTAAAAAAGTGATGGCAGTATTAAATAAAACTCAAAACGTTGAGACTGTGATCGGTAAGGTTAGCTTTGATGATCACCGTCAAAACATCGTTCCTCTGATCTCTAAATATGTTGCCCAGGATGGTAAGTGGGTCGTGTGGGAAGACAGTCAGTACGCTAAGGGGCAACGTAAATTAGGTCAATAAGCTCTTTTGATTTTTTACAGAAGTCAAAGAGGGTAAGCTTGCATGTCATTTGATATTTTTTTGCAGTACCTACTCAATGGTTTGATGTTAGGTGTGATTTATGCAATTGTGGCGGTGGGTTTTACCCTCTACTTTGGTGTACTCGATGTCATTAAGTTTTCGCATGGCGATATTTTGATGGTGGGGGCCTTTGCTGGCCTCACCACCTATATCGGTATCGCGGGAACTTTTGAGTCTCCCTGGTTACAACTGCTGATACTAGTTTTAGTCAGCCTCTCAGTAGCAGCATTTTTGGGCGCTGTTATTGCCCGCTATCTCATCTTGCCTTTGCAAAAGGCCCCCCCGATTAATACTCTGCTCGTGACCTTAATGTTAGGTCTGGCATTGCGTGAAATGGTTCGCCTGTTCTATCCCAATGGCTCTAATCCAAAACCTTTCCCTCGATTGCTGCCAACCGATGGTATCGCTTTAGGGGATTTCACTTTGCGCTCTGATAGTTTGATTCTCTTAATAACGGGGATCATTACCATCATCGCGGTTCAAAGACTCATTACCAAAAGCAAAATTGGTTTAGCGATCCGGGCGGTTGCACAAGATAGTGAGACAGCACGCATTATGGGAATTAATTTTCACCAGATTGTGCTGATTACTTTTATGCTCGGTTCAGCGCTAGCTGCTTTGGCAGGCCTTATGAATGGTCTGTATTACAACGAAGTGAACTTCGGTATGGGTTTGCTGCTCGGGGTGATTGGCTTTTCCGCTGCAGTTGTTGGCGGTTTAGGTAATTTTTATGGAGCTATTGTGGGCGGCTTCTTATTTGCTGCGCTTCAAACGGTTGGGGCGGTTATGTTGCCCGCGATTTTGCCTAGCGTACCTAGTGCCTATAAAGATGTATTTGCATTTACGGTGATCATCATCATCATGGGATTAAAGCCAACCGGCTTGATTTCTGAAAAATCAAGTGAGCGGGTGTAAGTATGAAGTTATTGATCTCTAGTTTTATTGTTTTCCTCATTTATAGCCTCTTATTGTTAGGTGCTGAAAACCAGTTAGAAGTAGGTATTTTGGTGGCCGTCGCTTTTATCGCAAGCGTAGTGGGCAAGAAGATGGGCTTGATGGATCGCCTTGCTAATGCAGTGAGTCAACATCCTCATTTTCCGGCAGTAGCCTCTGTGGCTGGTGTCTTGATTACGATGGTGGTGTTTTATAACTCCCACTTTGCACTGTTGATGTTGGCAACGGTCTTGATTTATTCCATAGTGTGTTTGGGCTTAAACATTCAGTTTGGCTATGTGGGGATTGTTAATTTTGCGGGTGCTGCCTTCTTTGGCATTGGCAGCTATACCGCTGCAGTCTTAGCCACGCATACAGCAGTGCCTCATTTACTAGTCTTGTTTATTGCGGCGGCAGTCTCTGCCTTAATTGGTTCAATCTTGATTTACCCTGTGCTGAGAACACGCGGTCATTACGCCGCTTTAGTGACGATTGCTTTTGGAATCTTGTTCAGGAATTTTTTAGAGGTGAACGATACCTTGGGCGGACCGCAAGGCTTAAAAATTCCGCCACTGACAATCTTTGGTTGGAATCTTTCTGAAGGTATTCAGATTGGAGGAATTGAACTCTCCTTCTATATTCCGTACTTGCTCATCGCTTTGATTTTGCTCATTGTCGCTTTTCGTATCACCAGAAATTTAGAGCGCTCCTGGATAGGCTTGAGTATGGATATGGTGCGTACCGATGAGATTGCGGCCTCAACTTTTGGGGTCAATATTGCGCATTGGAAAATCGTCGCCTTTACTCTTGGCAATTTACTGGCCGGCCTTGCAGGCGCCCTATACGGAATGATGACAGCTTATGTCGCGCCCAATAACTTTACTTTTGCAGATTCGCTCATTTTGGTCTCGATTGTGATTTTGGGCGGCATTGGAAATCCTTGGGGCATTATTCCAGCGGCAGCCATTGTGGTCATCCTCCCAGAGAAGCTGCAATTTATTCAGGAATACCGTTTCTTGTTATATGCCATTGTGGTGATTTTGATTTTGCTCTTTCGCCCAGATGGCCTGCTTCCTAGAAGAATTCGGAACTACTTCCCAGGCAAGAAGGTGGGAGAGTCAGAATGAGCGCTACGATGAATGCTGCCAAAATTTTAGAAGCCAACAACCTGACTATGCGATTTGGTGGGGTTACTGCGCTAGATGACCTAACCATGCATGTCAATGAAGGTGAAGTCTTAGGTCTATTAGGCCCAAACGGTTCAGGCAAGACCACCTTTTTTAACGTTATCACGGGCCTATATCGCGCGAGCTCTGGAGGCGTGAGTTTTCGGGGCGAGAATATCACCGATGCGACTGCGCAAGAAGTCTATCTGCACGCGATCACGAGAACGTTTCAGCGCTCCCGTTTGTCATTACCTTTGACGGTATTTGACAACATCGCGATTGGTGATAACCGCAGGCTAAATACCGGACTGATCTTTAACTTGTTTGCCCGCGATCGATTTGAAAAAGAGTATGACCGCGTTGTCGAGCAAGTCAGCGCTTTGCTATTAACGTTTAACCCCAAACTAGCAGCCAAAATATTTGAGCCTGTAGCTAGTTTGCCAATGATTGATCGGCGTCGTATTGAAATTTGCCGAGCCTTAATCAGTGAGCCTGATCTCTTGTTATTAGATGAGCCATCAGCGGGTATGACCCATGATGAGACTGCAGAGGTCATGAATGATATTTTGCAGGTCCGCAGCAAAATTAAACCATTTACGATTATTTTGATTGAGCACGAAATGAGCTTGATTCAGCGTATGACTGAGCGCTGCATTGTGCTCAACTACGGCAAGAAAATTGCCGAAGGCACTTATGAAGAAATTGTGAGTAACCGCGAAGTTCAGGTTGCCTATCTGGGGCAGGAATAATCATGGCCTTATTAGACATCGATCACATCTATACAGCCTACGATCGCATTGACGTCTTAGAGGACGTGTCGATCAAGGTCGAGCGCGGACAGATCACGTGTATCTTGGGTGCCAATGGCGCTGGTAAATCCACCCTGATTCGTTCTATTTTGGGTTTAACGCCAGCCAATCGTGGCAAGATTATTTTTAATGACGCCGATATCACCCATCTGCCCACCCATCGCATTATTGAACAAGGTATCGCTTGTGTACCTGAGGGTCGCCGAGTATTTCCACGAATGACCGTTGATGAAAACCTCTCGGCAGGTGCGTATCTCGTGAGCGATCAAAAAGTCATACAAGAGCGCCGCGAGCGGGTGAAGACTTTATTTCCACGCCTGGCAGAACGCGCTAATCAATTAGCGGGAACTATGTCTGGTGGTGAGCAGGCGATGATAGCGATTGGGCGCAGTTTAATGAGTTCTCCCGAACTACTCATTTTTGATGAACCCTCTTTGGGACTCTCTCCTTTGTTTGTAAAAGAGAATTTCAAGATCATCAAAGAGATTAATCAAATGGGCACTACCGTGTTACTCGTTGAGCAAAACGTGCGCCAAACCCTAGCAATTGCCCATCGGGGTTATGTGATTGCTAAAGGGCAGGTGGTTGCTCAAGGAAGCGCTACTGAGCTGGCTGAAAATGCAGAAGTCCAAGCGGCTTATTTTGGCTAAACACCCTTAACCACTTCAGTTTGAGTAAAACAGATAATGACTATTCCTGATCCGATTGCGTTAACTCAAGAGTTAATTCGTTTTAATACAGTCAATCCCCCGGGTAATGAAGACCAAGTCTGTAATTACCTCGCATCGATCTTAGAGTCTGCCAGTTTTGAATGTCGCAAAATTGAGTTTGCTCCGCGGCGTATGAGTCTGGTTGCCAAAATTGGATCTTGCAGCGATGACAATCCTAGTATCTGCTTTACTGGTCATGTGGATGTTGTTCCCTTGGGCGCCCGCTCATGGAAGCATGAGCCATTTGCCGGCCTGATTGAAGATGGCAAATTATTTGGTCGCGGCTCTAGTGATATGAAAAGCGGTGTTGCCGCATTTGTGGTGGCAGCGATGAAGACTGCCCAGGCTGCTAAAGCAGGTAGCGGTGTGAGTTTGATTATTACCGCGGGCGAAGAGACAGGTTGTGAAGGCGCCTTTCATTTAGCGGCCAGTCAAGAGATCCTCGAGTTTTTAGGACCAGCAGGCTCTTTTGTAGTAGCTGAGCCTACTGCCAACGAGCCACTCATAGGTCATAAAGGGGCTTATTGGCTCAAGGCCTCAACCGAAGGCGTTACCGCGCACGGATCGATGCCAGAGCGTGGTGAGAATGCTTTTTATAAGTTAGCCAATGCGGCATTAACTTTAGAGAAATTTACCTTTGATACACCAGCGCATCCCTTGATGGGTCAGGGCACCTTAAACGTAGGTACTGCGAAAGCAGGTTTAAATATTAACTCTGTGCCTGATGCTGCTGAAATGACTTTAGATATCCGGACAGTGGCAGGGCAAAGTCATGCCCATATCTACGGTTGTCTTTGCAAAGCATTGGGGCCGATTGTGCGTCTCGATACTATTATTGATATCGAAGGGGTCTATACCCCTGCGAGTGATCCTTGGATGGCAACCGTATTTGATCGCTGCGAAAAGATCAATGGCGTGCGACCTGTTGAAAAAACGGTTTCGTACTTTACTGATGCTTCAGCCTTAAAGCCGGTCATCGGCGACCCCCCGACAGTGATTCTAGGCCCTGGTCAACCCGAGATGGCGCACCAGACCGATGAGTTTTGCTATGTCGACAACATTACTGACGCCACCCAGCTCTTTGAAGATCTGATCATGGATTGGCAAAACATTAGGAAATGAATATGAGTGAGCAACAGGGCAAACCCCTTGGTTTAATTGCAGCGGTCAAGCAGATCAGCGAAGGCAAACTTGACCCACAAGCTTTGTTAACGCAATCATTTGAGCTAGCCAATCAATTAGAGCCTAACTTAAAAGCCTTTGTTTCCAGAAACACTTTAGAGGATTTAAAAAAGGCGATTGCGCCTGGACCTTTGTCAGGTATTCCGATTGGAATTAAAGACATTATTAATACCCAAGATTTAATCACCACCAATGGTTCACCAATTTACGCTAATCATCGCCCCCAGGAAGATGCGCCGATTGTGCAAAGAATTCGGGCATTAGGCGGCCTGATTTTTGGTAAGACCGTGACGACCCAATTTGCATGGAGAACCCCAGGGCCAACAGTGAACCCTTGGAATTCGGAACATACCCCAGGAGGCTCTTCTAGTGGATCTGCCGCTTCAGTAGCTGCCGGTATTCTGCCGCTTGCCATCGGCTCTCAGACAGTAGGTTCGATTGTGCGTCCGGCGGCGTTTTGTGGCGTGGTGGGCTTTAAGCCTAGCTTTGGATCGATTATCAAGGAAGGTGTCCACCCGTTTGCTTACTCTTTAGATCACATTGGATTTTTTACTCGCTCTGTTGAGGACGCCGCTTTTGCGTTTCAATTGCTCAAAGATGGCAGCACCAAAACAGCCCAAATTGCCATACCCGATTTGAAGTTAGCGCATGCGCCCAAAATAGCGTTACTTAAAACACCGTTTGATCACTTAATGAGCGCCGAGCAACAGCAAACGCTACAGTTTGCAGTTGAAAAGTTAGAGCAGGCTGGCGTGAGCGTAAAAACAATGGAGATCCCAGCGCAATACTGGGAGGGCATTGATCAAATGCCAACGATCATGGGCTATGATGTTGCGCACATTCATCAAAAACACATGGAAAACAATCAAGAACTTCTTTGTGAAAATATTAAAGAGACCGCCACCAAGGGAGCAGAATATTCCCAGGCACAATATGAAGCGGCCTTAGCAGTGCAAAGTAAATTACGTCACTCTGTTGGTGAGTTATTCAAAGACGTTGATGCTCTTCTCTTAGCTCCGGCAACTGGTGAAGCCCCCAAAGGCTTGAGCTGGACCGGTGATCCTTCATTCTGCGCCCTAGGCAGTCTTTTAGGCATTCCGGCAATCAATATTCCAGTAGGTAAGTCTGCCAATGGGTTGCCCTTAGGTATTCAGCTGATGGGCAATTACAAAGCAGATGAGGCTTTCTTGAAAGTGGCCAAGTTCACTGAAGAGGCTATTGGCTCTCGTTGAGCAAAAGCGCTTTATGCTATCTTTGATCAAGCGCTTATTATGATGAGGCAATGAAAACACGTTTGCTTCGCTTGCTTTGGGTATTGCTCGGATCTTCTGTCGCGATTTCTCTTGCCTTGTGGGTGACAAAAACCAACTCCCCACTATTGTTAGCCTCATTGGGCGGCACCACACTTTTTTTATTTGCTCTGACTACTGCCCCGGCTGCGCAGCCCAGGGCAGTCTTTGGCGCGCACCTCATCAGTAGCCTAGTAGGCATCTTGGCTTATCAATTATTTGGCGATGCCTTTTGGGTCTACATTATTGCTTTAGTAGTAACGATCGGCATCTTATTGGTGGTGAGATGTGTGCATCCGCCCGCAGGTGCAAACCCGCTCATTATGATTCAGGCCCATGCGAGTTTTATTCATCTTGGCGTCACGGTATTACTCGGTGTCACTATTATTTTTGTAGTTGCTTACATCTGGAGCCGACTAGGTGTGGGAGTCAGAAAGTATCCAATCTCTTGGACCCAGCCATCGCCACCTTCCTTAAATTGGAGCATCTGGGACCAATAAAATTGATTGACAAAAATGTTCCAAAGTCTGCATAATTAAATCTACATCAAGAGATGGCTTTGTCGCCACAGCAACCTGCTAACGCTAGTAAGGTGCTAAAAAGATGAGACCCAATACCAACAATGGTGATGGGTAATCCAAAGCGACAAACCCACCATTTGGTGGGTTTTTTATTGGGCAAATGGATCAAAAAGAGATCACAAGCTCATTATTTGAACCTCCCAATCTTGATAATTGAGTAGTAGAGATTAATCAATTGATATTGGAGGTCTTATGCGTGATTACACATACTTAAATGGTACCCGTTTTACTATCAATAACTTATTTCGTAGCCTGCGGTTTGATATAGATCGCCTCGATATGAGTTGGGTGGATGGCGAGAAACCAGAGTTCTGCAGGGGCTTGCGGGTAGTTGATAACGATGCCGGCAATACTGTCACAGTTGATGGTGAAGATGCAGACAATCTGATCTTTAGCCTAACCTATATTTTTAGCAAAGAAGATGCGCATGAGGCATTTAGAAATGCTACCGACGCTTATCTTACGGTCGCGCTAGAAACGAAAGAGTTCTTGGTGTCAAACCAAAAGAAGAACCCTGAGGGAAAGCCTGAGGTATCGGAGGCAGTGCTCCATTAAGCGAACCAAGTTTGGCATTGGTCTAATCGCTTAAAGGGAAGAACTCATGTCTGATTATGATGATGGTAATAATGATTCTGGCGGAAGTGGTGGCTCGATCATTGGCACCATCATTTCGATATTGATATTGGCTGCCATCTGGCCGTATCTCATGGCAATCGTTGGTCTTTATATTGCTTACCTAGCGGCAATAGCCATCTTGGAGTGGATGGCGCAAAACCCACTATCAGTTGTTTTTATTTTATTGGGGATATTTTGCATCTACGCAATCTTTCATTACCGACTCATCCCCAAGACTTGGAGATGGATGATTGCGCTGTTAAAGCCCAAGGCAGTTGAAGTTCATTTATCGCAATATGCAGTCAATTCTGAGTTGCCAGATTTAGCAAGTAGGAAATTTATTCCCTCAACAAATCTATATTGCTACTGGTGCACTAAGAAGCTCGGTATTCAAGCTTGGGAGAAAAATGGCAAATACTACTGTGATGAGTGCAAAGCTAGGCAGCTAACAAATGCTTGAATAAGGTAATTTTGGGCAATACTTTTTTCAACTTAAGCTCTGCCTGCCACAAATCATATTTAGACTGCATCTCAATCCAGAGTTGTGGGCCATTACCTAAGAAAGCGCCAATGCGTAAAGCAAGCTCAGGAGTGATCGAGCTTTTTTCCGCCAAAACAGCATGAAGGGTCTGCCTAGAGATGCCAAGATGCTTTGCAAACTCTGTGACGGATATGCCAAGAGTTGGAAAGACATCCTCTCTTAAGATGGCGCCAGGGTGGGTAGGTAATCTTTTTCGCATGATATTAGTGATAGTTTTCTAGGTTAAGTCGATAAGCATTCTCATCGCGCCATTCAAAGGTGAGACACCAGGGGCCATTTATATGAATGCTATAGCGTTTTGGAACTCCTTCTAAGCCATGAAAATTAAAACCCGGCACCTTGAGATCATCTAGCGATTTAGCAGAGTCAATGGCGTCTAAACGTCGAATGATTCTGTTTGCTAATGCTTTCTGAATCTTGATGCTTTTTCCGTCTTCAAATAACTCTTTTAAACCTTTGTGTATAAACGATTCAATCATCCATCTATTTTAAAGATTTAAAGCAAAGTGTAAAGCAAAGCCTTACACTTGTAAAGGCTTAATAAGTAACTAATATCATCCAATTACGTGAATATGTGAATTACCGCGCCGATAGAGCCGTAAAAATTACCGCTTCGCACTTTCACCTCGCACTTTTATTGTGCTTAGATATCATCTGAATGTGAGTGTCCAACACTAGCAACATATAAATAGATGGCACTATTCTAGAAATTGATGTCTTGGTGTATTGTTAACCCCATTAACCCAAAGGAATTCCTGTGAAGACAATCTTAGCAATCGTATTAGCATCTATTTTTTCCCTGGCTTTTGCTCAGCAAAAAATAGCCATCATCCAAACCGATCAGATGCAGCAGGCAGTTGCGCGCGGTGCGATCATTTGGGACGTGCGTGATGAAAAGAGTTATTTAGAGGGCCACATCCCAGGCGCAATCAATATTGGTGAAGTCGGTGGCACACTTCGCGATCCAAATAAGGAAGACTACATTCCTACAGAACAAATCCAGAAGCTCTTTAACAGTGCCGGATTAGATGTGAATAAAGATGTTGTAGTTTATGGTGCGCGGGGCAATCCCTATGCCTATTTTGGTTTGTACACTATTAATTACTTTGGTGGAAAAAATGCGCAGATTTATCACGATGGCATTGATGGCTGGAAGCAAGCGGGTTTACCAATGCAAAAAGAGCGCCAAGCCTTACCACCGGTATCCGTCGCACTAGTAGCTCAGCCTCAGTTAGTAGTTAGCAATGAGGAGATGCTCAAGATTGCTCAATCAAAGTCAGTACAAATTATTGATGCTAGAACTCCCGATGAATTTTCGGGCAAAGATGTCAGAGCCATTCGCGGTGGTCATATTCCCAATTCCATCAACATTCCTTTTGAGGATAACTGGCAAGATCCGGCAACCGCGATTAAGTTAGGTAAAAAACAGGTTGCTGATAACTCCGGTATGGCGCTGAAAAATCAAACAGATCTTAAAAAACTCTATGCCAATCTCGATCCTGATAAAGAGACGGTCGTGTATTGCCAAAGCGGGGTGCGCGCCGCTGAAACGGCAGTGGTATTAAAGACTTTGGGCTTTAAGAAGGTTAAGGTATACGACTCAGCTTGGCTAGGTTGGGGTAATAACCTCAAAGCACCTGTAGCGGATGAAACCTTCTTAAATGTGGGCGCTCTCAATGCCAAGATGGCTGCAATGCAAAATAAAATTACCCAGCTAGAAGAAGCTTTGAAAAATAAAAGTAATTAGTGAACCGGAGCAAAAACCATGGCTGAAAAGCTCATAGCAAATCATTCAAGTCTTACTTTAGCTGATGCTGACCGGATCATTGATGAGGCTCTAAGATTGCGTTCACAACATCAACTTTTGCCATTGGCAGTGGTGGTATTAGATTCTGGTGGGCATGTAGTCTCTTTTAAAAGAGAAGATGGTTGTGGCATCTTGCGTCACGATATTGCCATTGGTAAAGCTTGGGCATCTCTTGGGATGGGAATGCCAACTAGAACTATCCGAGATAGATTATCTGATCGGCCTAGCTTTCAAGCGGCTTTATCAGCTGCATCTGATGGCAGATTTATTCCTACCCCAGGCGGTGTGTTGATTGTGAATCAAGACAGAGTAGCAATTGGCGCTGTTGGAATTAGTGGTGATGCATCAGATAAAGATGAATACTGCGCTATTGAGTCCATTAAATCGGCTGGCTTTATTGCGGAGCCGCCGATGCCAGCAGAAAATTGGAATGACGGAAAACTATAAGAGATCGTAATGAAAGTGATGCAATCGCTACTATGGGTGTTGGTATCTTATTTGGCTGTCTCAGCGAGCTTTGCTCAGACCTCAGGCCCATCTGCTGCATACCCCGTTAAACCAATTCGTTTAGTAGTGCCGTTTCCAGCAGGTGGTCCTACCGATCAATTTGCAAGACAGTACGCACAGGCTTTGTCGACTCAATTGGGAAAACCTGTAGTTGTCGATAATAAAAGCGGAGCCAGTGGCGCAATTGGAAGTTTAGAAGTGAAAAACAGCGCCCCAGATGGATATACCTTGTTATTTGGAACTGCTTCTACTCATGTGCTGTACAGCTTAATTAATCCAAAGCCTCAGTATGATTCGATCAAAGACTTTACAGAAATTGCCGTGGTTGGGGATGCGCCTATTGTGTTTGCAGTAAGCCCAACAACCAAAGGGGGCTTGAAAGAGTTCATTGAATATGCACGTATCAACCCAGGCAAGTTGCAATATGGGTCAGCAGGAGAGGGAACGTATTTGCATATTGTCGGAGAGCGTTTGAAGTATGAATTAGGCGGGCTAGATATCCAGCACATTCCTTTTAGAGGAAGCGCGCAAGCAATCCCTGCTTTGATTGGTAATCAAGTCAATATGACGGTTGACACATTGGGTTCATTAATTCAACAACATCGTGCTGAAAAGTTAAGAATTGTTGCAATTGCGGCCTCCAAGCGATCTCCTTTGATTCCTGATGTGCCGACCGTAAATGAGGTAACGGGCTTAAAAGATTTCCAAGCGGCTTTATGGAATATTGTCTCAGCACCTGAGGGTCTGTCGCCTCAAGTGACTAATACCTTGATATTGGCGACAACTAAGGCTCTCAAAAACCCAGAGTTATTAGAAAAATTAAACTCAATATCCATTCAGCCTATTACCAATCTCACGGGCGTTGCAGCCACTGGATTTATTGCCAAAGAACTCGTTAGTTTGCGACCAGTAGTGCAGTCGGCTGGACTTAAAAAAGAATAATCCCGCCTGCAGATTATTTTTCTAAAGTAATGCCACCCTTTTTAATAATCGCAGTCCACTTCTTAATATCAGATGCCATCAAATTATTGAGATCTTCTGGTGGGCCAATCATCGGTTCTGCCCCAAGCTCTGAAAACTTCGCACGCACTGTGGGGTCAGACAAGGCTTGGTTCACATCCTTATTGAGCTTATCTAAAATAGATTTTGGGGTGTTTTTGGGTGCAATGAGCGCAAACCAAGCAGCAGATTCATAGCCTTTGAGGCCCGCTTCAGCGGCGGTGGGCACATCGGGAATAGCGGCTAAGCGTTTATTAGAGGCAACCGCTAGTGCTTTGACGTTGCCACTATTAATTTGTCCAACGACATTGGGAAATAACTGAAAACTCGTTGGAACGCGACCAGCTACCAGATCGGTCACCATATTGGCGGTAACACGATAGGGCACATGCAACATTTTGGCGCCAACAAGTTGTTCGTAGTAGGCGCCGGCTAAGTGCTGAGAGCTGCCGTTACCAACAGAACCATAACCTACGTCAGGATTTTTTCGTACATAGTCATTTAACTGACCAAGAGTATTGATATTGAGGGTTGAGCTCACCACAATCACATTTGGCAACACTGCAAACACAGCGATGCCTTGAATCTCTTTTTCAGGGTCGTAACCCAGATCCGGATTTAAGATTTTATTAATCGCCAGGGGGCCAGAGGTGCTAATTCCAATCGTATAGCCGTCTGGTTCGGCTCGCACCAGCGCTGCAGTTCCAACATTACCGCCTGCTGCCGGGCGATTATCAAATACAAAACGGGTGCCAGTATTGTTACTCACCTTATCTAGTAATACACGAGTTACCACATCACTAGCACTGCCAGCAGAAAAAGGCACGATTACTGTCACGGGTTTATTGGGATAATTTTGGGCAAAGCTACTTGCGCTGAAGAAGCAGGTAATCAGACTAAAAAAAAGTGCAGTAAAAATATTAGTGCTTGGCATCATGAACCTTTCCCGTGGTGGAGTCAAAGCGCTCTTGCATTACTTCTTCTAAGGACAAACTGGCTTTCGTATGTGCTCCACCGCCGCGTAGACAATATTCATCAGGCAGGTGAGGAGACTTCGGTTTCTTGCCATTGGCATAAGCCTTCGCATCTTCTAATAAGATTTTTCTAAAACGAATGATGCCAACATCAGTAGGTGATAGATTTTCTTTGGTGCGGTCAACAATATAGCCCTGACTTTCTTGAGCCATCTGGTCTTGCTCAGCAATTCCTGAAATTCCGGTAAATGTAATTGTTTTTTGCTCTTCACGACTCATCAGATATTGATTGCTGCGGTTGCGCAGAGGGACATAGCCTGGGCCTAGTTTTGCAAATTGCCCATAACCACCTTGGATATATTTTTTGCGTTCTTCATCAGGAATGGGATGTTCTGGATGCCAAGCATAGACATACATCCAACAATGA
The DNA here is from genome assembly GCF_018687935.1 of Polynucleobacter sp. JS-JIR-5-A7. Classification (NCBI taxonomy): domain Bacteria; kingdom Pseudomonadati; phylum Pseudomonadota; class Betaproteobacteria; order Burkholderiales; family Burkholderiaceae; genus Polynucleobacter; species Polynucleobacter sp. JS-JIR-5-A7. Next base: position 1,317,120 of record NZ_CP061308.1, on the reverse strand, counting down.
TGATCATCGATGGGCGTCCAAGAGTAACCATAGTAGGTTTCATTGGGCATTGCTGAAGGAGTGATGGAATGGGTTGGCAACATGTATTGAGTAAGGCGCCAATAGTGGTCTCCTGGATCAGCATTTCTAGCGCCACCAATCAGAAAGCCCACGGCATGTTCAATGATCTTAAAACGGGGGGCTGGGTCATTGCGCAACCAGCGGATGCGTTTCTCATCAGCAGCAATATTCGTAGTGTCGTCTTTAAGAAATGCTGGGGCTGGCATATGTAAAAACGAGAAATGCGCAGTATCTAATGCGCCCTCCATCGAATGCACCCAATTGCACTCGATTAAGCGTTTAGTGACATAGCGTTGATTAGGGGGAACAAGGCCAACTTCAAGTTGGGGAACGTCTTTGGGTTGTAGGTCTGCAGGACCCATATAAGCCCAAACCATGTCAGCAAACTCTTGCGTGGGATACGCTTTAATTTTGATCTTCCCATGATAGGCAGCATCTTTAGGGACATTGGGCATATCAATACAGTTACCGTGAATGTCGTATTTCCAGCCATGATAGATACAGCGAATGCCACACTCTTCATTTCTACCAAAGAAAAGATCTGCGCCACGGTGTGCGCAAAATGGTTCGATTAAACCGGTTTTGCCATTGGTATCCCGAAACAGTAATAGGTCTTCACCCATGACTTTGACGCGAATAGGAGGGCAATCCGGCGCTGCTACTTCTTCTGAAAGAGCTACCGGATGCCAATGGCAGCGTAAATAATTACCCATCGGCGTATTGGGTTCACTAGTGACCAGAAATGCATTATCTTGCGCGGAAAGCATATACCCTCATCTTCAGCTTATGGTTCAAAGCTTATCGTTCGAATGATCTTAATACAAAAAATTAGTTTTGATGCCTTTGTGCTGCAGAGTAAAGCAAAACATACCTTAATTCATGCGATGCCGATTGTTGCATGCTTGGTAATCCAAGAGGGCGGAAATACAAAATCAAATGACTTAGCTAGAAGAGGTCATAAAAAATAAAAACCACTCATCTGAACCTCGCTTATTAATCAATCTGTGCCTTTGAGGTTCTGACAACTTCTCCCCATTTCTGAATATCTTTTTTAACGATTAAGGCAAATTCGTTGGGTTGCGTGATAAAAGGATCGGCACCCTGCGAATTAAATTTCTCAATGACTTCAGGATTTCGCAGAACCTCCGCTACATCTTGATTGATTTTGCGAATGATATTGGGCGGCGTTTTTGCCGGGGCAAATAAGCCAAACCAGGGAGTGACATCAAAATCTTTAAAGCCCGATTCTGCAATAGTTGGAATGGTAGGAAAGTTTTTGGATCGCACACCACTAGTCACTGCAACTGCTTGCAGGGTTCCGGACTTAATTGATCCTGCAACCGAGGGTAGGCTAGTAAATACGATATCAATTTGTCCACCCATCAAATCTTGCATGGCAGGAGCAGCGCCTTTATAAGGAATGTGCTCCATCTTAATTCCAGCAGTGGTATTGAACATCACGCCCAGCAAATGATTGACTGATCCATTACCGGCAGAACCAAAAGTAAAGATCTTTGTTTTACCCATTTCCGCTAATTCTTTGGCTGATTTAAAAGGCGCGTTGGGTTTGCTGGTGAGGACAAAAGGTAAAACTGCAAGTGTGGCGACGGGGGTAAAGTCCCGTTCCACATTGAACGGTAAATTTTTATAAAGGGCGCCATTAATAGCGTGAGAACCTGCGTAACTCATGAGCAAGGTATAGCCATCTGCGGGTGCGAGAGCGACAAACTCCATTCCTACATTACCGCCAGCGCCTGGGCGATTTTCAACCACTACCGATTGTTGCCACTTTTCACCTAATTTCTGAGCCACAATTCTTGCTAAGGCATCTGAGGCGCCGCCAGGTGTTTGCGGAACCAAAATCTTCACGGGCTTGCTAGGGAACTCATCTGCCCGCAGCTCTGAGATAGGTCCACCAATAAAAAGGAAAGGTAGCACAGAGAAAACGACCTTTTTTAGTATTCCTAATCTCATGTAGTATTTCCTTTAGCAGGTGCTTAACTGGTTGATTTGAATCAGTATACTCAAAGTAATTGAGAAATAAAGAATGGGGAAATCACTCCTTTATTCGAATTCTATGCAGTGATGATGGAGTCCCTAAATGGCTAATATAACGATCAAAAAAATTTCTGGTGCTTTAGGTGCAGAGATTAGTGGCATTGATTTGAAACAGAAACTTTCTTCAGAAGAAATTCATTCGATTAAACAAGCTTTCTTAGATCACCAAGTAATTTTTTTACGTAATCAAGATATTGACGCAAAACATTTTCTCAATTTTGCTCGCTTAATAGGTAAGCCCATTAAGTATCCTTTTGTAAAAGGGCTCAATGAATTCCCCATGATTATTGAAGTGAAAAAATTAAAACATGAGAAAGTTAATTTTGGCGGTATTTGGCACTCGGACACTACCTATCTCAAGGTTCCCCCCAAGGCTTCCATGCTGCTATCTCAAAAAATACCGCCTTACGGAGGCGACACTATGTTTGCCAATCAGTATTTGGCTTATGAGTCCTTATCTAGCACGATGAAACAATTGCTCGATGGTCTGATTGGTATTAGCAGCTCAGCTAAGGCAGATGTTTCTAAAACTCGAGAAGATCGCATCAAGAATGATGGCAGCGCAAAAGCGAATGAAGTGCTACTAGCCGAGCATCCTATTGTCAGAACCCATCCTGAAACTGGTAAGAAATCCCTATTTATTAATATTGCTCATACTATTGGCATCAAGGGGATGAGCCCAGAAGAAAGCCAGCCTTTACTGAACTTTCTCTTTGAGCGCCAAATCAAGCCTGAATTTACCTGCCGGTTTTCTTGGACTAAAAATGCCATTGCGCTTTGGGATAACCGCTGTGTATTGCACAACCCAATTAACGACTATCACGGCTTTGAAAGGTTAATGCTCAGAATTACCTTGCAAGGTGACCAGCCGGCCTAAGTGATCTTGCAATGCCCTTGAAATTGGCAAAATCATCCCCAAATACCTAAAAGTTCATATTTTTATGGGATTCTAAAAATGACTGTTGCTACTAAAGAAACCTTAGGATTTCAGGCAGAAGTAAAGCAGCTTCTGCAGTTGATGATCCACTCCTTATATTCCAATAAGGAAATTTTCCTGCGCGAGCTTATATCGAACGCCTCCGATGCTGCCGATAAATTGCGCTTTGAAGGCATTGCTCACCCTGATTGGTATGGCGATGATCCAGAACTCAAGATCAAAGTGGAATTTGATAAGACTGCTAGAACCCTCACCATTACCGATAATGGTATTGGCATGAGTCGTGAAGAGGTGATTAGTAACCTGGGCACGATTGCTCGTTCTGGCACGAAAGAATTCTTTTCCAAGCTCTCCGGAGATCAGCAAAAAGATGCTGCCTTAATTGGTCAGTTTGGTGTGGGCTTTTATTCGGCCTTTATCGTTGCCGACCGCATCACGGTTGATACCCGTCGTGCAGGATTGCCTGCTGCTGATGGTGTGCGTTGGGAATCGGATGGTTCTGGTGAATTTACGATTGAGCAAATTGATCTGCCACAACGTGGCACCAAAATTACCTTACATCTGCGCGAAGGCGAAGATGATTTCCTCAATAGTTATCAGCTCAAGTCCATTATTCGCAAGTATTCAGACCATATCTCTTTGCCCATTCAAATGCGCAAAGAAGAGTGGGATGAGGATAAAAAAGAGCAAGTCATCAAAGATGAGCTTGAAAATATTAACCAATCTTCCGCGCTTTGGGCTCGTAATAAGTCAGACATTACTGAAGAGCAGTACAACGAGTTTTATAAGCATCTCTCACATGATTATGAGAATCCGCTGTGCTACTCCTTAAATCGCGTAGAAGGTAGAAGTGAATTTACCCAACTGCTTTTTGTACCAGCTCGTGCACCATTTGATTTATGGGATCGCAATAAGCGCGGCGGCATTAAGCTGTATGTCAAACGCATCTTCATTATGGATGACGCTGAAAAGCTCATGCCGATGTATCTGCGTTTTGTCACGGGTGTGATTGATTCGGTTGATTTGCCGCTAAACGTTTCTCGTGAAATCTTGCAAGAGTCTCGTGACATTAAAGTCATTCGTGAAAGTGCTACCAAGCGAGTACTAAGCATGCTCGAAGAATTGGCTAATAGCGACGATGAGGCTAAGAAAGAGAAATATCGCACTTTCTGGACCCAGTTTGGTCAAGTACTCAAAGAAGGGGTCGGCGAAGATCAAGCAAACCAAGAGCGCATTCTCAAGTTACTTCGCTTTGCAAGCACCCAGACGGATTCTGCTGAGCAGACCGTATCTCTAGCGGAGTACGTCTCTCGTATGAAAGAAGGCCAAGATAAGATTTACTTTGTCACTGGCGAAACTTTTAACGCAGCTAAAAACAGCCCTCATCTAGAGATCTTCCGCAAAAAAGGCGTTGAAGTGCTCGTGTTATCGGATCGTGTCGATGAGTGGATGCTTTCTTTCATCACTGAGTTTGATGGCAAGCAATTGGCATCCGTTGCCAAGGGCGGCCTCGATTTAGGAAGCCTGAGTGATGAAAAAGAAAAGAAAGAGCATGAGGAGACTGAGAAGCAGTTCAAAGACTTGGTTGAGCGCATGAAAAAAGTGTTAGAAGAGAAGGTTAAAGATGTTCGTGTGACCTTCCGCTTAACAGATTCCCCAGCGTGTTTGATTGCCGATGAAAATGAGCTATCTGGCAACTTGCTACGGATGCTCAAAGCAGCAGGGCAAAATGCTCCTGATATGAAGCCCATATTGGAAATTAATCCGGAGCATCCATTGCTAGCAAAACTTAAAAGCGATGATCAGCATTTTGATGATTGGACCAATCTCTTGTTTGATCAAGCCTTATTGGCAGAAGGCGGTCAACTCAATGATCCAGCGAGTTTTGTAAAGCGCATGAATCAACTGCTGTTAAATTAAATCAATCACACCCCCATCAGCGATGATGGGGGTAATAATTGGTTGGGAGCCACCAAAGAAACTCGGCTTGACTTGGTATCTATCTAGCTTAAAGCAACTAGTTGGGACCAGATTCCTCTCTTTCCTACACCCGAACCATCCGCGATCCCTTTCTATTGTCTTCCCAAGCCTCTACGCTAAATCTTTCTATGTAGAGGAGGGTTCAGTTTGCAAGTTTCTGTTGAGTGCACCCATAAGACATTGCGTCTGTTTAAGATCCAGCTAGATATCCGAACTGTTCTAGTTTTAGCCATTATTTGGATGATTTGGGGAATATTTAGGATTTTGAAGATCTTCTAGATTTCTGGATTTTTTAGTCCGCCCCTCAGTTAGAATGTTTTTAATGGCAGCAAAATAAGCTGCTTATCTCATTTCAACAAAAGGGGTAGCTGTGCAAAATCAAGTTAAACAAAATTGGAAGAATCAACTCACCAAGAAAATCGTCGCCACTAGCGTGTGCGCTTCTTTGGCATTGACTCCTCTCATCAGCAATGCTTGTACAAGCTTTTTGCTCAAAGGCAATGACAACGGTTACGTGTATGGCAGAACGATGGAGTTTGGTTTAGCGCTCAAGTCGCAACTCACCCTCATTCCTAAAAATACTGCTATGCAAGGTGTGGGCGTTGATAGCAAACCCGGTACCGGTCTTAATTGGACGGCTAAATATACCGCCGCTGGTATGAATGGTTTGGGTTTGCCAGTACTCGTTGATGGTATGAATGAAAAAGGTTTGGTCGGTGGCTTACTCAATGCTCCCAATACCGCGGTATTTCAGGCGGTGCCAGCAGCCGATTCCGCTAAGAGTATTGCGTCAGTGCAGATGCTCACTTATGCCTTGACTAACTATGCAACGATTGATGAAGTCAAAGCCGGCTTTCCAAAGATTTTGGTGAATCGCTCCATCATACCGGCATTTCATAATCAATCAGCACCTGTCCGCATGACCTTGCATGATGCGCTGGGTAAGAGCCTAGTCATTGAGTATCTCAAAGGCGAGTTAGTGATGACCGATAACCCAACTGGGGTGATGACCAATGATCCTGCCTTTCGTGAGCAACTCAACAATATTGGTAACTACGCAAATCTGACTAATGTAGAGCGCAATGCTTTGGTGATTAATGGCGCTAGTTTTGTTCCACCAAGTTCCGGTAGCGGTTTGCATGGCCTACCAGGAGACTACCTCAGTCCAAGTCGCTTTATTCGTGCGCTATTTTTAACCAAGTCCGTACCAACCACTTACTCGACTGCGCAGCATACCAATACCGCTTGGCATATTTTGGGTAGCTTTGATATTCCTCCTGGTGCGATTAGTTTGCCTGCAAGCAATGCTTATGGTGGGGGGGCAGGTGGTATTGAGATTACAGAATGGTCTGTGGTTGCTGATAATAAAAATCGGATGTATTACGTCAAGATGTTTGAAAGCACCAATGTGTTGGCGTTTGACTTTAAGAAGATTGATCCCAATGCCAAAGAGGTGCAGTTTTACGATCTCAATAAACCTCAGACCTATATTCCCATCAATTAGGGATGTTTGATCTCACTTCGTAATGGCAGTAATGGCAGGCTGGGGGTGGATGAGCCAAACCCCCGGCACTGGCAGAAATTGGGTTTGGCTGCTTCGTTCCCGACCTGACCAGGTTATCCAACCCACCATGCGGGGAGGCCCATCCTCTTCCATTTTAGCTTGTTAGAATGTAGGACATGACAGCACTGGCATTAGCCCGTTCGTGGCGCCCTAAAACATTCTCCGAATTGGTGGGGCAAGACCATGTGGTGAAAGCCTTAACCCATGCTTTAGATCAGGGTCGCTTGCATCATGCGTGGCTCTTTACGGGCACTCGTGGAGTCGGTAAGACCACGATTGCGCGCATTATGGCTAAAGCGCTCAATTGCACAGGATCGGATGGATCGGGCAAGATGACTTCAGAGCCTTGCGGCAAATGTCCATCGTGCTTAGAGATTAATGAAGGTCGCTTTGTTGACTACATCGAGATGGATGCAGCGAGTAATCGCGGTGTAGATGATATTGCTGCACTTCTGGAGAAAGCAGCCTACGCACCGAGTAATGGTCGCTATAAGGTTTACATGATTGACGAGGTGCATATGCTCACCAATCATGCCTTTAATGCCATGCTCAAAACATTAGAAGAGCCGCCAGAGCACGTTAAATTTATTCTAGCCACTACGGATCCACAAAAGATCCCTGTGACCATTTTGTCGCGTTGCTTGCAGTTCAATCTCAAGCAAATGCCAGTACCACTCATCGTTGAGCACTTAGAGAGAGTACTCGCTGCAGAAAAAGTGACCTATGAAGTTAATGCGCTACGTGTTTTAGCAAAAGCAGCGCAAGGTTCGATGCGCGATGCTTTATCACTCACAGATCAAGCAATTGCTTATGCTGCTGGTAAGGTCACCGAAGAATCGGTGCGCGGCATGCTCGGCACATTAGATGACGCGTATCTCATTCGGATTTTAGATTGCATCATTGCCAAAGATGGCGCAAGCCTTTTGGCAGTTGCTAATGAAATGGGTGAGCGCAGCATGTCATTCTCATTAGCATTGCAAGACTTATCTAGCTTGTTGCAAAAAATTGCAGCAGCCCAAGTCGTGCCAGAGTCTGTCTTAGAGGATTGGCCAGAAGCAGGTGAGATTCGTCGCTTAGCAGGACAACTCACCAAAGAGGAAGCACAACTCTTCTATCAAATTACGATTACAAGCCGTCCTGACCTATCGCTCGCACCCGATGAGCAAACTGGTTTTGCTATGACACTTTTGCGCATGTTGGCGTTTCGTCCTGGAAGTAGTAATAGTGGTGGAGGAGGTTCTGCGCCCACACCTTCAGCACCATCGGCCCCACCAGTTAATACTGCCCGTTCATCCTCTGTAGCTTCTGCGCCTGCCGCTAAAGTAGCGCCAGCATCTGCAAGTGCTAAGTCGGTTGCCTCTGCCTCTGCTCCTGCTTCTGCTCCTGTTGCTGCAGCTGCCCCGGTCGCTGTTGCCGCTAGCGCAGTTGGCAACCCTGCCGAGCGTCCCGATTGGCATAGCTTGATGCGTCAGTTACCAGTCAAAGGTTTAGTGCAGCAATTGGCATTTCAGACAGAGTTACAAGATTGGGCAGATTCACCTGTGGCTGTGAAAGCAAGCATTCTGACTCCAATGCCGCAGTTAGCTTCCGAGGCTTCTATCGCCCGCCTAGCTGATGCACTGACTGCGCACTTTGGTAAGACAGTCAAGATCGTGATTGAAAAAGGTGAAGTAGAAGGTAAGACCGTTGCCAAAGTAGATGCACAGATTCATCAAGAGAAAAGAATGAACGCTGAGCAATTGATTGCTGCCGATCCTTTTATTCAACAATTAGAAAAAGAGTTTGGCGCTAAAGTCGTTGGTGGCTCAGTCAAGCCACTGTAATCTGGCCTCTTTAAATTCATTCATAAGTATCAATCATAGTAAGCAACATAAGTAAGCAAAATAAGTATCAACATAAGCAATCAACATAAGTACTGAGGAATAAAGCGATGATGAAAGGTGGACTTGCTGGTCTCATGAAACAGGCTCAGCAGATGCAAGAGAAGATGAAAGTGGCGCAAGAGCAATTGGCTGCGCTAGAAGTCACTGGTCAAGCGGCTGGTGGCTTAGTCAAGGTGACCGTCTCTGGTAAGTACGAGATCAAACGGGTGCAGATTGATCCAGGCGCAATGGATGACCGTGAGATGTTAGAAGACTTAATCGTTACTGCTTATACAGATGCATTTAAGCAAGTAGAAGCGGCTAGCGGGCAATTGATGTCAGGCGCTACTGCTGGCATGCCAATGCCTCCGGGCTTTAAGTTGCCGTTCTAATTGACCTTGTTAGTTTCTTTCTTCACTACCTAAATAGATGGCGCGCATAGAAGCACCTCAAGATGCACTCGGTCGCTTGATTGAGGCATTGCGGGTATTGCCTGGAGTAGGCCCTAAGTCTGCTCAGCGCATGGCCTTTTATTTATTACAGCATGATCGCAATGGCGCAGCAGTGCTTGCTCAATCATTAGGCGAAGCAGTCGAGACCGTTGGTCACTGTGCCCGTTGTAATACTTTTTCCGAAACACAAATCTGTAGCACTTGCTCTGATGGTCGTCGTGACCCATCACTGCTGTGTATTGTAGAAACGCCTGCTGACCAAGTGATGGTAGAGCAGACCTTGAGTTTTAAGGGCAACTACTTTGTCCTGATGGGCCGCATTTCACCACTCGATGGTATGGGCCCCAATGAAATTCATTTTGATCGCTTACTCACTCGTATAGAGAACCCAGATACTTGTGTGCCGATTCGAGAAGTGGTGCTAGCAACGAACTTTACGAGTGAGGGCGAAGCAACAGCCCATTACATTGGTGAAGTACTCAAAGCTAAAGGTATTAAAGTCACGCGTATTGCACGCGGTATTCCGGTGGGTGGGGAGCTCGAGTATGTGGATGCAGGTACCTTGGCCAGGGCTCTCATGGATCGTCGTTAGTCTTTTATTTCCTAAATTCCTCAAATGCTAAAAGGTTGCAAATTGCAACCTTTTGTGTTAAATTACATCTATATTTATTGAGGGGTAATTATGGCTATAGCTATCAAGTTATCTGATCTTTTAGTAGAGGATGCAAAGCCTTATGCACAGGCAATGCATCGCTCCGTTCCTAAGCAGATTGAGTATTGGGCTCGTTTAGGTAAAGTCGCAGAGGAGAATCCTGACTTACCAGTTCATATGTTGCAGGATATGTTAGTCAGCATCGAAGAGGTGAAGGTTGGCAATCTAAATCCCTACAAATTCGGATGATTGTATTTACGACACCTAGATTTGATAGGGCTATTAAGAAGATATCACCTGCTGAGAAAAAGACTCTTGATGATACCGTCAAGAGCATAGTTGCTGACCCATCTCAGGGTGAGATGAAAAAAGGCGATTTAACAGGTATCCAGGTATTTAAATTTAGACATCTAACGCAGCAGATGTTGTTAGCTTATTCCGTCAGTCTTGATGGATCTAAGCTTGTGCTGATGGGGTATGGGGTTCACGAAAACTTCTATCGTGATTTGAAGCGATAAGCATTAAAGCAAGCGTTGTTCCGGTACGAATAAGTTCGCAGCTGTATCGCCCCTCTATCACTCTCTGAGCCCATCGCCTAGGGGAACTACTTAAATACCCTTTGGCATAGATGCATTAGAGTCAACTGATTACAAAAAAGTAGTTTAATCAGGGAGATGACTCATGCGTAAATTTCAGTCCACCAAGGTCTTAGTAGCCAGCTTAATAAGTGCTGGTTTGATATTGACCTCGAATATGACTCAGGCACAAGTAGGCTTTCCGCCACCGCCACCAAAAGTGAGTCCTGCAGCAGGTGTGATTGATATGCACGTGCATCCTGATCCAGATGTATTTGGCAGATCCTTAACTGATTACGAGTTAGCCACCATTGCTCGTCGCAAAGGCATGCGCGGTATTGTGATTAAAAACCATGTGGTCACTACCAATGATCGCGCTGCTTTGGTGATGCAACAAGTCCCCGGCATTGAAGTGTGGGGCGGTATTGTTCTAAATAAATCCGTTGGTGGTGTGAATCCTTCTGCCGTTGAGTGGATGCACCGGATGTCTGGTGGTCGCGGCAAAGTGGTATGGCTACCTACCTTTGACTCTGATAAGCATGTCAAGACCTTAGTTGATAAGAACCAATCTGGCATCGTGGTTGCGCCCAATGGCCAAGTCACACCAGAGCTTGAAGAAGTATTAAAAATCATTGCTCGTGAGGATTTGATTCTGGCGACAGGTCACATCTCTGCTGAAGAAGTAGTGGCAGTAGTCAAGCGCGCAAAAGAATTGGGCGTGAAAAATATTTTAATTACCCATGGCCTAACCAATATCCCAGGCCTGTCTTGGGAGCAAGCTAAGCAAGTTACTTCCATGGGCGCCTATATTGAAATTTGCTACCTGCAATTTATGACCGGTCCTACAGCGCAGTACAAATGGATGACGCATTGGGAAAAGGTTGATGCCACCGTGGTTGCTAAAGCGGTCAAAGAAATTGGTGCAGACCATTTAGTACTTTCAACTGACTTAGGTCAGCAAGGCATGATGACTCCACCAGATGGTGTTGAGAATGAAATTGCAGCAGTTAAAGCTGCAGGTGTGTCACAAGCAGACATCGATAAGATGATGAAAAAGAACCCAGCAAAACTATTGGGTCTCAAAGACTAAAGCGCATCCCCCGCCAGGCATGACACTTTTGTCATGCCTGAGACATAAAAACTAGGTAAATTCCTCATTTTTGGGGATAATTTGGGCTACGCCACACTGGGGTTTTAATCTTCGGTGTGAAGGTCTAGTTTTCTCTACCGGTATGTAGCCAGTGTTTTGATGCACTGGCACCCAAAGACATCGCGAATGATCCGCAAGTTTTATTTCCTTCTCCTGTTGAGCATTTTGTGCACTTTTCTTGGAGCTTCTGCGTTTGCGCAGAGGGCAGGGTCAGGCGCTGACCAAATTGCCAGTTTTGCTAACGACCTTTCTTGGTTACCAACTGAAGGTGAGATTTTTGGTCTGCCCGTCAATATTCACGGTCAAAGCACTTATATCAATCAGCGTTATAACAATTTCACCTCCAGCTATTCAGGTCTTAATAGTATGAGTGCTCTAAAGTCAATGAGCTATACCTGGTCTGGTACTTTATTCGTTGGTGCGCGCTTGGCACCTGACACCGATTTTTATTTCAACCCAGAAGTGGTTTCTGGTGTGCCATTCTCTGGCCTAACGGGTCTTGGCGGCTTTACAAACGGTGAGGCTACCAAAGCGGGTGGCGCTCAAGCCAAGTTTTATTCTGCACGCGCATTCTTGCGTCATACCATCAACCAAGAGGGCGATAAGGTGGTGCTTGAGGATGATGCGAATCAAATTACGCAAACCGTCAGCAGTAATCGCGTAGTGATTACTGCCGGTCAATTTTCTACTTTAGATATTTTTGACGATAGTCGTTACGCAAAAGATCCTCGCATCCAGTTCATGAACTGGGGCAATATGACTTATCTGGCGTATGACTATGCTGCTGATGCCCGTGGCTACAGCACTGGTTTAGCGGGTGAGTGGTATCTGAGTAACTGGGTTTTGCGCGCCTCACGCATGTTGGCACCAAAAAACCCCAATGGTCGTGATCTGAACTGGCAAATCTTTAACACCTACGGTGACCAGGTGGAAGTAGAGCGTCAGCACCATATTGCTGATCTGCCAGGTAAGGTGAGCGTCTTAGCTTATCGCAACAGAATGATTTTGGCGCGCTTTCAGGATGCAACCAATTATGTGATTGCCAATAATGCGCAAGGCACGCAAGCGATTAACAACGTACGCAATAACTACCAATACAAAACGGGTGTTGGTATTCATGGGGAGCAAGCGCTGACTCATGACTTGGGTATCTATGGCCGCGCATTCACATCCGATGGTCATACAGAAACGATGTCGTTCACTGAAGCCGATAACTCCGTCTCAGTGGGTATGGGTATGAATGGCACTTCTTGGAGTCGTCCAAGCGATAGCATCGGAATCTCGATGATGCAAAACGGCCTATCGAGTTACAGAAGAGGCTATCTACAAGCAGGCGGCGTGTCTTACTTTATTGGTGACTATGCGAGCGCATCGCAGACTATTTCTTATCGCCCAGAGCGTATCGGCGAGGTGTACTACAACGCCCTGCTTGTGAAAAATGTTCTTGGCGGCGTGAACTTTCAGCATATTCAAAATCCTGCCTATAACTCTGCCCGCGGCCCTGTAAATATCGTCTCATTCAGGATTCATGCTGAGTTTTAAGGGTTTGCACAAGCTAGAGATTGATTATTATCTTTAGAATCAATAGTTTAGAGATCGCCGATTATTCGACATTTCGCTTTTGTCCCATATAATCGTTAAAATCCCCTGAAATGGGCTTAGACAAGATCTAAATCTGCATTAGGGGCTAGAAAAACAGCATTTTTATTGATTTAGAGGCGGCCGCATTTGTTCATCCACGGCACACGTAAAACGAACGTAGTTAATCTACTCAAAAGCATTGCACCATCTGCAATGATTGCTTTTGCTATTAGCCTTGCTTCTTTTTCAACAACTGCTTTTGCGCAAGCGTCTGCCACTACAACTGATAACACGCCTGCAAGCGTGACGATTCAGTCTGGTGATGCGGCATTAACAACACCCCCAAATGTTGCTGCCATTAGTGCGCAACTCAGTGCGCAAGATAAAAATAGTGCGCCGGGTTCTAAAGCTGCTGAATTATTTGCTCCGGTAACGAAAGCCAATACACCCAAAATTTATACCAAGCCGATTGCAAGTGGTCCTGCTGAAATGGATCTGCGTCAGCTTTGGAATGAACTCAAGATAAATAATCCGCAATTATCTTCTTTGCGTGAATCATATTTGTCTGCCAAGGCAACCGTGCCACAGATTGCAGCACCAGCCAATCCACAGGTTGGTTTAGTCTGGTCTGGTATGCCAGTCAACTCTCCATTTGCTTTGGGGGGCGCTAACGCACCATCGCAGCAGTACCCAGGTGGCATTAGTAGTAATAACTCGATTTCGGTAGCGCAACCCTTTCAGTTCCCAGGCAAAAAAAGTTTGGCTGCCGATATTGCCGATACTAATGCAGAAGCGCTCTTAGCTAGCTCTGAATCAACTTACTTACAGTTAGGCGCTCAGCTATCGACTCTGTACTACAACGCTTTGGCATCGCAAAAGCAATTGCAGGTATTAAAAGAGTCAGTCGTTCGTTTGGAGATGATTAAGAACGTTGCCAAAGCACGTTATGCCAATAACGCAGCTGCCTATGTTGAGTATCTCAATGCACAAGTAGCGCAAAGTGCAGCGCAAGCAGATCAGTTCAATGTCGAGCGTCAATTGCAAGTGGCGCTGAACAATATCAATACCTTGGTCGGTCGTCACTCTCGCGAGAGGTTAGTTCTGCGTGGTGATGTACGCCGTGCACTCACTGGTGTGCCAACCCTCATTGAATTGGAAGACTATGCAGAAAGCAGCCACCCTGCATTAAAGAGTTCAGCCTTACAGCTCGACGCTGCGCGTAAGGGTGTAGATCTGGCTAAGAAAGCCTACTTACCAGACTTTCAGGTGATTGGTTCTTCATACACACCCCGTGGCCCATTTACTGCAAACAATGGCGCGCTGTTTTACCAGCTTGAATTAGATTTGATTATTCCGCTGTATTTCTTTACCAAAGAGAAGTACGGCGTAGAGCAGGCGCAACGCAACCAAGCGGCAGCAGAAGCGGGCAATATCTCCAATCGTCAGCAAATTGTCTTGGCGGTCAATACAGCTTATGCCGCTTATGAGCAAGCCAAGAACCAGACCCAGTTCTTAAAGGAGCGTCAGGTTCCCCAAGCGGATGCTGCCTATAAGGTCGGCCTGACCCAATATTCCAATAATGGTCAAGGATTTAATGATTTGTTGACTGCGCAGACCCAATTGCGTAACTTAGAGATTGCGTTAGCGCAGGCAGAGAGTAATTTATTGCAAGCGCAAGCAGTATTGATGGTTTCAGCGGGCAAAGAGCCTTTTTAAGGAGTAGTTTTGATAGACAAAATTCTGTCGTTTCTGAAACGGTTGTCCGAGAAGGCAAAACCGATATTGCATCAAGCTGCCGAGCAGGGTGCACACCATGCAAAAGCGGCGGCTGCCGGCTTGGCTGGCATGTATTGGAATTTGTCTGCAGAAAATCGCCACCGTGTGCGTTTAGCGGCTTATGCTTTTGCGATTCTTTCAGTCGGCATTGTGGTGGGGCGTGTTACTTACGTCAATCGCACTGTCAAAATAGAAACCTCTGATAAGGCGCTCAAAGTAGAGAAGACCGGCGCCCTGGAATTGAAATTGCCAGGCGTCAAACTCAATCCTGAGATTTATCTATTTCAGACGGCAGAGAAAGTGCAAGTACCTGTGAACATCAAGGTGCCCGGACGTTTAGCCTTTAATGCCGAAAAGTCTAAAGTACTCTCCGCTCGTGCTCCTGGTAGGGTAGAGCGCATCTACGCCTTTGATGGCGCTTTGGTTGACATGGGCTCGCCGATTGTCGAGCTCTATAGCCCAGATTTCCTCTCGGCCCAACAAGAATATTTACTATCTTCTCAAACTGCCAAAGTATTAGAAGGCAGCAAAACCATGAGTGATTTGCTTGGTGATGCGCGGATTACCCAACAGGCTGCTGCCAATCGCATGAGAAATCTCGGGGCAGGTGATAGCGATATTAAGAATATTGAAACCAGCGGCAAGACTACAAGTAATTTGATCATGCGCTCACCCTTAAAAGGGGTTGTTGTGAAGCGCAATGTAGAGCCTGGTTCTGCTGTGAGTTCAGGTGATGTGATTACGACCTTGGCTGATCCAAAACACCTCTGGTTTTTGGGTAATGTATTTGAGCAAGATTTTCGTCTGATCAAGCAGGGTCAAAAAATGATCCTGCGGCTTGAGGCCTATCCCGATAAAGAGTTTGTTGCTTATGCCAATTACATTGCGCCAGGCATTGATCCACAGACCCGCGCTTTATTGATTCGTGCTGATGTAGAAAACACAGATGATCTGTTGCGCCCCGATATGTATGCAACCGGCTTGCTGACCACTGGCATGGCTGATGCTGTCGTGGTGCCGCAGTCAGCGATTGTGCGAGTCCGTGAGAACCGCTACGCCATTATTAAAGTAGGTCCTGAAACCTTCCGACGCGTTCCAGTGAAAGGTTATGACTTAAATAGTAAGAGCTTTGCCATCACCGAAGGGGTGGAGCAAGGCTGGCAATTGCTGGCAGAAGGCGCTGTGTTATTGAATGATCGTTTTGCAAAGCAGGAGGACTAAGTGAGCGTTTTCACCTCCTTCATTCGAGGGGTTATTGAGAAGCGCGTATTAGTCATTTTTGCTTCGATCGTGCTATTAGGGCTTGGCATGGTCAGTCTGAGCAAATTGCCGATTCAGCCATACCCAGGCGTTGCGCCCTTAACGATTCAGGCGATTTCTCAATGGCCGGGAAGAAGTACAACTGAAGTAGAGCAGCAAGTTACGATTCCAGTAGAGAATGCTTTGGCAGGTATTCCTGGGCTGCAAGCATTTCGTTCCGTATCACTCTTTGGCTTGTCCGTTGTGACGCTCAAGTTCAATGACACTGCAGATCCATTTAAAGCGCGTCAAGTATTTATCTCCAATTTATCCAACGTCAGCTTTCCACCGGGCGTGACTTCCAGTGTTAGCCCAGACTCTGACGCAACGGGCGAGATCATGCGTTATGAAGTACGTTCTGAATATGCTAGCTCTACCTTGCTCAAGACTTTGCAAAACTATGAGATCTACAAAGAACTGAAACAGACTCCAGGTGTTGCAGACGTGTCTTCCTTTGGCGGCAAGGTTCGTCAATATCAAGTAATTGTGAGTCCCGAAAGCTTGCAAGCTAAGGGCATCTCTATTAATCAGTTGATTTTGGCTTTGACCAATGCCAATAGCAATACGGGTGGTGGCTTATTGCCTGCGGGTGAGCAACAGTTTGTGGTCCGCGGTGTTGGTCTACTTAAAGATATTGCTGATATCAAACAAGTCATCATCACCACGAACAATGGTGTACCGATCCGGATTGGAGACGTAGCCAGAGTAGAGATTGGTAATGCACCGCGTTTGGGGATGTTCCAATTTAATGACAACCCAGATTCAGTCGAAGGCATTATTTATTTACGTCGCGGTGAAAATGCCACTGAAGTTTTAGCACGCGTGCGTAATACGGTTGACAACATCAATCGTCACGTCTTGCCGCCAGGTATTGAGGTAAAGCCTTTTTATGACCGCCAAGTCCTGCTCGACATCACTATCGGTACCGTAAAACACACTTTGTTCTTTGGTATCTCGTTAGTGTTAGCGGTGTTGTTCTTTTTCTTAGGCAACATTCGCGCTGCTGCGGTGGTGGCTGCCGTGATTCCTTTGGCATTGTGCGTCTCCTTTATTCAGATGCACTTGTGGAGCGTACCGGCAAACTTGATTTCTTTAGGGGCAATTGACTTTGGTGTGATCGTTGACTCGGCAGTGATTCTGACGGAGAACGTCATGCGTCACTTAGAGGAGGGTGGTAAGCGCCTTAACCAAAGCATCATTATGGCCACTAGCGAAGTGCAGCGTGCCATGATTTACTCCACGGGCATCATCATTGTGGCTTACTCACCATTATTCTTTATGGGTGGTGTTGAAGGCATCATCTTCAAGCCGATGGCATTTACCATGGGCTTTGCCTTGATCGCCGCAATGGTCTTGAGTCTCACGTTCTTACCAGCGATGATTTCCTTGGTGTTTGGTGAAAACTTGCATCACAAACCACCATCATTTATCACCAAGATTTTGGAAGGCTACAAACCTTTGCTCAGAAAATGGATGGATCGTCCATTAACCGTTTTCTCAGTTGCAGTCTTTGTGCTCGGTTTAACGCTCTTGAGTATGACCCGTTTGGGTACGGCATTCTTGCCAACTCTAGAAGAGAATAATATTTGGTTGCGTGTGACTTTGCCCAACACGGTAGATTTAGACTACTCCGTCAAGGTCGCCAATCAATTACGCGAAACCTTTATGGCGCAACCAGAGATTGATAAGGTTGCTGCACAGATTGGTCGCCCCGATGATGGCACTGACTCTACAGGTGTGTTTAACCAAGAGTACGGTCTTTATCTGAAGAGTCCAGACAAGATGCCCGCTGGATCTAGTAAGAAAGATTTGATTGCCCATTTAGAAGCTGAGCTTGATAAGATTCCAGGCGTTACCTACAGCTTCTCGCAGTACATTCAAGACAACGTGAACGAGGCGCTATCAGGCGTTAAGGGGGAGAACTCCGTCAAGATTTACGGTACCGATCTCGAAGTGCTTGATCAAAAGGCTCACGAAGTGATTGATCAGCTCAAAAAAGTCCGGGGTGTTGCAGACGAAGGCATTCTCAAAGAGTTAGGTCAGCCAACGTTGAATATTCAAATTGATCGTGAGCGTGCAGCACGCTACGGTATCAATATGAATGACATTCAGACGGTGGTGGCAAATGCCGTTGGTGGCGCTGCCGTCACTAATTTGCTGGAAGATGAAAAAACCTTTGGTATTGCGATACGCTTAAATGAAGGCAGTCGTAATGATGTTGCCGATATTCGGCAGCTATTGGTAGATTCTCCTGATGGAACAAAAATTCCACTCGCATTGGTTGCTTCAATTCAGCTGACGGACGGTCCATTCTTTATTTACCGTGAGGCGGGTAAGCGCTATATCGCGATTAAGTTCAGCGTTCGTAATCGTGACTTAGGTAGTGCGGTAGAAGATGCGCAATTCTTGGTTGAGAAAAATATTACCTTGCCACCGAACTATTCGATTAGTTGGGATGGTCAGTTCAATCAGATGAAGCAAGCGCAAAAGAAGTTGATGGTGATTGTGCCCTTGGCGCTGATGGGCATCTTCTTACTTTTAGTGAGCGCTTTCGGTAATTTCCGTGATGCCTTCATCGTCATGATTAATGTGCCATTTGCCGCCATTGGGGGTGTGATTGCGTTGCACCTAGCAGGGGAGACTTTGAGTATCTCGGCATTTTTCGGTTTCTTATCGCTCTTTGGTATTGCGATTCAAGACGGCGTGATTTTGATCTCCTTTATTAATAAAACGGCTGCTACCGAACACGGTGAAATGAAAGATGTCATGGTTGAAGGGGCGTCACTACGTGTGCGCCCTGTATTGATGACTGCAGCGTTGTCCGGTTTAGGCCTCTTGCCAGCCGCTTTGTCTCACTCGATTGGTTCAGAAGCACAACGCCCATTAGCCTTGGTGATTGTCGGTGGCATGGTCACGACAACCGTCTTGACACTCTTAGTCTTGCCAGTGATTTATGGCTGGTTTAGGGGTCGTGCTTTAAATCAAGCAAGTAGCGTTTAAAAGTGATTGAGAAAATTGAATAAACGGGGAAGCCATTATTTATGAGTGATCGTCAACCTCATATTCTGGTATCGAATGACGATGGCTATTTGGCTCCTGGTTTATTGGCTTTAGTCAATGCGGTGCGCCCTTTAGGTCGTATTACCGTGATTGCTCCAGAGCAAAACCATAGCGGTGCTTCGAATTCACTCACACTTTCAAGACCGCTCTCGATTCATCGTGTGGCTGGCGGTGAACGTGACGGTTTCTTCTTTATTAACGGCACCCCGACTGATTGTGTCCACGTGGCGATGACTGGTTTCTTGGATGAGAAACCTGATCTAGTGATCTCGGGGATTAATCAAGGCGAGAACATGGGTGAAGATGTGCTGTATTCCGGTACGGTAGCTGCGGCAATTGAGGGAGTGATGTTTGGTGTGCCTGGCATTGCCTTCTCCCAAATTGATCGGGGCTGGAATCGTATTGAAGATGCCGCTAAAGCAGCGCATGATGTCGTAGTGCAGATGTTGGCATCCAAGCTCTCACACAACGATGGCACTGCAACTTTACTTAACGTCAATATTCCGAATCGTCCTTATGCAAATCTGAATCGCTGGCGTGTGACCCGTTTGGGCAATCGCCACCACTCTCAGCCAGTTGTCGTGCAAGACAGCCCGCGCGGTGAGAAGATTTATTGGATTGGTGCGGCAGGCGAAGTAAAGGAAGGTTCTGAAGGGACCGATTTTCATGCGATTGCTGATGGTTGTATTTCGATTACCCCTATGCAATTGGATTTAACGCATCACGCGCGTTTAGCGGCGATGCGAGCGAATGGCTGGGATCGCGCTTGAAGGCACCCACCGAGCGATTTGCCGCCTATCGGCAAGCACTAGCAGCAAAAGTACATGCTGCCGGTGTAAAACATGGCAAAACATTAGAGGCTATTGCCACTGTTCCACGTCATGCATTTATGGACGCGGGTTTGCACGCGCAAGCTTATGAAGATACGGCATTACCCATTGGGCACGAGCAAACGATTTCTAAGCCATCGGTTGTGGCGCGCATGATTGAGTTGCTGCATAAACCCAAACACCCCCTGGGCAAAGTCCTAGAAATTGGTACGGGTTGTGGTTATCAAGCAGCGGTGCTGAGCTTATTGGCCGATGAGGTTTATTCCATTGAGCGCATTCGTTCGCTGCACGATCTGGCTAGGGCAAAACTGCGCCCATTTCGGATTAATAATTTACGCCTGATTTATGGCGACGGTATTTTAGGTTTGCCACAAGCTGCCCCCTTTGACGGGATTATTTTGGCAGCGGCAGGTTTAGGGATTCCTGATGCCTTGCTGGATCAATTAGCTATCGGTGGACGCTTGGTGGCTCCGGTTGCCAAAAATGAAAAAGAGCAACAACTGGTGATGGTGGAGAGAATGAGCTCCCAGCGCTATCAAAGAACTGTGCTGGACGGGGTCTTTTTTGTCCCCTTACAATCAGGGGTAGTATGAAATCGCGACTCGTTAATCCTATCTCTCATTCCATGACTAATGTATCTAGCAGCTTTCTGATCACAATCCTGTTGGCATCCGCAGTGCTGATCGCAGGATGCTCTACTCCTCGCACTAAACCTGCGAATGTGACTGATCGCTCTGGGGGGTCTGTTGCGTATGAACCAGCACCTCCTGGTTACTATCGCGTCAAAAAGGGTGACACCTTAGCGCGTATTGCTTTAGATCACGGTCAGGCTCCACGAGATGTAGCGCAGTGGAATACTGCTGCCAATCCAGGCTTTAATCCCAATGTGATTGAAGTGGGCGATCTGGTTTTGGTTAAAGCGCCAGCCAGTGCTAAGCCCGCTGCACCTCTTGAGAAAAAATCTGTAGATGCCCCTGCTTCAGCAGAGCCCGCTAAACCCGAAGTGGTGGCAGAGCCTGGCATTCGTTTATCTTCACCCGCCAAAGGTAAAGTGACGAGCGAATTTAATGAAACCAATAAAGGGATCGACATTGCTGGCAAAGTGGGCGAGCCTATATTGGCAGCCTCAGATGGCAAAGTCGTTTATGCCGGTAACAGTTTGCGTGGTTATGGCAACTTAGTTATTGTGAAGCATGACAACACTTATCTCACGGCTTACGCACACAATAGCAAACTCTTAGTGAAAGAAGGCGATAGCGTGCGCAAGGGTCAGAAGATTGCCGAGATGGGGGATACCGATACCAATTCTCCTAAGCTCCATTTTGAATTACGCGTCAACGGCAAGCCAGTCAATCCAACGCCGTACTTGCAGTAAGCCTGCGGCGATAGGGCAATAGGCTATGGCCACCGTTCTTGTCTTTGATATTGAAACCATTCCTGATGTAGCAGGTTTGCGTCGTCTGGAAGATTATTCAGATTCGATGAGTGATGCCGAGGTTGCTGCTAAAGCCATGGCTGAGCGCGCCGCTAAAACTGGTAGTGAGTTTCTGCCCCTGTTTTTACAAAAAATTGTTGCGATCTCTTGCGTGATTCGGAGAACGACCAAAGAGGGTACACCGCAAATTAAAGTGGGCACCTTAGGCACGCCCCAAGATGATGAGAAGGTGTTAGTACAAGCCTTTTTTGACTTAATTGAGAAGTACACGCCGCAACTGGTCTCTTGGAATGGTAGTGGTTTTGATTTACCCGTCTTGCACTATCGCGCGCTTGCAAATCACATTCAGGCGCCACGCTATTGGGAAATGGGTGAGAGTCAAGAGGCTGATAGTCGTGACTTTAAATGGAACAACTACATCAGTCGCTATCACATGCGTCACCTTGACATGATGGATCTTTTGGCTAAATTTAATGGCAGAGCCAATGCGCCATTAGATGGCTTGGCAAAGCTCTGCGGCTTTCCAGGAAAGATGGGTATGGATGGCAGTCAAGTGTGGCCTGCTTATCAAGAAGGCAAGATCAATGACATTCGGCGCTATTGCGAGACCGATGTTGTAAATACCTATCTCATGTATTGCCGCTTTCAATTACTACGTGGCGGATTTTCTCTTGAGGAATACCAAGAAGAGATTGATTTTGTGAAAGCTTATCTAGAAAAAGAAGCTCGAGAGCCAAACGGTAGTCAGTGGCAAGAATATCTCCAAGGTTTCGCGCCGGATGCGTAGAGGAGAGAAGCCAGTCAATCTTGAAGTGACTGAGCCAGTAAGAGTTGAAGCACTTGATTTAGATGCCCAAGGGATAGCCCGTTTAACACCCAATGAAGCAGAAATAGAACAAGGGCAGAGCGGTAAAGTCATCTTCATTCAAGGCGCACTCCCTACTGAGCTCGTCACCTACACCATCACTAGCGATAAAGCCCGCTTTAGTAAAGCCAAGGTACGCGACATTCTCAAGCCTGCAGTCTTTCGAACAGAACCCAAGTGCGCAGCCTTTGGTGTGTGTGGGGGCTGCACAATGCAGCACTTAGATATTCGTGCGCAAGTCGCCATAAAGCAACGTGTGCTCGAAGATGATTTGCGCCACATCGCTAAAGTACAGCCTGAAGAAATTTTTCGCCCGATGGGTGGTCCTACTTGGGAATATCGCCATCGTGCCCGACTCAGTGCAGTCAATCGCTCAATTAAAAAAGGGACTGTACTCATTGGATTTCATGAGGGAAAAAGTAGCTATGTTGCTGACATGCTCGCTTGTGAGATCTTGCCTCAGCACGTATCTGATCTCTTGCCTGAGTTGCGTAAATTGGTCATGGGCTTATCGATTGTTGATCGCATGCCGCAAATTGAAATTGCTGTCGGCGAACCAGCAGATCCCCATTCTGATGACCCTAAGCAAAACAAGCCCGTTACTGCTTTAGTCTTTCGGAACTTGCAGCCTTTAACAACAGCAGATGAGCAACTTCTGCGAGCGTTTGCAGATGAACATCAGGTTTGGATCTGGCTACAACCCAAAGGGATTGAGACGGTTGCGCCGTTTTACCCGGAGACCGGCAAGCTTTGCTATCGTCTACCCGAATTTGAAATCGAGATGCCATTTAAACCTACCGACTTTACGCAGGTTAATCACATGATGAATCGCACTTTAGTGAGTAGAGCGATTCGCTTGTTGGAAGTCAAAGAAACCGATCGTGTGCTCGACTTATTTTGCGGGATTGGTAACTTTACCTTGCCGCTAGCGCGTAAAGCAAAACAGGTTTTAGGGATTGAGGGTCTAGAAACATTAACGACTCGCGCTAAGGCTAATGCCGAACATAATGGCTTAGCAAGCAAGGTCCGATTTATGCAAAGTGATTTGTTTGAAGTCACCACCGAAACCATTTCATCCTGGGGCAAAGCAGAGCGCTGGTTAATGGATCCGCCGCGTGAAGGTGCGATGGAAATGAGTAAAGCGCTCACCCAATTGCAACTGCAGAAAAGTGATTTGCTGCCAGAGCGCATTGTGTATGTCTCTTGCAACCCTAAAACTTTAGCCAGAGATGCAGACATCTTGTGTCATCAAGCCGGCTACACCCTCAAGGGGGCGGGTATCGTCAATATGTTTCCACACACCTCGCATGTCGAGTCAATCGCTGTCTTTGAGCGCTCAAAGGTTCTCTAAATCCCTGATTTAGAGACTTTTTTAGCTATTCCAGCGCCAATGTAGTGCATTGCGCATAGATGCGGTGCAGTGCAGTGAAAGCGTTGCCTTTCAGGAGCGTAGATTGAAATCGTGCAGTGAAATATTGCTGTTAACGACTGAAGATCCCTGGAGCGCATCATGAAAACCTCAGACAGTTTTGCAATCCTATTGATTTTGATTGCACTCGCTTTTGCGGTGAGTATGTTTGTAGCTAGCTAATTTCTACTGACAAATCAGTAGAAAAGCAGTGAATAAAAAAGGCGCCCGCAGGCGCCTTAAGAGGACATCACACTAAAGTTTTTAGTCGCGATCGCCACCAACAATACCCAAGAGGGCTAGCAAGTTGGTAAAGACGTTGTACACATCTAAGTAAATAGCCAAGGTAGCCATGATGTAGTTAGTTTCACCGCCGTTAATCACTCGCTGTACGTCAACGAGGATGAAGGCGGAGAAGATTGCGATAGCCAGCACCATCACAGTCAACATCAAAGCAGGCAATTGCAACCAGATGTTAGCGAGTGAAGCCACGATCAGGAGCAATACACCCACCATTAACCACTTACCCATGCCAGCAAAATCACTCTTGCTAACAGTAGCAATAGTTGCCATGGTGGCGAAGATAGCTGCTGTACCGCCAAAGGACAACATGATGAGGGTCGCACCGTTGCTGTAGCTATTGAGGGTGAAACCAATCAGGCGGGACATCATGATGCCCATGAAGAAGGTAAAGCCTAGCAGTAGGAGTACACCCACGCCAGTTTCTTTATTCTTTTCAATGGCCCAGAAGAATCCAAAAGCCACTGCCATAAATACGATAAAACCTAAGAAAGGGCTGTCAGAGAACAGGTTAAGACCCATCGCTACGCCTAGCCATGCGCCAATCACAGTTGGAACCATTGACAGGGCCAACAGGGCATAGGTATTGCGCAGTACGCGGTTGCGTATCTGGACGTTGCTAATTGAGCCGGTCTGGCCAAAGCCGTAAGAGTTCAGATCACTCATATTGACTCCTTCATTTTCATAGTTGTAACAAGAGCCCATTAAGGGCTGTTGACAGTAAGTATAGACAAAATGCCCCAATTTCAAGCCCCCCAGGAAAAGACCTACTAATTAAGGGCTTATGTCTTGTAAATTCAAGGGCTTAGCCCTACAGATATAGGGGTAAATACGGTCAGGCAATGTATAATTCGGGGGTCGTTGAGGTAGAGAAGCTTTTTAAGTGGAATTTAAGCCTAAATCAGCCCTATCCAACAAAATACCTTTGAAATTACTACTGGAGTCTTGAATGGCAATTGAACGCACCCTTTCTATTATCAAACCTGATGCTGTCGCTAAAAACGTCATCGGCAAAATCTATGACCGTTTCGAATCCGCTGGTTTGAAGATCGTTGCTTCCAGAATGGCGCATTTGTCACAAACCGAAGCTGAGCAGTTCTACGGCGTTCACAAAGATCGTCCTTTCTTCAAAGATTTGGTGAGCTTCATGATTTCTGGTCCAGTCATGATTCAGGTATTGCAAGGCGAAGGCGCGATTGCAAAGAATCGTGATTTGATGGGTGCCACTGATCCAAAGAAAGCAGACAAAGGCACTATCCGTGCTGACTTTGCTGACAGCATCGATGCCAACGCTGTTCATGGTTCTGACGCTCCTGAAACAGCTGCTGTGGAAGTTGCATTCTTCTTCCCAGGCATGAATGTTTTCAATCGTTAA
The DNA here is from genome assembly GCF_018687935.1 of Polynucleobacter sp. JS-JIR-5-A7. Lineage (NCBI taxonomy): Bacteria > Pseudomonadati > Pseudomonadota > Betaproteobacteria > Burkholderiales > Burkholderiaceae > Polynucleobacter > Polynucleobacter sp. JS-JIR-5-A7. Next base: position 1,291,901 of record NZ_CP061308.1, on the reverse strand, counting down.
TCAACACCTATTGATTCATAAGTAGGCGCATTGACCTCCCCGCGCGTAAATCTCTTAGATTTTGACGCTGACCAAATGGCAGCGTATGTCGCGGGGTTAAATGAAAAGCCCTTTCGGGCGAAGCAACTCATGCAGTGGATTCACCAACGCGGTATATCCGACATCAATGACATGAGTGATTTAGCAAAAAGCTTTAGAGCGACATTGCTCGATAAAGCCGAAGTCCTCTCGCTTCCCGTGATTAAAGATGAGCACGCGCACGATGGCACCCGTAAGTGGCTGTTAGATGTGGGTGCGGGTAATGCGGTCGAGTCTGTTTTTATTCCTGAAGATGATCGCGGCACGCTGTGCATCTCTTCTCAGGCAGGTTGTGCAGTCAACTGCCGCTTTTGCTCCACTGGACGTCAAGGCTTTTCTCGCAATCTGACTTCCGGTGAAATCATTGGCCAACTTTGGTTTGCTGAGCATCTCTTGCGCAATGATCCAGAGGCTGTGCGCAGAATTGAAAAATATCCAACCCCGGGTTGGGAACACACGGGTCGTGTGATCTCTAATGTAGTGATGATGGGTATGGGCGAGCCATTGCTGAACTATGACAATGTAGTCTCTGCACTGCGTTTAATGCTCGATGACAGAGCATATGGCTTATCGCGTCGTCGCGTTACCGTGTCGACCTCAGGCGTTGTGCCCATGATTGATCGTTTGGCACAAGATTGTCCAGTGGCATTAGCAGTGTCATTGCATGCGCCGAACGATGCCTTACGTGATCAATTGGTGCCGCTGAACCAAAAATATCCCTTACGCGAATTGCTCGATGCTTGTGAGCGTTACTTACCATTTGCGCCCAGGGATTTCCTGACCTTTGAATACTGCATGCTCGATGGTGTAAACGATTCTGACATCCAGGCAAAAGAATTGGTGCGTTTACTCAAAAATATCAAGTGCAAAATTAATCTGATTCCTTTCAATCCATTTCCAGAGTCTGGTCTCAAACGTTCCTCGGCCCAGCGCGTGAATGCCTTTGCTAGCATTCTGTTGGATGCCGGTATGGTGGCAACAGTCCGCAAGACTCGGGGTGATGACATTGCTGCCGCCTGTGGTCAGTTAGCTGGTGATGTAGTCGACCGCACACGAGTGCGCGAACGGGCTGTGCATAAGACTGAGATTGAGCTTACTGAAGTAGAGTCTGATGAAGAGCCCGCTGCGCACTCCAATACGCAGCCAATAGAATGGCTTAAAAAGTTAAATTAAAGATTGGATCCTCATGAGTTCTGATAGTTCTTTGTCACCACTACCGAATTTACCTTTAGGTCCAGCGCCTAAACGGGCGACCCGTCAAGCAAGCGTTGCTTGGAAAACCAACATCATTACTGTCGGTGGTGATGCGCCAGTGCGCGTGCAATCGATGACCAATACGGATACTGCTGATGCAGTGGGTACAGCGATTCAGGTGAAAGAGTTAGCACGTGCTGGTTCGGAGATGGTGCGTATCACGGTGAATACTCCGGAGGCAGCAGCAGCAGTTCCTTATATTCGGGAGCAGTTGGACAAGATGGATGTCTTGGTGCCATTGATTGGTGACTTTCATTACAACGGCCATACGTTATTGAATGATTACCCAGAGTGCGCTAAAGCGCTCTCGAAGTACCGCATTAATCCAGGTAATGTGGGTAAGGGCGCAAAGCGTGACCCACAGTTTGCGCAAATGATTGAAGCAGCGTGTAAATACGATAAGCCCATTCGGATTGGTGTGAACTGGGGGAGCTTAGATCAAGACCTATTGGCTTCCATCATGGATAGCAATGCGGCCTTAGCCAACCCGAAGACAGCGCAAGAGGTGATGATTGAAGCCTTGATTCAATCTGCTTTGCAGTCTGCAGAAAAAGCCGTTGAGCTTGGCATGAACCCCAATCAAATTTTATTGTCATGCAAAGTGAGTAATGTGCAAGACTTGGTGGCGGTATATCGTGATCTTGCGCGTCGCTCTGACTACCCATTGCACTTGGGTTTAACTGAAGCCGGGATGGGCAGTAAAGGCATTGTGTCTTCAACTGCAGCAATGGGCATTTTGTTGCAAGAGGGTATTGGCGATACGATTCGGGTTTCATTAACACCTGATCCTGGTGCTCCTCGTGAAAACGAAGTGATCGTTGCACAAGAGATTTTGCAAACCATGGGCTTGCGTAATTTCACACCCATGGTGATTGCTTGTCCTGGTTGCGGTAGAACCACGAGTACGACTTTCCAAGAGTTGGCCGCCGATATTCAATCCTATTTGCGCCAACAGATGCCGATTTGGAAGAAATCTCACCCTGGCGTGGAGAATATGAATGTGGCAGTGATGGGTTGCATCGTCAATGGCCCAGGTGAGAGCAAACATGCCAATATTGGGATTTCCTTACCAGGAACAGGCGAGACGCCAGCAGCTCCGGTGTTTGTGGATGGCGTTAAAGTCAAGACCTTGCGTGGTGAAAACATTGCCCAAGATTTTCAGGTCATCGTCGACGACTATGTCAAACAAAACTACGCTACCAAGAATTAATCAAGCTAAATAAGTAGAAGAATAAGAAGAATGACTGACCAAAGCAAAGACGCAAAAGCCCAAGCAGCGCAAACCAAAGTTCAGAAGATGAATGGTGTACGTGGCATGAATGATTTGCTGCCAGCTGATGCTGCGCCGTGGGCTCATCTTGAGCACGTCTTGCGGGATTTAACGCGCGCCTATGGTTATGAGTTTTTGAGAACGCCGATTGTGGAGGCGACTGCGGTATTTCAGCGAGGTATTGGTGAAGTGACCGACATCGTTGAAAAAGAAATGTATTCCTTTGAGGATCGTCTCAATGGCGAGCAACTCACTTTGCGTCCTGAAGGTACTGCGGCACTTGTGCGCTCGGTGATTGAAAATAATTTGCTCTACGAAGGACCTAAGCGTCTTTGGTATACCGGCCCGATGTTCCGTCATGAGCGTCCACAGCGTGGTCGCTATCGTCAGTTCCACCAGTTTGGGATTGAGGCGCTGGGCTTTGCTGGTCCCGATATCGATGCTGAAATCATTCTCATGGGTCAACGTCTGTGGGATGAGTTAGGTCTGAAGGGTGTTCGCCTGGAGATCAACTCTTTAGGTCAAGCCAATGAGCGCGCTGAGCATCGTGCCGCCTTAGTGACTTACTTTGAGAAAAATCAATCTCAGTTAGATGAAGATTCACAGCGTCGTTTACTCACCAACCCTTTGCGTATTTTGGATTCTAAAAATCCAGAGATGCAAGCCTTGATTGAAGATGCCCCCAAGTTATTGGATTTCTTGGGTGAGGCATCGCTGGCGCATTTCAATGCAGTGCAAGCCTTAATTAAAGCGAACAATATCCCTTGCAAGATTAATCCGCGTCTAGTTCGTGGCTTGGATTACTACAACCTCACCGTATTTGAGTGGATTACCGATGAGTTGGGTGCGCAGGGCACGATTGCGGGTGGTGGTCGTTATGATCCTTTGATCGAGCGCATGGGTGGTAAAGCAGCGCCAGCTTGTGGATGGGCTATGGGTATGGAGCGTGTTCTGGAATTGATGAAGGTGTCTGGCTCCTTGCCTGAAGCCCAAGCCCAATGCGATGTCTTTGTTTTACATCAAGGTGGCGAGACTTTAACTACCGCCATGATCATTGCCGAGCGTTTACGGAGCGCTGGTATTGACACTATCCTTTTCTGTCCCCCAGATGGTCAGTCTGCTAGCTTTAAGTCTCAAATGAAGAAGGCTGACGCCAGTGGTGCTGCCTTTGCCGTCATTATTGGCCCTGATGAATTAGCCAAAAATGAGGCTCAACTCAAAGACTTACGGGGCACAGGTGAACAGCAGTCTATTCCCCTAGAAGGTGTACTGGAAGCAGTAATTGACGCTCTGGTAGGCGCCTCCGAATAGAATGGCTTAGTAGTCATTACATTCATCAAGAAATGAAGAACGAAATTAACCACGAAATCAGCTCGGATTGACATGCCTTTAGATCTAGAAGAACAAGAACAGTTAGACCAACTCAAAGCATTTTGGCAAAAGTATCGCAACCTGATAACGGGTGTGGTGACTGTAGCTTTATTTGCTTATGCTGCCTATAGCGGTTATCAGTGGTGGCGTAATAGCCAGGCTCTCGAAGCTTCGAAGTTATACGAGACCATGGTGGGCGCGATTACTAAGGGCGATAAAGATCAAACCTTGCGTGCTGCGGATGATTTGCAAAAAGACTATGCTCGCACCCCCTATGCACCGATGTCGAGTTTAATTGCGGCGCGCATCGCAGCGGATGCTGGTGACCATGCTAAAGCGCTAGATTATTTACGCTGGGCTGCTAAGAATGCTTCTAATGATGGCTATCTCGCTTTAGCTAAGTTGCGTTTGGTGTCGCAATTGATTGAGCAGGGCAGTGAAAAGGATTTTGCTGAAGCCGATCAAATACTCAAAGATAAGCCGGTAGCTGGTTTTGAAGCCTTATGGCTTGAGCGACGGGGTGATTGGTATTTGGCGCAGAAGAAAAATGCAGAAGCAAAAGCCAGCTATCAAGACGCTTGGAAAGCATTAGATCAAGCAAAAGAATTTCCTGAAGAGGCGCGTCGCCTCCTGAAGGTGAAGTTAGATGCTGTTGGAGGAATTGCTCAGTGATGGTCGCAATGAAGGTTTCAGTGAAGCGTGCAGTAAAACGCATTAGCAGCGCCCTGCTGATTGGGGTGGTTGCCACCGCTTTGGTCGCGTGTTCAGGCGGTTCACGCGTGCGCAAGCCAGCAGAACTGGTACCAGTCACTAACCAATTCGATTTGCAGCCGGTTTGGTCTACGAGCGTTGGCTCATCAGAAACCTTTAACTTTCATCCGGTCGTAGCGGGTGATGCAGTCTATGCAGCCTCACATCGTGGCAACCTAGCCAAAATTGAGTTGGCAACCGGCAATAAAGTCTGGGAAGCTTCGGTTCCTGAACGTTTGGCGATTGGCCCTGGTTCAGATGGCCGGGTTACCGTTGCTGTGAGTATTAAGGGCAATGTGTATGCCTATGACGATAGCGGTAAGGCTTTATGGAATGTCAATGTCGGTAGCGAAGTATTGAGTGAGCCGGTAGTTGCCGGTGGCGTGGTAGTCATTCGTGCGCTGGACAACCGCTTTATTGGTTTGGATACCCAAACTGGCGTGCGTAAGTGGATCTATCAACGCCAACAATCAGCATTGTCCTTGCGTGTTGGCTATGGCATGTTGCCAATCAATAATGAAGTGATCGTGACCGGTTTTGCTGGTGGACGCTTTGGCATGATTGCAATGGCTAACGGCGGTTTAGTTTGGGAAACCCCAGTGTCCTTTCCAAAAGGCTTCTCTGAGATCGAGCGTTTGAATGATGTGACTGCCAAGCCGAGCATGCAAGGCGATATTATTTGCGCTGTCTCCTATCAAGGCCGCATTGGTTGTGGTCAAGCCCGCACTGGCAATCTCTTGTGGTTTAAAGATTACTCGAGCTACACCGGTACTGCTCAAGGTACTGAATTAGTCTTCTCTGCCAATGAAAAATCGTATGTCACTGCTTTTGTCGCTAAGGACGGTACTCAGGCTTGGGAAAACACCCAGCTGACTTTCCGTGATGTCGGTGAGCCTTTGGCAGTGGGCAGAGTATTGCTCATGGGTGACGCGCAAGGTTATGTGCATGCATTTTCTCAGGCGAATGGCGAGATGGTCGCACGTATTCGTCACGATAGTAGTCCAATCTCAGCCGCACCTATTGCCGTGGGTGGCCTCATCTTGATTCAATCTCAGGGTGGAAAAATTGCAGCGTACAGTCCAAAATGAATCCAGTCATCACTATTGTCGGTCGCCCCAACGTTGGGAAGTCGACACTTTTTAATCGCTTAACGCGTTCACGTGATGCCTTAGTTGCAGACTTTTCTGGTTTAACGAGAGATCGTCACTATGGCAAAGGCCGTATTGGCGAGCGTGCATTTATTTGCGTGGATACCGGTGGTTTTGAGCCGGTTGCAAAGACCGGCATTGTTGCCGAGATGGCCAAGCAAACGAAACAAGCGGTCGCTGAATCTGACATTGTGATTTTCTTGGTAGATGGCCGCTTGGGTATGGCGCCACAAGACCGCGTGATTGCCGACTTCTTGCGTAAGACTGGTAGGCCCATCATTCTGGCGGTGAACAAAACCGAAGGTATGCAAGCAGGGGTTGTCACTGCAGACTTTCATGAGCTTGGTTTGGGTGAGCCGTTCCCGATCTCTTCTACGCATGGGGATGGTGTTCGTGGCCTGATTGACGATGCACTTGATTCATTAGGCATCCCCGAGCCAGACGAAGCAGAATTAGCGAGCGATCCAAATCGTCCGATGAAGATTGCAGTAGTAGGTCGTCCTAATGTGGGTAAGTCGACCTTGATCAATAAATTGATTGGTGAGGAGCGCGTCATTGCATTCGATATGCCAGGAACCACCCGTGATGCGATTGAAGTTCCGTTTGAGCGGAATGGCAAGCCGTATATCTTGGTGGATACGGCAGGCTTGCGTCGCCGTGGAAAAGTCTTTGAAGCGATTGAGAAGTTCTCTGTGGTTAAAACCTTGCAAGCGATTGCTGATTGCAATGTGGTGATTCTGATGCTCGATGCTCAGCAAGATATTTCTGAGCAAGACGCGCATATCGCAGGATTTATTGTGGAAGCAGGGCGTGCACTGGTTGTTGCCGTCAACAAATGGGATGGCATCGATTCATACGTCAAAGAACGTGCCCGTTTAGAGATTGCGCAAAAGTTGCGCTTTCTAGACTTTGCTAACGTCCATCCGATTTCTGCGAAAAAAGGGACTGGCTTAAAAGAGCTCTTTAAAGATGTGGATGCTGCTTATGCAGCGGCCATGGCGAAATTGCCAACCCCACGTTTGACCCGCATTCTGCAAGAGGCAGTGGAACACCAACAGCCAAAACGGGTTGGCATGGGTCGCCCTAAATTGCGTTATGCACACCAAGGGGGCATGAATCCTCCGATCGTTGTGATCCATGGAACATCATTGAGTGGCGTGACCGATAGCTATAAACGCTATCTAGAAGGTCGCTTTAGGGATGTCTTTAAGCTGCGCGGTACGCCCTTACGGATTCAGATGAATACCGCCAAAAACCCCTACGTCGATGCAGATAAAGGTAAAAAGGGCAAAAAGCGCTAGTTTGGGATAAGCTTTTCATCTTGGAAGTAATCAAGCCTTGATTTTTATGTAATTAAGCCCAATATAGATAGCTAGGTAACAACAGTTTTAGAGGTATTCAGTAAAAAAATAATCAGCAAAAAGCAAGACTCCCAAAATAAAGCAAGTCAAAAATAAATAAGGAGCAGTATGAGTAATAACAACCCCAACAAAATCCAATTGTTGCAGGATCCGTTTCTAAATGCACTACGTAAAGAGCACATTCCTGTTTCAATCTATCTTGTGAATGGTATTAAATTGCAAGGCAATATCGAGTCATTCGATCAATACGTTGTACTACTGCGCAACACCGTAACGCAGATGGTTTATAAACATGCAATCTCCACGATCGTTCCTGCTCGTGCGATTGATTTCCGTGTAGAAGAAGCTAGCTCTGTATAAAACTGGTGTAGATGCAGCACGCGCCGTTCTGGTTGGTGTAGATACCGGACGCGAAGATTTTGCAGACAGTATGGCTGAACTCAGCCTCTTGGCTGATAGCGCTGGTTCTATACCCGCAGCGAGTGTCATTGCGCGAAAGGGTAGAACCGATCCCGCTTTATTCATTGGTTCTGGAAAGGCGAATGAGTTAAAGCGCGTGATGGAAGAGCATGACGCTGAATTAGCTATCTTCAATCATCCTTTATCCCCGACGCAGCAGCGGAACTTAGAGCGTCATATTGGTCATCATGTGATGGATCGCACGGGTTTGATTTTGGATATCTTTAGTCAACGCGCGCAAAGCCACATCGGTAAGACCCAAGTCGAACTAGCGCAAGTGCGTTATCGCATGTCTCGCCTCGTGCGCGCTTGGAGTCACTTAGAGCGTCAGCGGGGTGGTATTGGTGTCCGCGGTGGACCGGGTGAAACCCAGATGGAGTTAGACCGCCGGATGTTGGCGACCAAAGCTAAGCGCCTTGAAAATGAATTAGAAAAACTACAGCGTCAGCAAAGAACCCAAAGAAGGGCGCGCAATCGTCAGGATGTGTTCTCCGTTTCCTTAGTGGGATATACCAATGCTGGTAAATCAACGTTGTTCAATGCGTTGACCAAGGCGGGCACTTATGCTGCTGATCAGCTCTTTGCCACCTTAGATACCACTTCTAGAAGAGTCCATTTAGAGGGGGTAGGCTCGATTGTGGTGTCAGATACCGTCGGATTTATCCGCGATTTGCCACACCAATTGGTCGAGGCCTTTAGGGCTACTTTGGATGAAACGATCCATGCCGACCTGATATTGCATGTAATTGACGCCTGCAGCCCAGTTGCTAGGGAGCAAAAAGCGGAAGTTGAGGCGGTTTTACAAGAAATCGGGGCTGACGACATCCCGCGCATTGAGGTGATGAATAAGATCGATTTAATGCCCCAAACCTTCACCCGCGGGGCGGTTTTAGAGCGGGATAACCAAGGTTTTCCGAGCGAAGTTTTCCTCTCAGCCCAAACAGGCTTAGGCCTTGATTTAATGAGGTCAGCCTTGGCGGAATGCTCCCAAATGACTGATAAAATGAGGAGTGAACACAACCGTGCTAAGACCCAGCTGGCCCCGGACGAGTTTTTAGCACCTTTACCTGAACGACCAGAGTCATCCGAATTTAATCCGATTCCTAACCGAAGCTACTTTTCTAATGATGCGTAAATTTTTAGACCTTTTTTCGGTCAATGATCCAGGTTGGGGCAATAGCCACAACAACGGATCCAAAGATTCCAAGGATGCCAAAGAAGGGCAGGCCAATGAGCAAGCTCCAAAAGTAGAGCCTGATCAAAATCCACCAACAGGTCAGCCAAATAAGCAGCCAACCAAGCCAGATGGTCCACCAGATTTGGATGAGTTGTGGCGCGATTTCAATGACAAGATTGCCGGTATCTTTGGCGGTAAGAAAAAGCCAGGTACGAATTCAGGCGCTTCCGCTAAAAAACCCAACAGTGGCGATATTCCTCCGCCATCACAGCGTGGTGGTAACGGTGGCGGTTCTGCTGGACCAAACTTTAATTTTACAAACCCCTTTAGCTCCAAGAGTGGTCCGCTAGTAGCGCTGGCGATCTTCCTCTTCTCTTGGGTGTGCAGTGGTTTTTTCATTATCCAAGAAGGTCAGGCGGGAGTTGTTCTGAGTTTTGGTAAATACGACTACACCGCTAAGCCTGGTATTAATTGGCATTTCCCATGGCCACTCCAGTCTGCTGAAACAGTCAATCTCTCGGGCGTGCGCTCCGTTGAAGTGGGCCGTCCGGTATTGATTAAAGCGACTAATCAAAAAGACTCTTCGATGTTGACTGAAGATGAAAATATTATTGATGTGCGTTTTGCTGTGCAATACCGCTTAAAAGACCCAACTGATTATTTATTTAACAATCGTGATCCTGATGCTGCAGTCATCCAAGCTGCTGAGACAGCCGTGCGCGAGATTGTCGCTCGTAGCAAGATGGATACTGTTTTATACGAAGGGCGCGAGAAGATTGGTATTGATCTTGCCAATTCGATTCAAAAGATTTTAGATAGCTATAAGACAGGCATTTATGTCACGAGCGTTACGGTACAAAACGTACAACCACCAGAACAAGTGCAAGCTGCATTTGACGATGCGGTGAAGGCTGGTCAAGATCAAGAACGCTTAAAGAGTGAAGGCCAGGCTTATGCCAATGACATCATCCCGCGCGCTAAGGGTACTGCAGCTCGCTTAATTCAAGAGGCAGAGGGCTATAAGGCTCGTGTAGTAGCTACTGCAGAGGGTGACGCAACTCGCTTTAAGCAAATCTTGGTGGAATATTCTAAGGCGCCACAAGTGACTCGTGATCGCATGTATATCGATACGATGCGCGAAATGTATAACAATGTGACTAAGATTTTGGTTGATACGACCAAGAGTAATAGTTTGTTGTATTTGCCGCTCGATAAGATTGTTGCGCAGGTCAGCGCAGAGACCGCACAAGCTACTGGCGCTCCTCTTAATCAAGGCAACACAACTTCTTCTAGCACCCCAACTGGTTCTGTCACAGTGGGTGGAGCAACAGGGCTTAATAATCCTGCGCCAACTACTGCAGCGCCTGTAGTAAGCCCAAGCTCTAGTAATGATAGGTCAGCGGATAAGCGCGATGGTTTGCGTAGTCGTGATCGGGAGAGCCGTTAATGAATGCTAATCGTCTGATCGTCGCTGCGGTTGCATTTATTGCGCTCGTCTATGTACTGTCTTCCAGTATCTTTGTTGTGGATCAACGCAAGTTCGCCGTTGTGTTCTCTTTTGGTCAGATCGTGCGCGTGATTGAGAAACCGGGTCTGCAGGTGAAGTATCCAGGTCCATTTGAGAGTGTGCGTTTCTTCGACCGTCGTATTTTGACAATTGATAATCCAGAGGCAGAGCGCTTCATTACTGCTGAGAAGAAAAATCTGCTCGTAGATTCTTATGTGAAGTGGCGCATTGTTGATCCTCGTAAATTCTTCATTAGCTTCAAAGGTGATGAGCGCCTGGCGCAAGATCGCTTAACGCAACTAGTGCGATCCGCATTAAATGAAGAGTTCACCAAGCGCACAGTCCGTGAATTGATTTCTGATCAGCGTGAAGAAGTGATGCAAGGTATTCGCAAGAAGGTCGCGGTTGATGCATCTGATATTGGCGTAGAAATTGTGGATGTCCGCTTAAAACGTGTTGACCTCTTGGCTGAGATTAGTGATTCAGTCTATCGCCGGATGGAGGCTGAGCGTAAGCGTGTAGCCAATGAGTTGCGCTCTACTGGTGCAGCAGAGTCTGACAAAATTCGCGCTAATGCAGAGCGTCAACGCGATACGATTTTGGCTGAAGCCTATCGTGATGCTCAAAAGATCAAAGGGGCGGGAGATGCTAAGGCTACCTCACTCTATGCCGAAGCATTTGGACGTGATCCACAGTTTGCGCAGTTCTATCAGAGCTTGGAGGCCTACCGTAACTCTTTCAAGGATAAGAAAGATGTGATGGTGGTGGAGCCGAATGGTGAGTTCTTCAAGTTTCTGCATAAAAAATAAGAAAGCGAATCATTTAGATCATGAATCGTTGGTTACTTCCTGAAGATATTGCAGACGTTTTGCCAGCTGAGGCTCGCAAGGTAGAGTCTTTGCGTCGTGCCATCTTGGATCTTTATCAATCCTATGGCTATGAACTAGTGGCTCCTCCAATTTTGGAGTTCTTGGATTCACTCTTAACTGGCACGGGTTCTGATCTCAATTTGCAAACTTTCAAATTGGTTGATCAATTATCAGGTCGCACCTTGGGCTTGCGTGCGGATATCACTCCACAAGTCGCGCGTATCGATGCGCACTTATTAAATCGGGTAGGTGTTACTCGGCTTTGCTATGCGGGCTCGGTTGCGCATGCACGCACCCCCGTAGGTAGCTCATCACGCGAACAATTGCAATTGGGTGCAGAGATCTATGGCTGCGCCAATTGGGAAGCGGACTTTGAAGCTATTACCTTATTGCTCAAGACTCTGGATGTAGCTGGTCTCAAAAAGGTGTATTTAGATTTGTCACACGCTGGCATCTTGACTGGTATTTTGGCTGATCAAAAGCTCGCTAAAGAAACCATTGAAACTTTATATGGCCTTTTGCAGACCAAGGATCGCCCTCGTTTACAACAATGGGCAACCTGTTTGCCTGCCAAGATTGCTGACGCTTTGCTTGCATTGACAGAATTAAATGGTCCGTGCGCTGAAGTGCTAGCTCAGGCAAAGCAGGTGCTACCGAAGCATGCTGCTATTGATCAGGCATTAGCAGACTTAGAGCGGATAGTTTCTGCAGCAAATGCTAATGTAGGTATAGAGCTCAGCATTGACCTAGCTGATCTGCGTGGCTATCAATATCACAGCGGTGTGATGTTTGCAGCTTATGTAGATGGCTTGCCGCAACCGATAGCTAGAGGCGGGCGCTATGACCAGGTGGGTCAGGCCTTTGGTCGCTCCCGGCCTGCTACTGGATTTTCCTTGGATCTACTTACATTGGCTAGCTTGTCACCTTTACAGGTTCGTAAATTCGCTATCCTTGCACCTTGGGTTCAGGATGTGGTCTTAGAAAATGCCATCACTGAATTGCGCAATCGTGGTGAAGTAGTGATTCAGGTTCTCGCCGGAGAATCCGTTGAGGCAGCTGAATATGAATGTGATCGAGCATTGGTGAAGCAGGGTAACTCTTGGGAAGTAAAGAAGAACTAAAGTCAGTAGCAATCGATTGATTAATCAAGTAATCACTTAACCTAATTTGTCATTATCTTTTTGGATTTCAATATGTCTTCAAAGCAGCAAGCAAAAGGTCGTAACGTCGTTGTCATTGGCACCCAGTGGGGTGATGAAGGCAAAGGTAAGGTAGTTGATTGGTTAACTGATCACGCTCGAGCAGTTGTGCGCTTTCAGGGTGGTCACAATGCTGGTCATACCTTAATCATTGGTGGTAAGAAAACGATTTTGCGTTTGATTCCTTCTGGAATCATGCATAAAGAGGTGATCTGTTACATCGGCAATGGTGTGGTGCTGTCACCAGAGGCGCTCTTTAAAGAAATCGGCGAGCTTGAAGATGCCGGTTTAGATGTCCAATCCCGTCTAAAAATCTCCGAAGCCACTACTTTGATTCTCCCGTACCACGTAGCAATTGATCATGCCCGTGAGAAAAAGCGTGGGGAAGCCAAGATCGGTACAACCGGGCGTGGCATTGGCCCGGCTTATGAGGATAAAGTAGCACGTCGTGCTTTGCGCGTACAAGATTTGTTCTATCCGGAAAAGTTTGCAGCGCAATTGCGTGAGAACTTGGAGTATCACAACTTTATGCTTATCAACTATTACGGCGCTGAGCCTGTCAACTATGAGAAGACGCTTGCTGAAGCGATGTCTTATGCAGAGCGCATCAAGCCAATGGTAGTCGATGTCTCTAGCGCTTTATATGCTGCTGAGCAAGCGGGTCAAAACCTCTTATTTGAAGGTGCGCAAGGTACCTTGCTCGATATCGATCATGGTACTTATCCATATGTGACTTCTAGTAACTGCGTAGCGGGCAATGCAGCGGCGGGTTCTGGTGTTGGTCCTGATTCACTTCAATATATCTTGGGTATTACGAAAGCCTATTGCACGCGTGTTGGTGCGGGCCCATTCCCAAGCGAGCTCTATGATCATGACAATCCAGCAAGACAAGATCCTATTGGTATTCGTCTTGCTGAAGTTGGCAAGGAATTTGGTTCTGTTACCGGTCGTCCCCGTCGCACTGGCTGGTTAGATGCTGCTGCTTTGAAGCGCTCGATTCAGATCAATGGTTTATCAGGTCTGTGCATTACCAAGCTGGATGTGCTCGATGGCCTCGAAACCATTCGCTTGTGCGTGGGCTACAAGCTCGATGGCAAGAAGTTAGATGTATTGCCGCGGGGCGCAGAGTCAGTAGCTCGATGTGAGCCAATCTATGAAGATTTCCCAGGCTGGAAAGGCACCACTTTTGGGATTCGCGAGTGGGATAAGCTACCTGTAGAGGCGCAAAATTTCCTGCGCCGTATTGAAGAAGTGGCTGGTAAGCCAATCGCAATGGTTTCTACAGGACCAGAGCGTGATGAAACCATTCTTCTCCAACATCCCTTTCAGGATTGATGGAAAATATTTGATTCAGTAAGGAAGTAAAAAACGAAGTAAAAAACGAAGTAAGAAACTGAGTAAACCTAATTTTAACTTTTGCATAAGAAATGAATCACATGACTGCGCGTACTACCTGTAATGGCCTTCAAGTAGCAACCCCCTTGTATCGTTTTATTGAAGACAAAGTGCTTCCTGGAACTGGCATTAAGAGTGCTGATTTTTGGAAGGGTTTTGATGAAATCGTTACAGACTTAACTCCAAAAAATGAAGCTTTACTGGCAAAGCGCGATCGTTTACAGCTTGATCTAGATAAATGGCACAAAGCCAATCCAGGCTCAATTAAAGATATGCCTGCGTATCGCAAATATTTAAAAGAAATTGGTTATATCGAGGATGTTCCTGCCACGATTAAGGCTACCACTCAGAATGTGGATGATGAGCTAGCTCTCCAAGCTGGCCCTCAGCTTGTTGTTCCAGTTCTCAATGCGCGCTATGCCTTGAATGCTGCTAATGCCCGTTGGGGATCTTTGTATGATGCTTTATATGGCACAGACGTGATCTCTGAAGCAGAAGGTGCCACTAAGGATGGTGCTTACAACCCGATTCGAGGTGCAAAGGTAGTTGCCTTTGCCCGTCAGTTTTTAGATGAATCCGCTCCTTTGGCTGGGGCTTTATATCGCGATGTAGTAGCCTATAGCGTTGTAGATAAAAAACTGTCCGTTAAATTAAAAGACGGTAGCACTACTAGCTTGGTTGATGAAAAACAGTTCGTGGGCTATCAGGGCGATGCTTCTGCACCATCATCCATTTTGTTGCGCAATCATGGTATTCATATTGATATCGAAATCGACAGGACTAAAACTATTGGTGCTGCTGATCCAGCCGGAGTCAATGATGTGGTGCTCGAGGCAGCACTCTCAACCATCTTGGACTTAGAAGACTCAGTAGCTGTAGTTGATGGCGATGACAAAGTACTTGCTTATGAGAACTGGTTGGGTATTCTCAAAGGTACCTTGGTTGAAGAAGTCAGTAAGGGTGGTAAAACATTTACCCGTAAACTGAACCCAGATCGTCAATATAAAGCAGGTATAGGCGCAACCAACGCAAAAGATGGCATTGTGACGCTGCATGGCCGCTCACTCTTATTCCTTCGCAACGTTGGTCACTTGATGACTAACCCAGCCATCATTACTAGCGAAGGTAAGGAAATCTACGAAGGTATCTTAGATGCCGTAGTCACCGTATTAATTGCTTTGTATGACATCAATCGCCCAGCAACTCAGGCCATTGGCAATACACGCAAGGGCTCTGTCTACATTGTGAAGCCAAAAATGCACAGCGCAGAAGAAGTGGCGTTTGCTAGCGAGCTCTTCGGCCGTGTTGAGAAATTACTGGGTTTACCCGAGAACACTGTCAAATTAGGCATCATGGATGAAGAGCGCCGTATGAGCGTCAATATTAAAGCTGCTATTGCTGCAGCTGGTGCTCGCGTTGCGTT
Organism: Polynucleobacter sp. JS-JIR-5-A7; assembly: GCF_018687935.1. Taxonomy (NCBI): domain Bacteria; kingdom Pseudomonadati; phylum Pseudomonadota; class Betaproteobacteria; order Burkholderiales; family Burkholderiaceae; genus Polynucleobacter; species Polynucleobacter sp. JS-JIR-5-A7. Next base: position 1,276,640 of record NZ_CP061308.1, on the reverse strand, counting down.
TATTAATACTGGGTTCTTAGATCGCACCGGTGATGAAATGCATACCGGTATGTATGGTGGTGCCATGGTTCGCAAAGGCAGAATGAAGATTGCTAAATGGTTCGGAGCGTATGAGCGCCGTAACGTATTAGCAGGATTGGATTGTGGTCTACGTGGCCGTGCACAGATTGGTAAGGGTATGTGGCCTGCGCCAGATCTGATGAAGGAGATGGTAGAACAAAAAGGGGCGCATCCTCTAGCCGGAGCCAATACGGCTTGGGTACCATCGCCTACCGCTGCCACTTTGCATGCCATGCACTATCACCAAGTGAATGTGGCCAAAATTCAAGAAGAGATGGAGAAAGAAGATACTGCAGCTGAGTATGAGGCTTTAACTGACGATCTCTTGACTGTGCCAATTGCGCTCTATCCTGATTGGACTAAAGAGGAGATTCGCGAAGCTCTCAATAATAATTGCCAAGGTATCTTAGGTTATGTAGTGCGCTGGATTGACCAAGGCGTAGGTTGCTCTAAGGTGCCTGATATTTATAACGTAGGCTTAATGGAAGATCGTGCAACTTTGCGTATTTCTAGTCAGCACATTGCCAATTGGTTGCTACACAAATACGTCACTAAGGCGGAAGTAGAGGAAGCAATGCAACGCATGGCTAGCATTGTTGATATGCAAAATGCTGGCGACCCTTTGTACAGGCCAATGATGCCAAACTACAAAGACTCTTATGCCTTTAAAGCTGCTAGTGATTTGATCTTCAAAGGTCTAGAGCAGCCTAATGGCTACACTGAGCCACTCTTGCATGCATGGCGTTTGAAAGTAAAGCAGGCGCAAGCGAAGTAATTCGCATTTGCCCGTAAAAAGAAATGGATTTGTCGCAAGGCAAGTCCATTTTTTATTTACCAATTGCATAAATAAGTATGTTTAGTTTCTTAAATCCTTTCTCTCTTCTCAAACGCTCAAGCCAAGCCTTTCCATTTCAATATCATGATGGTGGTAGAGGTGAAGCTGGCTTTAAAGGTAGCGCTGGCGACTGCGTTGTAAGATCGATTGCGATTGCAGCGAATCTTCCTTATCTAAAAGTCTATCAAGATCTTGGTGAGGCTAATGAGCGATATGCTAACGAGCGAGATAATAAGCTATCAAGACATCTTGTCCGCAGGGGTTCATCACCGCGGAATGGTAATCATCGCAATGTGTTTCATGATTACGTTTTGAGTCATGGCTTTGAATGGGTTCCCACCATGAAAGTAGGAGCTGGTTGCCAGGTTCACCTCAGGCCCGAAGAGCTACCATTGGGTACTTTGATCGTTAAGGTCTCCAAGCACCTCACGACTGTGATTAATGGCGTGATTTTCGATACTCATAACCCATCTAGAGGTGGCAATCGTTGTGTATATGGGTATTACATCAAAAAGATTTAATGCGACTCCGGCTGTACTTTTGTCCCCAGGCTTTTTTGTAGGCATCAGTCATGCCGATCATGACCGAGGTGGTCCAGGCGATTGAAAAGAGACCGGAAAATGCAATAAAGAAAGCCAAACTTTTCCAACCTGCAGGCAAGGAATCTGCGGCAAATCCTACGGTGGTATAGCAACTACCTGCAAATATCAAAGCCTCGATTCCATTCGGAATCAAATTGAGTGCAATTAAGTAAACAGACCAAATCACAATTTCACAAATGTGCACGCAGGCAATCAAAATAAATGAGGCATAAAAGTGTATAAACACTCGGTTATATTGCCCCTGACTTTGATTCTTTTCGGTCCTTCTATCAAAGCGCATGATGATGTGATTAATGCAGCTACCATGAAAGACCAGAATCGCAATCAGGCCCAAGACTCCAAAGAAAACATCCGTGATAAGCGGTATCACGGGGATGCCTAGTACGGCTGTTTGTAGAACTGGTTCGGCAAATGTAGTCATGATCTAGGCAGGTAAGGGGTCGGCAGGATTGGGATTCAAGGGGGATAATGGCATATTGACCAGCGCGTGTAAAGCAGACCTTGAACCAGCCATCTAATCTTTTTGAATCCCCTAAGCGAGAGCGTTTTTTTCTCTTTGCATTAGCCGGAATTCAGTTCACGCATATCTTGGATTTTATGATCATGATGCCTTTAGGGCCTCAGTTCATTAAAGCATTTTCAATCAATACTCATCAGTTTGGCTTATTGTTATCTTCCTATACTTTTGCGGCAGCAATTGCGGGAATATTTGCAACTTACTATGTCGACCGCTTTGAGAGACGGCGGTTACTCCTACGTTTATATGTTTGCTTCATCATTGCAACAATAGCCTGTGGTTTTGCACCGAACTACCATTTACTATTTATTGCGCGTGCTTGTGCAGGGGCCTTCGGTGGGATCTTGGGCTCACTTGTTCAAACTATCGTGGCTGACTCTATTCCGTTTGAACGTCGTGGCAAAGCCTTGGGTACTGTGATGGCCGCATTTTCGGTCTCGACCGTTGCCGGCGTTCCCTTGAGTTTATTTTTAGCCAATCACATCGACTCTTTAGGTTGGCGTGTGCCATTTATGTTTATTGGTTTGATCTCCACTCTCGTTTTGTATATTGGTTATCGTAATATTCCCAAGATTTCAGGGCATCTTCATCATGTTCATGAGGGAAGTCGTTTTAGACAAATCTATGACATCTTGATTGCCCATCACCACTTGCGTGCTTTTGTGTTCATGGGCTTAATCATGTTGACGGGATTCTCAGTGATTCCGTATATCGCGCTATATCTCACTGCCAATGTGGGTGTGGCTGAGTCCTATATTTCTCTGATCTATTTATGCGGTGGGGTGGCAACCTTAATGAGCTCCCGCTTGATTGGCCATATGGCAGATAAGTATGGCAAAGTACGCGTATTCAGAATCCTAGCAATAGTCAGTTTGATACCGCTGATCGTGACGACCAATTTAGTCCCCGTCCCTTTATGGGTGGTGTTAATTAATTCCACATCTTTCTTTATTCTCATCTCTGGGCGCATGATTCCAGCCATGGCAATGGTGAGTCAGTTAGTCGAGCCCAAGATTCGGGGAACTTTTATGAGCCTGGTAGGTTCGGTTCAGATGCTTGCCTCAGGTATTGCCTCAGTACTGGCTGGAGTAGTGGTAACCATCACGGCTGACGGTAAGATGGAGCACTACAACCTGGTTGGATATGGGGCGGTAGCCTGTGGCTTGCTCACGTTCTGGCTGGTAGGATATATTCATTCGGATACCAAAACGAAGAACGCGTAATGAATCCAATAGTCAGTAATAAATAAAGGAGCACACATGATCGAATACAAAAGACCCGATGGGCAATTAGTCAATGGATACTTGGCAGAGCCAGCAGATCAATCTCATGCTCCAGGGGTGGTCGTTATTCAGGAGTGGTGGGGGCTTGATAGTGAGGTGAAGGCTGTAGCTGATCGCTTGGCTAAGGCAGGGTATCGTGCACTAGTGCCTGATTTATATCGTGGCAAACTCGCTCTAGAAGCTAAAGAAGCAGAGCACCTTATGGGAGATCTGAACTTTGGTGATGCAGCGGGTCAAGATATTCGTGGTGCCGTTCAGTATCTCAAGGCTACTGGTAGCAAAAAAGTAGCAGTCACTGGCTTTTGTATGGGCGGTGCATTAACCGTACTATCCGCCTGTCATGTTCCTGAGCTTGATGGCACGGTGGTCTGGCATGGTTACCCTCCGCTGGAATATGTAGATGCCAAAGCGATCACAAAGCCAATGATGGCGCACTGGGCTAGCCATGATGATTTCTTTGCCATCTCGGGCGTTGATCAACTAGATACAAAGTTAACTGAGGCGAATATCCAGCATGAGTTCTATCGCTACGATGCTAAGCATGCCTTTGCTAATCCAAAGGCGGATAGTCGCGGTATGCCACCATTGCAATATAACGAGGCTGCAGCAAACTTAGCTTGGGAAAGAACCATGGCATTCTTAAAAAAGAACTTGGCTTAATTTAAAAACCTCGACTTAAAAACTTTAATGAATTTGTCATGCACCTCTTTTCAGAAAACCTGGCAGTAGAAGTCTCCACTTATTACCGTAACCTAGTTTTAGGTCATGGCGTTACGCCTAAAGTCTTTACCTTAGTCAATAGCGATGGTGATCAATATCTATTCTTCATCGACGACCTACAAATGGAAAGAGCAGAGGAAGATCAATTCCTGGCGTATATCGTCCAGCAACATGATGCAGTGACTTATGCTCGCGGTACCTTAGTCATCGTGGATAAGACCCAGCAATTCATCGAATTTGCCGTAGTGGATAAGGATGATGAAGAAGCGATTGTTTGCTCTGCAGAACTCACCCGCGACATGGAAGATAAGCCCATTGCTTTGACAGAGTTTGAGAAGACCCTAGTGAAAAGGAAATCCATTGTCTTTGGCCAGCTCTACGATCCTGTAAAACTCTCCGAGGAAAAAACAGACGATTTTGAAAGTCTTTGGGAAGAAATGAAGGGGAAGATTCTCCATAGAAACATGGGAATCTAAGCGCTATTGAATTTAGGCTGATTCGTCCCCATATAAGAGCTATCAGGACTAGAAGGAGTGTTTGGTGCCCAGGAAGGGACTCGAACCCCCACAACCTTACGATCGCCAGCACCTGAAGCTGGTGCGTCTACCAATTTCGCCACCTGGGCATGCCTCTATTATAGAGGGATGGGTGTTTTGGGCTATTTCAACCCCATTTTGGCTTTTTCCCTTCAGACTTGATGGTTTGATACAGTAGCCTTATTCATAACAAAAATAGATATCAGTAGATATATAGATAGGGCATGTATTGCCGAAGGAATTAAATGCGTAAAGCAAAAGACTTGGTGCCCCGCGAGGCTGATCGTTTAGGGACAGTTCAAGGGCATCGAGATGGATTTGGATTTGTTATTCCCGATGATGGTGGTGAAGATATTTTCCTCTCCGAAAGAGAGATGTCCCGTGTCATGCACGGCGATAGAGTCAATGTCAGAGTATTGGGAACGGATCGTCGTGGTCGCCCAGAAGGACAGATTGTTGAAGTCGTTCTGCATGCCAATAAGGTCGTAATCGGCCGCCTCTTAAATGAAAATGGTGTTTTGATTGTTGCGCCTGAAGATAAGCGTATCGGTCATGACATTTTGATTCCACCCAAGGGTCAAGGACAGGCCAAGTTAGGTCAAGTCGTTAGTGTTGAAATTATTGATTATCCAGATAGCTATCGTCAAGCAGTAGGCCGGGTTGTTGAGGTTCTAGGTGAGATTGATGATCCTGGTATGGAAATCGAAATTGCGGTGCGTAAGTACGGCGTACCCCATGAGTTCTCCGCCGCTGCCATGAAAGAAGCCGCTGCATTACCTGATGCAGTTCAGCAAGAAGATTTAGAAGGTCGCGTCGATTTACGTGATGTGCCATTGGTCACCATTGATGGTGCTGATGCCAGAGACTTTGACGATGCTGTTTATTGCGAGCCAGTAATGTACGGCAAGACTAAAGCTTGGCGTCTCATCGTCGCGATTGCTGACGTTTCGCATTACGTCAAACCGGGACACCCCTTGGATGACGAAGGCTTGCTGCGGGCAACCTCTGTGTACTTCCCAAGACGGGTCATTCCGATGTTGCCAGAGAAGATCTCGAATGGTCTTTGCTCACTCAACCCCAATGTTGATCGCCTCTGTATGGTGTGTGACTCGGTGGTGGATAACAATGGCATTGTATTAGCCTACCAGTTTTACCCAGCAGTCATGCATTCTGCACAACGTTTTACCTATGACATTGTTTGGGAAATTCTGTCCAATAGCAAAGGTCCGGAAGCAGCACGCTTTACCCAGTTTCGCCCGCTCTTAAGCAATCTCTACTCTTTATTTAAGATTCTGTTATCAGCCCGTGAGAAGCGTGGCGCAATCGAATTTGAAACTACAGAAACGCAAATCATTAGCAATGAACTTGGTAAGATTTTGCGAATCGAGCCGCGCCTGCGTAATGATGCTCATCGATTAATCGAAGAGTGTATGTTGACTGCTAACGTGTGTGCCGCAGACTTCATTGATAAAAATAAACATCTCAGCTTGTACCGTGTTCACGGCGAACCTTCTGAAGAGAAGTTGATGACCTTGCGTCAGGTATTAAGAACTTCAGGGCTATCTTTGGATGGTGGTGAAAAACCAAAACCTCGTGATTATGCAAAGTTGATGCGGGAGATTAAAGATCGACCTGATGCCAATATGCTGCAGTCAGTTGTATTGCGATCAATGCAGCAAGCGATGTATCAACCAGATAACGAAGGCCACTTTGGTTTGGCATATCCAGCCTACTCGCACTTCACCAGCCCGATTCGTCGCTACCCAGACTTATTGACCCATCGAGTTATTAAGTCAATTTTGCAGAAGAAGCCATACACGCCTGTTTTGCCTCCAAAAGTACCACTCAATTTGACCTTACCGCGTAAGGGTAAGGGAAGAGAGAATGCAGTCAATGCCAAAAAATCCCAAAGCGATGCGAAAGATATTGCAGCGAGAGGCGCTAGAGCGCCAAAAGGGGCTAACGCAGCATTACCAATTTGGGGTCAGCTAGGGGTTCACTGCTCCTCTAATGAGCGCCGCGCTGATGAAGCCTCGCGTGACGTTGAGGCATGGCTCAAGTGTTATTACATGCGAGATCATCTTGGTCAAGAGTATGCGGGTACGGTAACCGGGGTTGCTAACTTTGGATTATTTATTCAGCTGGAGAATCTTTTCGTTGAAGGTATGGTTCACGTTACTGAACTGGGTGGCGATTACTTCCAATACGATGAAGCCCGTCAAGAATTGCGTGGTGAACGGACAGGCATTCGTTATCGCTTAGGTGATCGTTTACATGTATTGGTGAGCCGTGTTGACTTAGATGCTCGCAAGATTGAATTCAGTCTCGTTAAGAGCTCCGGTGCTGAAGGTGGTGGATCTTCTAATCGCCGTCAATTATTATTGGCTGCTGATACTGGTCGACCTAATAAAAAGGCGGCACCTAATAAGAGTAGACCTGCTCATAAAACGCCTCAAAAGCCCAGTGGGATCAACGTTAATGCTGCAAAATCCGCTGGTACCTTGGGCGCAACGCAGTCCAAAAGTAAAGCGAGTCGTAAAAACGGTAAGGCAAGTAAACCCGGTAGATCCGTCGGCAAGCCTGCAGGCACAAAACCACCAGTACGCAATACCAAAGCCAGACGTAAATAATCAGCATATAAAGAACAAGCACAGAGATGAAACAAATATTAGTAGGATTTCATGCGGTGCAAGCGCGTTTGCGTGTTGACCCCGATAGCCTAAAGTCGGTGTACTTCGATCCTAGTCGTCGCGACCGACGCATGGGAGATTTTTTGAAGCAAGCTGAAGAGATTTTGGGCGAACGATTGCATGCAGCAGATGCTGAGCGTCTTCAAAAGTTGACTGGCCACGACCGTCATCAGGGTGTGGTTGCTTTAGCTGAAAAAATGACCATAGCGCGCACCATTACCGAAGTGATTGAAGATGTCGAGGGCACCCAAGCTAAACCATTGTTTTTAGTGCTCGATGGCGTGACAGATCCCCATAACTTTGGCGCCTGTTTACGTGTTGCTGATGGTGCAGGGGTAGATGCGGTAGTCATTCCGAAAGATCGTTCGGCTTCGATAAATGCTACCGTGAGCAAGGTATCAAGCGGTGCCTCTGAAGTCATGCCAGTGATTACTGTCACCAACCTGGTTCGCAGTATGAAAGAGATGCAGGAAGCGGGCGTTTGGTTGATTGGTACGGATGATGAAGCTCAAAAGTCGATCTATGACATCGACCTTACTGGCTCTATTGCTATCGTGATGGGTGCTGAAGGTGAGGGCATGCGCCGTCTTACAAAAGAAACCTGCGATGAGCTCGTCCGTATCCCAATGCAGGGTGTGGTCTCCAGTTTGAATGTTTCGGTAGCAAGTGGCGTATGCTTGTATGAGGCATTAAGACAGCGCCTTGCCAAATTAAATAACAAAGCTGCCAAATAGTTGTTTATTCAATAACAAAGGGGCTTATATGAAATGCAATATTGGTCACACTGACCGTGTTTTGCGTATGACTGTTGGCGTCACCCTCATGGGTTTAGCAGGTTTTGGTATCACTGGCCCGTGGGCTTGGATTGGAATCATCCCCTTGCTAACAGGGATCTTTGGTTATTGCGGGGCTTATACCTTGGTCGGTATCAATACGGCTAAGAAGTAAATTAAACATATGTAAAGCTACTGCTAGCGAATTATTTTGCTAGCAGTGCTTCCAGCTTTTCAGTATCGATACAGAAATTGCGTATACCTTCTGCAAGTTTTTCTGTTGCCATCGCATCATTATTCAATTGCAGCCTAAAGCTAGATTCATCTAGTTTGAGAGGCTTTATATTCTCAGCACTTAATGCAGCGTGAGCATTGGCACCATCTAATTTCTTACTTACTGTGGCAGTACCTGCACGCAACTCAGCCAATAACTCAGGGCTAATCGTTAAAAGATCGCAGCCGGCAAGCTCCAGGATTTGACTGGTATTGCGAAAGCTAGCACCCATAATCTCGGTTGGAATACCAAAGTGCTTGTAATAATGAAAAATCCGCTTTACTGAAGTCACACCGGGATCATTGGCACCACCATTGTGGGCATCACTCCAATTGCTTCCGAGTTTTGCCTTATGCCAATCCGTAATGCGACCAACAAACGGTGAAATCAGTTTTGCATTGGCTGCGCCACAGGCCGCCGCCTGAATCAGCGAGAAGAGTAGAGTCATATTGCAATGAATGCCATCTGCCTCTAATTGTTTAGCAGCAGCAATACTCTCCCAAGTTCCAGCGAGCTTGATCAGAATGCGCTTGCGATTAACGCCCTGAGATTCATATAGGGCAATTAAGTGTTTTGCTTTAGCAACTGTGGCCTTGGTATCAAACGATAAACGCGCATCCACTTCGGTTGAGACACGACCAGGCACAATTTTTAAAATCTCCAAGCCAAAGGCAACCAAGATGTTATCCACCAAATCAGTAACGCTTAAGCTTGGGTGAGCTGCCTTCACCGCACTCACCAAAGACTGGTAATTACTTTGCTGGGCTGCCTTCAGAATGAGGGAGGGGTTAGTAGTGGCATCTTGAGGTTGAAACACTTGCATACGCTCAAAATCGCCCGTATCGGCCACGACAGTAGTGAATTTTTTGAGTTGCTCGAGTTGGCTGGGAGCGGAAGAGGCGCTATTCATGGCTGGATGGCTCTATTTAAGGGGTCTGCTTTGGTTCGTTTCTTGTGAATATCATATGATAGATGGATTAATCACTCAGTTCTAGTAAAGGTGTTTGGTGGATATATGAATCAGGATCAACTCAAGCAAATGGTGGGCGAAGCTGCTCGAGACGAGGTACTAAAGCTACCCGCTGGACAAATCTTGGGTGTAGGAACAGGTTCGACCGCTAATTGCTTTATTGATGCCTTAGCTCCACATAAGGATCATTTTTCCGGAACTGTTTCTAGCTCCAATGCTACGACTGAGCGATTGCTAAAGCATGGTTTTAAGGTACTCGACCCTAATGATGTACTCAGTCTGCCAGCCTATGTCGATGGTGCCGATGAAATTGATCCTGCTGGCCATATGATTAAAGGTGGGGGTGGTGCGCTGACTCGCGAAAAAATTATTGCCTCCATGGCAAAGCAATTTATTTGCATTTGCGACTCTTCTAAACAGGTTCCGGTACTTGGTAATTTTGCTCTCCCAGTCGAAATCATTCCGCTAGCCAAAGGTATTGTCAGTAGAGAGCTGGAAAAGCTTGGCGGCAAGGTGACTTTGCGCTTAGCTAAACATACTCGCTCTGACCTCAATCAAACTCCAAGCAAGCCCTTTGTGACCGATAACAGCGCTTGGATTTTGGATGTCGCTGGTTTGCACATTGCTGATCCCATCACTATGGAGTCTCAGATCAATCAAATTGCTGGCGTGATTACGGTCGGCTTATTTGCTAAAGAGAAAGCCAATGTCTTGCTGGTCAGCAACGCGTCTGGTGTTAGCCGCATCGCACTCTAATCCGTAAAGAGAAAATAAAAAACCCGACGGGGCATCCCCATCGGGTTGTTTGCCATGGTTTGCATGGCGCAGGCACTCGGAAGGTATTTAGTTCCTTAGCCTATGAGCGCATAGATGCGCTCATTTTGAAGTGGCTTTCGCCAATGCAGCAAGGCACTATATCTGCCTCACTACGATTACATCCTATGCCTGTACTTTTACTGTGTCAACAACAGAAACTGCATTTATAGAAATTTATTTTTGCTGTATTGCAATACCTATTCGGCAGGCGGTACATAGCCTTGTGCCATATCTGCACCACCTTCAAAGAAGTATTTTTCTACTTGCTTTAAAAGGTACTGGCGTGCACGTGGATCTGCCATATTGAGACGATTTTCATTAATGAGCATAGTTTGATGCTTTAACCAAGCAGCCCAAGCTTCTTTAGAAACTTGATTCCAAATCTTTTTACCTAAGTCACCAGGAAGTGGAGCGAAATCCAAGCCTTCTGCCTCTTTATTGAGTTTGATGCATTCAACCATCCGTGCCATCTGTAGTGCCTTTCTTATGTATCTCTTTGTTCTTATAGATCTTTAGTTAAAACCATGGACTTACGGTCCCAGTTATAAATTTGTTTTCTTTCTTCTGGCAGGTCATCCACTGTGGCCCTTTTAAAGCCCCGCTTCAGAAACCAATGCTCTGTTCTCGTCGTCAGAACAAATAATTTTTTAATGCCTTCTTGTTTAGCACGCATCTCAACCCGTTTTAGCAAACGCTCGCCATCACCGGAGCCTTGCACATCAGGATCTACTGCAAGACAGGCTAATTCACCAACACCATTGGGGAATGGGAACAGGGCAGCACAGCCGAAGAGTACGCGGTCATGCTCAATCACTGAGAAGCGCTGAATGTCACGCTCAATCACGTCTTGACCGCGGGCAGCCAAGATCCCTTCTTCTTCTAGCGGCATAGTGAGTTGCAAGATACCACCGACATCATCTTGATTGGCTTCGCGTAAATTCTCAATATCAGAAGAGGCCAGCATCATGCCAATACCGTCGTGGGTAAAGAGCTCTTCCAATAAGGCGCCATCCTGGTTGCAGGGCAAGAAGTGAACCCGACTCACCCCGGCACGAATCGCTCTACCAGAGATATTGAGCAAACTCTTCATGCCAACGTCGAGATTTTTGTTCTCTACCATATAGTCTTGCAACTGAGGCAAGGAGAGTTCTGTAATCAGATCACCTTCAGCATCGTGTAGACCTTCATATGGACTTAAGAAAATCAACTTATCCGCTTTGAGCGCTGCAGCAGTAGAAGCTGCTACATCTTCGTAAGCTAAGTTAAAGGCTTGACCTGTAGGTGAGAAGCCTAACGGAGAGAGCAACACAATCTTGTTGCTATCGAGTGATAACTTAATTGAAGTGGAATCCACTTTACGCACTAAGCCGGTATGGATGTAATCAACCCCTTCGACAACGCCCACTGGCATCGCTGTAATAAAGTTACCAGAGATAACAGAGATACGAGAGCCTGCCATCGGAGTGTTTGGTAAACCACGGCTAAATGCCGCTTCAATATCGAGACGCAATTCTCCGGCAGCTTCTTTCACGCACTCTAGAGCAGCGGCATCAGTAATTCGGTAGCTATTCATGGCGCTCTTGCCAAACTTACTCTTAATCTTGCGCAGCATGAGCTGCTCTTCAATTTGTGGGCGAATGCCGTGAACCAAAACGATTCGCATACCCATGGCATGCAACATCGCAATATCTTCGATGAGATTCTCAAGACCAATTTCTTGAACAAGCTCGCCAGCGAAGGCGATCACAAAGGTCTTTTCGCGGAAGCTGTGAATGTAGGGTGCAACATCGCGCAACCACCCTACGAAGGGGAAGTTGGAGGTAGATTCTTCGGCGGTTGAGGCCTGGTTTGGTGCATTTGTCGGCATAGTGAGAAAATTATAGGGTGCAAGAGCCTATAAACCAACAAAAACCCAAACCCAGCTCCAAGCCTGTGCCTGCTTCCAACACCGGACGCAAGCTCGAGATCCGCTTTCCGGAAGAATTGCCGGTCTCTGGTCAACGTCAGATCATCAAGGATGCCTTGCAAAGCCATCAGGTGGTCATTGTGTGCGGCGAGACAGGCTCAGGCAAGACCACCCAGCTACCAAAGATCTGCTTAGACCTAGGGCGTGGCACGATCAACGGTGGCAAACTCATTGGCCATACCCAGCCACGCCGGATTGCTGCCACTGCTACTGCCAAGCGGATCGCCCAAGAGCTTGCTTCGCCCATTGGTCAAGATGTGGGTTACCAAGTGCGCTTTGCTGATAAGACCAGCAACACCGCTTCCATTAAGCTGATGACAGATGGCATCTTGTTGGCCGAGACGCAGCGCGACCCACAACTCAAAGCTTATGACACGCTCATCATCGATGAGGCACATGAACGTAGCTTAAATATTGATTTCTTGTTAGGCTATTTACGGCAGTTATTGCCCAAGCGGCCCGATCTTAAACTCATCATTACCTCAGCCACGATTGATGCCCAGCGATTTTCTGAGCACTTTGCCACCAATGGCAAAGTAGCACCGGTGATTGAGGTGAGCGGCAGGTTGTTTCCGGTAGAGCAAAGATATTCACCGCTCGAACCAGATTCAAAACCTGATGGCAAGAAAGAATCCAAGACCGCAAAAGAAATTCCAGATGCAGTCGCCGAAGAAATTACCAAGGTCTGGCGAGAGGGTGCTGCAGGCGCAGGAGACGTTTTAGTTTTTTTGCCAGGCGAGCGTGAGATACGAGATTGTGCTGAAACACTGCGTAAAGACCATGTCTTGCAGCAACGCTTTCATCCAGAAGTGCTGAGCTTGTTTGCACGTCAATCTGTGGCCGAGCAAGAGAGAGTCTTTAGCCCTGGAAATGGTCGTCGCATTATTTTGACAACCAACGTTGCTGAGACTTCTCTGACTGTTCCTAACATTCGTTACGTGATTGATAGTGGTTTAGCAAGAGTGAAGCGCTATTCCTATCGTAATAAAGTAGAGCAGTTGCAGATTGAGCCCATTTCACAAGCGGCGGCTAATCAGAGAGCGGGGCGTTGTGGTCGTGTATCAGATGGTATCTGTGTACGCCTCTATAGCGAGCAGGATTATCAAAGTCGTCCCAAATTTACTGATCCTGAAATTTTACGCAGTTCACTAGCTGCAGTATTGCTGCGGATGAGCTCACTACGCTTATCCAAAATTCAACACTTTCCATTCATTGATAAGCCATTGGGTAGAGCGATTGCTGATGGCGTACAACTTCTAGATGAGCTCGGCGCAATAGAGTTTGATGATGCTCAAGTTGGCGATGGTAAGGATGTCAATCATAGTTTTAAGCTAACGCAGATTGGTAAACAGTTAGCTGATTTGCCGCTAGATCCTCGTATTGGCAGAATGCTCTTGGCTGCTAAAGAGCGGAATGCGTTGAGAGAAGTCACCATCATTGCCTCTGCCTTGGCTACACAAGATCCACGTGAACGCCCTATGGATCAAGGGGCCGCAGCAGATCAGGCGCACTTGCAGTTTGCAGATGAACGCTCTGAGTTTTTGAGTTTTGTGAAACTCTGGGATTGGTATCAGGACGCCTTACAGCATAAACATAGCAATCGACAGCTAGAAAATCTGTGTCGCAGTAAATTTCTATCGCCTCGTCGCTTGCGTGAATGGCGTGATGTTCATGGTCAGTTGCATACCATGCTCGGCGAAAAGGGCTGGAAAGACAATAGCCTCGCTGCAACCTATGAACAAGTTCATCTCTCTTTACTTACTGGCTTATTAGGCTATGTGGCTAAAAAAGAGGAAGATGAAAAATCACAAGACCGTAATAGTAAGACAGGTGGTTATGTTGGGGCTAGAGGTATTCGTCCCTTCATTTGGCCTGGTTCGACCATTGGTAAAAAAGCCGGTGCTTGGATCTTAGCTGGTGAGTTGCAAGAGACCACTCGCATGTATGCTCGCACCATTGCCAAGATAGAGCCGCAATGGGTGGAAAAAGTGGCGGCTCATCGACTCATTAAATCCTTGAGTGACCCCTTTTGGGATAACCGCCAAGGTGAGGTATTGGCATTTGAGCGTGGCACCTTGTATGGCTTGCCGATTTATCACGGACGCCGGGTACGCTATGAGCCACATAATTTTGCAGAAGCCCGTGAATTATTTATTCTCCAAGCGCTTGTCCAAGAAGAAATGTTTGGGCGCATGGATACGCCAGCACTGCAACGCGAGACTGAAGCAGACGCTAAGAAAAAATATCCTGGTACGTTTGGGTTTTTTTGGCATAACCGGCGTCTGATTAGAGAAATCGAAGCGCTTGAGCACCGCTCACGTCGCCCCGATGTTTTGGTAGATGACGATTTGCTCTTTGCCTTTTATGAATCCCGCATCCCTAAAGGCATTTGCAATCGAGAAGACCTCAGGGCCTATCTCAAAAAGACTCCTGACCTCGATACACAGCTTCGCTTAGAAAAAGCTGACCTCATGCGCCATGAAGCAGTAGGGATTACCGTAGACCGCTATCCCAAAGTGATGAAGGTCGGTGGAGCAGAGCTCAATTTAACTTATCACTTTGAGCCCGGTAGCCCCAAAGATGGAGTGACCTTAGTAGTTCCCTTGGCACAACTCAACCAAGTGGATGGTCGTCGTTGTGAATGGTTAGTGCCCGGTATGTGCGAGGAAAAAATTCTGCTCTTACTAAAAACCTTGCCACAAAAAATTCGGCGTCATTGTGTGCCATTACCAGACTATGCAAAATCGTATTTAGAGCGAAAGCTTGAGGCACAGCAATTTGGAGTGGGTGATTTTCTCGATCAACTCATCGATGACATTCGCAAAGAGCGTGGTCTAGAAATCAAAAGAACTGATTTCAGACCCGAGGCCTTACCACTACATTCATCGATGAACTTTCGTTTAATTGATGAGCATGGACGTCAGTTAGAAGTAGAGCGTAACTTAGCGCGCTTACGATCAGAATATGGACAGACTGCCCGCGATGCCTTTCAGGCAGTTGCTCAGGAAGTAGCTCAAGCAGAACTGGGGATTGAGCCATCGTCCCAAGCCAGCGCTAAGCCCAAAGCAAGCAATCCACCAGATGGAGCTAGGAAGGTCGAGCAGAGTGGCTATCGTAGCTGGGAGTTTGGAGAGTTGCCTGAAACCTTAGAAATTCAAAAAGGCAATAAAACTTTATTTGGATATCCGGCGCTGATTGATCGTGGCGAATACTGCGATCTCGAGGTATTCGATGATTTGCTGGAGGCTCGAAAGCAACATATACAAGGATTACGTCGTCTATTTGCCCTGGGTAATAAAGATACGCTGAAAGCATTGCAAAAACAGTTGCCCGGTATTCGCGAGCTCGGATTGCTGTTTATCAATGTTGGATCAGTTGAAGGATTGATCGATCAGATACTTAATCTGGCGATTGAGCGCGCGTTCATGACTGAGCCTCTGCCAAATAATGCTGAACAGTTTGCCGACCGAATGCAAGCAGGTAAACCCAGACTGGCACTGATTGCCCAAGAGATTTCTCGTCATGCTTTGGCAGCTTTGCAAGCTTATGCAGATTTGCAAAAGAAGATGGCGCAAGCCAAAGCAGCATCATCCAGTGCTTATGCTGATATTCAGTCACAAGTACAGGCTCTCATCTTTCCCAAATTTGTAGCTGACATTCCCTATGCGCAATTAGTCCATTTGCCACGATATTTAAAAGCGATTGCAATGCGCATTGATAAGATGCGTGCCAATCCCTCTAGGGATGCTCAATGTCAAAAAGACTGGGAATCAGTGGCAAGACCATGGCAAAAACTCCTTCAGGGAAGTAAAGGTGCAGCTGCATATGCTATGAGTGAAGATCAGGCTTTAGCTGATTTTCGTTGGCAATTAGAGGAGCTCAGGGTGGCCTTATATGCCCAGGAGCTCAAAACACCGACCCCAATGTCCCTAAAGCGCTTGGAAAAAGTTTTGGCGAGCTTGCGCTAGATCAATTCCACTGCTTATTAGGGGTCTTTTGACTCTCTCCATTGCTTACAATGTGGTTTATGCATAAATTTATCAAGATTAGAGCTTTTCGCACTATTGCCGTTTCAGTTGCCTTTGCTTCAATACCCTATCCAGTATTCGCTGAAATGTCCGCAACTGGAGTGGTGCCAGCATTACCGGCACAACCTAAACTAGCAGTGGTGCTCAATTCAGGTGAAGCTACGGTGAGTTTGATAGATATGCCAAGTCGCCGTGTTATTAAAACCACCTATATTGGCAAAGAGCCGCATCACTTGATGATGACGCCTGATCAAAAAACTTTATTGGTTGCCAATGCCGCAGGTAACGATGTCGTGTTGATGAATCCTGTAAGCGGTGAGATCACTGGGCGTATGCTCAATATTATTGACCCATACCAAATTGGCTACTCTCCAAACCACAAATGGTTTGTAGCCAATGGCAATCGATTAGATCGCGTTGATATATATGCAGCGAATGGCGCTGATCTGAAATTATCCAAGACCGTAAAGTTGGGAAAGACTCCAAGTCATATTGCGTTCACTGCCGATAGCAAAATTGCCTTCATCACATTGCAAGACTCTAATGAACTGGCAGCGATTGATCTTGAAACTCAAAATGTATTGTGGGTGATGCCTACTGGCAAAGTGCCTGCAGGTTTGTGGATGACACCTGGCGACCAATATCTTTTGGTTGGTATTACCGGCGAAGATTTCGTACAAGTGATTGACTGGAAAGCTCGCAAGGAAGTTAAGCGAATCTATACCGGCAAGGGTGCACATAACTTCCGTCCTTTAGGGGATAAAAAGTATGTCTTTGTAAGCAACCGCATTGCTTCTACGATCAGCTTGATCAATATGCAAACTCTCGAGAAGGAGAGTGATATTACTGGTCTTCCGTCTGGTCCAGATGATATGGAAATTACTCCTGACGGCAAAAGCTTGTGGGTGACTTTCCGTTTTGCAAAAAAAGCGGGGGTAATTGATATACCCACGATGAAGTTGGTGAGCGTCATCCCAGTGGGAAGATCTCCTCACGGTGTATTTTTCTACCCTAGGGCTCCATGGGAGTAAGGGGAGTTCTTTGATGAAACGTAATCACATCGTTTACCGCATCGTTTATCTAACAGCCGCGCTCTTGCTCGGCTGTTTTTCATTCGGCTCTAGCGCACAGACATCCAGTTGCAACAAGACAGTCTATTTAACATTTGATACTGGCAATATGTCAGTTGCGCATCAGGTTGATGAGATTTTGAAGCGTCAAAATATCAAAGCCACTTTTTTTCTGGCGAATGAAAAAACCTATCGTGGTGATTTTGCATTAGACGATGCCTGGAAACCCTTCTGGCAAGAACTGGCCAAAGAAGGTCATCACTTTGGTAGTCACACATACGACCATCTATATTTTGTCAAAGACGGCCCCAAAGGTGAGGTTTTTGAAAAGTCACAATTTGGACCTAAAGCTGGCATGACGGTGCTTTATAACGAAGCCGCGATGTGCAAGGAAATTCGCAGAGTAGATCAACGCTTCCAAGAGATGACGAATCAACCATTGCAAAAAATCTGGCGTGCTCCTGGAGGTAAAACCTCACCAACTTTGATTCGGATGGGGGAGATGTGTGGCTATCAACACATTGGCTGGGCCCCCGCTGGTTTCTTGGGGGATGAGCTCCCTTCTGATAAGTACCCTAACGCTGGGCTCTTGCAGAAGGCGAGTCGTGATATTCAGGATGGCGACATCACTATGGCGCACCTTGGTATTTGGTCCAGAAAAGACCCCTGGGTACCCGCAGTACTAGAGCAATTGATCATCAATCTCAAGCAACGCGGCTTTTGTTTTGGTCTATTGCCT
Organism: Polynucleobacter sp. JS-JIR-5-A7; assembly: GCF_018687935.1. Classification (NCBI taxonomy): domain Bacteria; kingdom Pseudomonadati; phylum Pseudomonadota; class Betaproteobacteria; order Burkholderiales; family Burkholderiaceae; genus Polynucleobacter; species Polynucleobacter sp. JS-JIR-5-A7. The sequence goes on along the minus strand of NZ_CP061308.1, from coordinate 1,258,761 downwards.
GCGGCGCACAAAAAATCTGCAGATCAGTCAAAATAAAGCATGGATTTAAACTTTATCACCTCTGCAATCTCAAACGCCTATGGCAGTCTACAAGAGTGGATTTTTTCGACCCTGGTAGGGCCATTGTTGTATCAATTTGATCTGATGTCGTGGGCCGAGGATGTATTTGATGGCATGGATTGGTTTCTGTTTGGCTGTATTCAAATCTTTCTTATCATGGTTGTGCTCCGCACTTGGGAACGCTTTCATCCTGCAGAAGCGCAAGATCGCTTTGCTATTGCAAGCAAGGCGGATGTTTTCTACACCTTGTTTCATCGGCTGGGGATTTTTCATGGCTTGATCTTCATTACCTTATCTGGATTTTTCTTTGAGGTCGATTCGATCTTGCACGATTTTCGGTTTGATCGTTTCAATGTAGAGTCTTGGTGGCCTGGAGTTACCTCGATACCAGTGGTGAGCTTTCTGCTTTATCTGATCTTGCTTGACTTTGTCGATTATCTTTACCATCGTGCAGCCCACTCGTTTAACTGGTGGTGGCAGTTGCATGCCTTGCATCACAGTCAAACAGTAATGACGGCTTGGTCTGATAATCGTAATCATCTGTTAGACGACATCATGCGTGCAGTATTTATGGCATTTTTTGCACTCTTGTTTGGAGTATCTCCTGGTCAATTTATTGCACTCGTGGCCCTGAGCCAATTTATTCAAAGTTGGCAGCATGCCAATATCAAGATTCACTTAGGACCTGCGCGCTATCTCTTGATTTCACCGATGTATCACCGCATGCATCATGCCGTGGGCTATGGTCATGAGGCCATTGGTAAGCCTGGAGTACTGGGCGGCTGTAACTTTGGCATTCTTTTTCCCTGGTGGGATATGTTGTTTAGGACGGCGATTTTTCCTAAGACGGTTTATCCCACAGGCGTGCGAAACTTAACGGTTTCGCAAAATGTCATTACTCAGCAGTGGCAGGGTTTGGTACACGCATTCAGAGAGTTATTACCAAAGTAAACATACCCAAGGTATGTCATAGGAGTTTTATGGTTGGATTGCAGCAAGTATTTAAATCGTTTGGACTTGCACTGGTGGGAACGATGCATCCACGCATGCTGTGGCTCAGTCTGCGACCATTTCTGATTGTTTCCGTTGTATGGGGTAGTCTCATTTGGCTTGCTTGGACCCCAGCGCTGGAAGCATTGAGTATTTTCCTCACGGCTTCCATTTTCACGAGCTGGATCCAAGAAGGTCTGATTTGGGCTGGCTTTGAAAATGCCAGAGCTTGGATCGCCCCACTATTTTTTGTTATGTTGATCATTCCTCTGATCACGATCAGCCTCTTAGTGTTTATCGCCTTCTCAACCGTGCCAGCAATTGTTAGGATCGTAGCTCGACAATCTGCGTATCATGGTTTGGAAGCAAAGCGTGGCGGCGGACTCTTTGGTAGCTTGATGTATACCTTATGGTCTGCGCTGATCTGTTTAGTGTTAGTGATGCTGACCTTGCCAGTGTGGTGGGTTCCTCCGCTCGTAGCTGTGTTACCACCGCTCTTATGGGGTTGGTTGACAATGCGCCTCATGTCATATGATGTCTTAGCTAAGCATGCCAGCACCGAAGAGCGCGATCTTCTAATAGAAAAATATCGATGGTCATTACTCACTATGGGTGTGATCTCGGGCATGCTCGGCGCTGTACCCACATTCTTCTGGGCTACTTCTGCGTTAGCCTTGGTATTGTTTCCAGTAGTGAGTTTTGTAGCCCTTTGGGTGTACTCTCTCATTTTTGTGTTTGCTGCTTTATGGTTTAGCCATTTTCTATTAGATGCGCTGCAAACGCTGAGACAAGAAGAGTTAGAAAAATCATTAACAGTAGAAACCCGCTTAGTAGATTCGGAACTTCCATACCATGGATGATGTCATCAAAACAGTAGCAGTGGATGCCTCGACAGAGGGGGTCACAAGACGATTTGGCTTAATCGTGATCGGCGACGAGATCTTGTCAGGTCGTCGTCAAGATAAGCACATGAGTAAGCTCATTGAACTCCTCAATGAACGGGGCTTGAGTCTTTCGTGGGCAAAGTATGTTGCCGATGATCCAGAGCAAATTACAGCAACCCTCAAGCAAAGTTTTGCCAGCGGCGATGTGGTGTTTAGTACGGGCGGTATTGGTGCGACTCCAGACGATCATACGCGCCAATGTGCTGCCTTAGCACTAGGTACAAAAACCGCATTGCATCCGAAGGCGCAAGAGCTCATTGCTGGTCGCATTCAGTCTATGGCAGAGGGTGATCCAATCAAAGCCGATTTGAATACTCCAGAAAATCAACACCGCTTCAAGATGGGTGAGTTTCCACTGGGTAGTGACATCATCCCAAATCCCTATAACCAGATCCCTGGCTTTCGGATTCGGGAACATCATTTTGTTCCGGGCTTTCCGGTGATGGCCGCCCCCATGATGGCTTGGTGTCTAGATACCCATTACCAAGATCTCTTTCATCAAGAAAACTGGGCAGAACAAAGTTTCATTGTGCCCAAGGGTATTGAGTCCACCTTAACCCCGCTGATGGAACGCATAGAAGCTAACTTCCCAGGCGTGAAGGTCTTTAGCCTGCCGTCTGTGGGTGATGCTACTAAGGGCGGTGTGTATGCCCAGCGGCATATTGAATTGGGTATCAAGGGCAATGCCAATTTATTAGAAAATGCGTGGATTGCCCTAAGAGCGGGCACCCAAGAGCTTGGCTATGAGATTCATGAAATTTCTTAGGTCAATTTTGCACTAAAGTAGTGCAAATATCCTTTTTAGAGGCGATCAAAGAGCTAATCAGGCACTTAATTAGTGCAATAATGAGGATTCCCCGTTGTTTGCTTCAGTAAATTAGATACATCCAATAGGCATGTTGATGCCTGGAATGAACAAGGGTGTATGCCTTAAGTTTGAATTCCGAGTTTTGTTTATAGAGGAGATTTGCATGACGAAGACCGTCGCTGATGTGATGAAGTTAGTTAAAGAGAAAGAATGTACTTTCGTTGATTTCCGCTTTGTAGATACAAAGGGTAAAGAGCAACATACGAGTGTTCCTATCTCTGCTTTTAACGAAGATAAATTTGAGAGTGGTCATGCATTTGACGGCTCCTCTATCGCTGGTTGGAAGGGTATTGAAGCTTCCGATATGTTGTTGATGCCAGACCCAACTGCTTGCTATATCGACCCATTCTATGAAGAGCCTACCTTGGTAATCACATGTGATGTGATCGAGCCATCAGATGGTAAAGGCTATGACCGTGATCCACGTTCTATTGCAAAGCGTGCTGAAGCCTATTTGAAGAGCTCTGGTTTAGGTGATGCAGCTTACTTTGGTCCAGAGCCAGAGTTCTTTATTTTTGATGGCGTGCGTTGGGGCGCTGACATGCAGGGCTGCTTCGTGAAGATTGATTCTGAAGAAGCGCCATGGTCATCAGGCCTTGAAGTTGAAGGTGGTAACACTGGTCACCGTCCAGGTAAAAAAGGCGGCTACTTCCCAGTTGCTCCAGTAGATACATTCCAAGATATGCGTTCTGAAATGTGTTTGATTCTCGAATCATTGGGCATACCGGTTGAAGTTCACCACCATGAAGTTGCTGGTCAAGGTCAAAACGAATTGGGTACCAAGTTCAGCACATTGACTCAACGCGCTGACTGGACTATCTGGCAAAAGTATGTAGTACAAAATGTTGCGCATGCTTATGGCAAGACTGCAACCTTCATGCCTAAGCCAGTAGTGGGCGATAACGGTTCTGGTATGCACGTGCACCAATCTGTTTGGAAGAATGGCGAAAACTTGTTTGCTGGTAATGGTTACGCAGGTTTGTCAGAGTTTGCACTCTACTACATCGGCGGCATTATTAAGCACGCTAAAGCATTGAACGCTATTACCAACCCAGGTACAAACTCATACAAGCGTTTGGTTCCAGGCTTTGAAGCCCCCGTAAAGTTGGCATACTCAGCACGCAACCGTTCTGCTTCTATTCGTATTCCACACGTTCCAAGTCCTAAGGGTCGTCGTATCGAAACCCGTTTCCCAGATCCATTGGCAAACCCATACTTGGCATTCTCAGCCTTGTTGATGGCTGGTTTGGACGGCGTCCAGAATAAGATTCACCCAGGTGAAGCTGCTGACAAGAACTTGTATGACTTGCCACCAGAAGAAGATGCAAAGATCCCAACCGTTTGCGCAAGCTTGGAAGAAGCTTTGGCAGCACTCGAAAAAGATCATGAGTTCTTGACCCGCGGTGGTGTATTTACAGAGTCTATGATTGATGCCTATATCAATTTGAAGATGGAAGATGTCACACGTTTCCGTATGACTACCCATCCAATCGAATTTGATATGTATTACTCCCTGTAAGCGAAGGAAAGAACTTGAGCGCAGGTTTGTTGCGCAATTCGTTCAAGGGAGCAGCTTCGGCTGCTCCTTTTTTTCCGACATTGCTCGATCAGATGCCCAATGCCATCGTGGTTTTTGAGGCGGAGAACCAACAATTGGTTTATGTGAATCCGGCTGCCGAGTCAGCTTTGGATCTCTCGCGTAAATCACTTGAGGGTCAATCTGTGTTCGACCTATTTGGCGATAACACGGCTCTGAATAGCATGATTACCGAAGTGAAGCTCGGCCATGTATCGGCTCAACGCCAAGAGATGGTCTTGCATTCCTTGCCAGGAAGTATTCACCAAGATTCTATTCCGGCTCACGTAGTGATAGCAGCTTTGGAAGACCCTGTTTTGATCATGATGGAATGGTTCCCCATTGATCAACAGCTGCGTAGTGAACGCGATGAGCGTGTGACGCAGCAAGTCGAAGCTAATAAACAGCTCATGCGCAATTTGGCACATGAGATTAAAAACCCATTAGGTGGTATTCGTGGGGCAGCTCAGCTCTTGGAGTTTGAGTTGTCTGAAAAAGGTTTGCATGAATACACGCAGGTCATCATCAAAGAGTCTGATCGTCTACAAACTTTGGTAGATCGTCTTTTAGCACCACACCGTAAGGCTCATGTTATGGAGGCCTTTAATGTCCACGAAGCACTGGAGCGGGTGCGGAGTTTGGTGTTGGCAGAGTTCCCCAAGGGCTTAAGGATTATTCGTAACTATGACACTAGCTTGCCTGATGTTATGGGGGATCGTGAACAACTGATACAAGCAGTACTCAATATTGTGCACAACGCAGCCCAAGCCCTTTCTGAAGAAATCACCCAGGGTGTTGCACAAATCGAATTAAAAACCCGGGTCGCTCGTTCCGTCACGATTGCGAAGCAACGCTATAAGTTAGCGATGGATCTGCATGTGATTGATAACGGCCCTGGCATTCCAGAAGAAATCATTGAACGCATCTTCTTCCCATTAGTTTCTGGGCGAGAAGGGGGTAGTGGTTTAGGTTTAACTTTAGCGCAAACCTTTGTTCAACAACACCGGGGCTTTATCGCTTGCGAAAGTCGCCCTGGACGTACCGATTTTCATATTCAAATTCCATACCGTAGGCAGGAGAAAACATCATGAAACCAATTTGGATCGTCGACGATGACCAATCAATTCGTTGGGTTTTAGAAAAAGCCTTAGCGCGAGAAAACATTCCGCATAAGAGCTTCTCTAACCCAAATGATGTGCTAAATGCTTTGGAAAAAGAGACCCCGCAGGTATTGATTTCTGACATTCGCATGCCGCGCGGTAATGGCTTGGATTTATTGCAACATGTCAAAGCGAGCCATCCAAACTTGCCCGTCATCATTATGACGGCTTACTCGGATTTAGATTCTGCGGTATCTTCATTCCAAGGCGGTGCATTTGAATATCTCACCAAACCGTTTGATATCGAGAAAGCAGTCGAGCTGATTCATCGTGCAGTAGAGCAGGGCATTCGCAGTGAGTCAGGCAACAAGGAACTTGGCGCTTGGAGACAAGAATCCACCGAGATTATTGGTCAAGCACCTGCAATGCAAGAGATCTTCCGTGCGATTGGTCGTTTGGCGCAATCCCATGCAACGGTCTTAATCACCGGTGAGTCTGGTGCAGGTAAAGAGCTGGTAGCCCACGCTTTGCATAAGCACAGCCCTAGAGCAAAAGGTCCTTTTATATCCTTAAGTACTTCTGCTGTTCCAAAAGACCTGCTTGAATCAGAGTTATTTGGTCATGAGCGTGGCGCTTTCCCAGGGGCGCAGACCTTGCGTCGGGGTCGCTTCGAGCAAGCAGACGGTGGCACATTGTTCTTAGGCGAGATTGGAGATCTACCGTTCGACTTACAAACCAGACTCTTGCGTGTTTTGACCGATGGTCATTTCTATCGCCTCGGTGGCCAAGATCCGATTAAAGCGAATGTTCGCATCATTGCATCTACCCATCAGAATCTTGAGCAGCGAGTTGCAGCAGGATTCTTTCGCGAAGATTTGATGCATCGTCTTAATGTCATTCGTTTGCGTATGCCATCCTTACGTGAGCGTAGTGAAGATATTCCGATTTTGGCAAGACACTTCATGCTCACTTGTGCAAAGTCTTTAGGAGTCGAGCCTAAAAAACTGTCAGATGAAGTTCTGAAAGAAATGAGTGCGATGCCTTTTCCAGGCAATGTGCGTCAGCTTGAGAATCTCTGTCACTGGTTAACTGTGATGACCCCAGCCAGCGTCATTGGTGTAGGTGATCTTCCTGCAGATATTGTTGCCCAGGCTAGCGAGCAGCCTCTGGTCTTGCATGGTGAATCGTCGCCAAGCAGTCCTGCAACAGCTAAATCTAGTTCTGGTGATTGGGAGAGTGCTCTTGGTCGCTTGGCGGTCAAAATGCTACAGGATGGTGATAAAGAGGTTTACGATGCACTATGCTCACGTTTTGAGAAAGCGGTGTTGATGGCTGCCTTGGAGGTCACGCGGGGTCGTCGGGTTGAAGCCGCGCAGCGTCTGGGCATTGGACGTAATACCATTACCAGAAAATTGCAGGAACTGGGGATAGATGACTGATTCAATCCGAATTGCGGCGTGGAATGTGAATTCCTTAAAAGTTCGCCTGCCACACGTACTTCGTTGGTTACAAGATCAGGAAAAAAAGAAACAGCCGATAGATGGCTTGTGTTTGCAAGAGCTCAAACTCACGGATGATAAGTATCCCCATCAAGAGCTAGCGGCAGCGGGCTATCTGAGTCTCGCTGCCGGTCAAAAGACTTACAACGGTGTTGCCATTATTGTGCGCAAGGCTGCTTTGGCCTCGATTGCTTCTGATGCAGTCACTACGTTTTTAAAGCCCACCAGAAATATTCCTGATTATGAAGATGAGCAACAGCGCATCTTAGCTGCAACCATTCCATTTGCAGGAATGCAGCCTATCAGACTGATCTCAGCTTACTTTCCAAACGGACAGTCGCCAGATAGCGATAAGTTTGCCTACAAATTGAGTTGGCTGCACTCATTACAGACCTGGCTTACTCAGGAGCTGCAAAAGAATACGCGTTTGGCTCTCTTAGGTGACTTCAATATCGCTCCAGCAGATGAAGATGTTCATGACCCTAAAGCATGGGAAGGGCAGAATCTGGTGTCCCCTCCAGAGCGTTATGCTTTTCAGGAGCTCTTGAAGCTCGGTATGAGCGATTCCTTCAGAATGTTTGAACAAGCGCCTAAAACATTTAGCTGGTGGGACTATCGCATGATGGGCTTTAGAAGAAATGCCGGCATGCGTATAGATCATATTTTGCTAAGCGATGCTCTCAAAGAAAAGTGTAGTGCCAGCGTCGTTGATAAAGAGCCTAGAACCTGGGAGCAGCCATCAGACCATGCCCCAGTGATTGCTGAGATCAAAAAAGCGTAAGAGCTGAATTCATCGTATCCAAAGCAAGTTGAATGGTGATGAACCCATGATGCCTATTTTGTATTCTTATCGACGATGTCCTTATGCTATGAGGGCACGTATGGCCTTGAAATACTCTGGCATTCAGTTTGAGCACAGAGAGATTGTTTTAAGAGATAAGCCCAAATCAATGCTACTGTTATCGCCTAAAGCTACCGTACCCGTTTTTTGTGTAGAAGACTTAGTGATTGATCAAAGCTTGGATATCATGCGATGGGCCTTGGATCAGTCAGATCCAGATGGCTGGAAGACTGTGGATGAGCAGGCTGCGCAATCTTGGATTGAGAAAAATGATGGCCCCTTTAAAAAACGATTGGACCAATATAAATATCCGAATCGATATCCTGAGCTTGATCAAGGAGAAGTTCTTAGTGAAGCATTAGACTTAATGTTAAAACCTATGGAGGATGCACTACAGTCAGATCAATACTTGTTAGGCAACCGAATGACTTGGGTGGATATAGCTATTTTTCCGTTTATCAGACAGTTTTCTATGGTCAACCCAAAAAGCTTTGAGGAAATGCCATTTCCCAATACTAAAAAATGGTTACACGATCACACTCAATCAGACTTATTTAATGCTGTGATGGACAAGCATCCAGCTTGGATTGATTCAGATTCAGAGATCAAGAAGACTTAGCTTAATCAAGCGAAGGTTTTAGTATAGTTACAGGCATTCATCCTATTAATAAATGTAGTGATAAGGTATTTATGAAAACATCAATCACCTCTTTAGTCCTTGCTACCTTGTTGGGATTGCTATCTTTAAGCGTATACGCTGATCCTCCTGTTCCCCCGTTTTATGAGGAAGTGATCAAAATGAGTCCTCAGGGCAAGCTGGGACAAATCCTGAAGAGGGAAAAGATCAAAACATCGGTGAAGGGTGCGCACGCTTGGAGGATTGCCTATATTTCCTCTGATATTGCAGAACGTAAGACGATCGCAACGGGTTTGATAGTAGCCCCTATTGGTCAAGCTCCCAAAGAGGGAAGGCCGATCTTGGCGTGGGCTCACGGCACAACAGGGTCAGCTCAAAATTGTGGCCCATCACAAATTACCAATCCCACCTCTCCTTTGAATGAGTATTTCTTAATGGATGGGAACTCATGGACTGATTATGGTATTCCAAACGTAGAGGAATTTATTAAAGAAGGCTACGTCATAGTTGCTACCGACTATCAAGGTCAAGGTGGTGGCGGTAAACACCAGTACGCTGTTGCTGGAACTAATGGTAGAGATGCCATCAACTCTGCAAGAGCGGCTAGCTCTATGAAAGAAGTTGGCGCTGGTAAGAAGACGATTATTTATGGCTGGTCACAAGGCGGTGGAGCAACAATTGCGGCTGCAAGTCTGCCGGACTATCAGGCTCTGAAGGGTACTGCTGCAGATAATTTGCAATACCTTGGGTTTGTTGCATTGGCGCCAGATGATATAGCAGTAATGCTTCCAAAATTGCCGGCTGATGAGTCGAGTGCTAATAAGCTGATGAATGAATTTACTCAGGCCAATATTCCGAATGTGTTTTTATTTGCGCACTATGTAATGGGCTTGTGGGGTGCCCAAGCCGCCAATCCTAATCTGAAATTAACAGATATTTTGACTGATGAAGGTGCAAAAGTAGTTAATCGGTTGGCCAGCAATAAATGTGTTCATGTGATGGCTGATACCTTCAACTTTGCTTATGGAGATCAATACAAGTCCCTCTTGAAGCCTACGGCTAGTAACTCCTTGGCATGGATAAAAGCATTTATTGATGGAAGTGTGAAGCCCGTGAAGCCGGTAGCACCAGTGGTGATTTATTGGGGCACAAAAGATACCGCTGTTCCACCTATCATGCATGAGCTCTATCAAAAGCAGATGTGCGCCATGGGTGCAAATGTAGGAAGAAACCAGTTACCTGGCGAGCAATCTCACTTTACAACTCCCGGTGTTTCAGCGCCAATGTATCTTGCTTGGGTGAAGGACCGCATTGCAGGTAAGCCATTAGAAAATGCATGCCCGCAACTAAGTCAAAAGTAATAATTTCAGCTCCTATAAGCTTACCTATTCAAACCACCCTTAGGTGTTTTTCATTTACCTAGTGCTTGCCTTGTCATTAAGCTAAACCACCATGACGCAATAAGGCATCGATACTTGGCTCACGTCCGCGAAAGGCTTTGAAGGATTCAGCTGCAGGACGGCTGCCGCCGACTTCTAAAATTTCTTCGCGATAACGTGACCCTGTCTTAGGATCAAGTACGGAGCCCGTGAGTTTGGCCGCCTCTTCAAAAGCAGAGTAGGCATCAGCAGATAGAACCTCAGCCCATTTATAGCTGTAGTAGCCAGCTGCATAGCCACCAGCAAAGATATGGCTGAAAGTATTAATCCACCGAGAGATCTCAGGCTGTGGGATCACATTAAAGTCAGCGGCAATCTTGCGAGAGAGTTCAAGCACAGCCTGTCCCTGCGCACTCTTTGTATCAAAGTGAGAATGTAAGCGCCAATCGGTTAATGACATCACAATTTGACGTAAGGTCATTAAGCCATTTTGAAAATTCTTGGCAGCTAAAATCTTTTCAAATAATTCACGGGGCAATGGTTTACCTGTTTCAACATGCGCAGTCATTTTCTCTAGGACTTCCCATTCCCAACAGAAGTTCTCCATAAATTGACTAGGCAATTCCACAGCATCCCATTCAACACCATTGATTCCTGAGACGCCTAGAGCGCTCACTTGAGTTAACAGATGGTGTAGACCATGACCACTCTCGTGGAATAGGGTAATCACATCATCATGGGTAATCGTGGGTTGACGCAATACGCCATCGACCTTCACTGGCGGTGCAAAGTTGCACACTAAATACGCAACCGGTATTTGAATTTCACCATTGGGTAGTTCTCTGCGGCCGCGGGCATCATCCATCCAGGCGCCACCACGTTTACCAGAGCGTGCATAAGGATCAAGGTAAAAATAAGCCACGATATTGCCTTTGGCATTCTTCACGGAGAATGACTCGACATCTACATGCCAGGTTGGCAAGTCAGCCGCCTCAATCTTGACACCGAAGAGCGTTTGAATCACGCCAAATAATCCATCCAATACTTTAGGCAGTGGGAAGTATTGTTTAAGCTCATTTTCAGAAAACGAATAGCGCTCTTGTTTCAAGCGTTCAGCTGCAAATGCCGTATCCCAAGGCTGAACACCATCAATGAGACCCAGTTCAGTTTTCGCAAATGCACAAAGCTCATCCCAATCCCGTTGGGCATACGGTTTTGATTTATTGGCAAAGTTTGTTAAGAAGAGATCTACTTCATCAACCGTATTAGCCATTTTGGGAGCTAAGCTCAGCGCTGCGAAATTAGCAAAGCCGAGCATGCGCGCTTCTTCATCACGTAGGCGCAATTGATCAAGCATATTCTGAGTATTGTCCCAAGCAATATTGCCCTGGGCGTATTGCGGACCTAGCTCAGAAGAGCGGGTGACATAAGCTTCATACATTAGGCGGCGTAGTTCTCGATTTTCGGAGTACTGCATGATTGGGTAATAGGAGGGGAAGTGCAGGGTAAAAGCCCAACCCTTTAAGCCCTTTTGTTGGGCGGTATCGGCCGCTGCTGCTTTAACATCTTCTGGTAAACCGATGAGATCAGATGCATTGCTGACAAGATGAACGAAACCATCGGTTGCATCTAAGACATGATCTGAAAACGCTTTGCCCAAAATAGCTTGCTCGTCTTGGATTTGAGCAAAGCGGGGTTTATCGGCATCATTGAGTTCGGCGCCACCAAGCCGAAAGTCTCTTAAAGAGTTCTCAATCACTTTCTTTTGCGCGCGATTGAGCTTAGTAAACTCAGGACCTTTGCTGAGCTCTTTAAATTTTTGATACAGCGCTAAGTTCTGTCCGAGGCTAGAAAAAAATGCAGTCACGTCTGGAAGCATTGCTCCGTAGGCAGATCTTAACTCAGGAGTATCCGCCACACTATTGAGGTGAGAGATCACGCTCCAAGATCTTCCCAAAGATTCTGTTGCATCCTCTAATGGTTCAGCAAGATCATCCCAGGTTGAAGGTGTATTGGGATTAGTAGCAAGATCCACTGCATCTTGAGCATGTTTAAGTAGAAACTCAATCGCTGGCGTGATGTGTTCAGGCTTAATTTCAGAGTAAGCGGCAATACCCCGACCAAAAGTCAGGAGCGGATTATTTTGTAATGCAGGGGGCAGAGATGCAGAGAGGGATGTATTCATCCCTCTAGCTTAATGGATCTAGGGCTTGGCTGCTTTTTCAGCCGCCTCTAAAGTGTTCATTAAGAGCATGGTGATTGTCATAGGGCCAACGCCACCAGGAACGGGGGTAATCCAGCCGGCGATATATTTGGCCGCATCGAAATCCACGTCGCCGCAAAGCTTCCCGTCGGGTAGGCGATTGATGCCAACGTCAATTACTACGGCACCGGTTTTGACCATATCTCCAGAAACCATTTTGGGTTTTCCGGTAGCTACTACCAGGATGTCGGCATCTTTAGTGTGATGAGCTAAATCCCGTGTTTTGCTATTACAAATAGTCACGGTTGCCCCGGCTTGTAATAACAACATCGCCATGGGTTTGCCGACGATATTGGAGGCGCCAACGATCACTGCCCGTGCCCCCCGAATAGGGTAATCAATACTCTCCAGAATCTTCATGCAACCATAAGGAGTACAGGGTTTGAATGCAGGTTGGCCAACCATTAAAGCACCAGCATTGGCTACATGGAAGCCGTCCACATCTTTTTCTGGAGCAATAGCTTCTAGTACACGCTCAGAGGCAATGTGTTCCGGTAGTGGTAGTTGCACCAAGATGCCATGAATCGCAGGGTCAGCATTTAAGGTAGCAATACGAGCCAGTAATTCTTCTTCGCCTAATTCGGCGGAGTAGCGCTCTAATACAGAATGAAAACCTACATCTTCACAGGCCTTCACTTTATTACGGACATAGACTTGGCTAGCTGGATTGTCACCTACGACGATCACGGCTAAACCAGGGCGAACACCTTTGGCAGTAACGATCGCACCACGGGCAGCAATTTCTGCGCGCAGTTTCTTAGAGAGAGCGTTTCCGTCGAGTAATTGAGCAGGCATTACAGGTGAATATTAAAGTAAGGATGAATACATTAATTCGGTTGTGGGTCGGACAAGGCAAGGCGTAATAGGTCGGCAACTGTATTGACGTTGAGCTTTTCCATAATGTTGGCGCGGTGTGCCTCAACAGTCTTAATGGAGATACCGAGGTCATCTGCAATCTGCTTATTCAGGCGTCCAGCAACAATACGCTCTAACACTTGACGCTCACGCCCAGTCAGCTTGCTAAGTAAACTTTGGGTAATCTTGCGCTGACTTGCTTGTGAGTAATCCACGCGTGCCTTAGCGAGCATGCGATCGACTAAGCTGCAGAGATCATTTTCTTTAAATGGCTTTTCAATAAAATCTACTGCACCACGTTTCATAGTCGAGACCGCCATAGAGACATCGCCATGACCTGTGATGAAGGCAACTGGCATCGGTAAATTTTCACTAATGAGACGCTCTTGTAATTCAAGGCCAGACATACCGGGCATGCGCACATCCAAAATAGCGCAGGAGATAGTGGACTTATCAGTACTCTGTAACGATTGCAAGAAACGTTCAGCACTGGCGTGACAACGCACTATATAACCATTGCTTTCCAGAAGCCAGGTCAGAGAATCACGCACTGCTTCATCATCGTCGACAACGTAGACAACTTCTGCCTGGGTTGGTTTGGTGCTGGTACTAAGGTTCATATCGGGTCTCGCAAGGTGATTCAATTAGTGCAATGATTAAACATTACCCGAAGTTTCAGGAGATTCCAGGGGTAGAAGTATTGTAAAGGTGCAGCCAGCCAGCTTGGTATGTTCCGCATCCATGATATTGACCGCCCAAAGCCTGCCATGATGGGATTCAATAATAGAGCGGCAAATATTGAGACCCATGCCCATGCCATCGGATTTAGTGCTAAAAAAGGGCTCAAACATGCGTTGGGAGACTGATTCGGGGATTCCAGCCCCGCCATCACTCACCTGAATACGCAGCATGGCTGGAAAAATACTGGTATCCAGATCAGCGCTGATTTTGACGGGAGCAGCGGACCAACGAGAAGAAAGGGGATAAGCCTCCCTCGTGCTATCTAGGCCATTTTTCAGTAGGTTGACTAAAACCTGCAGGATTAAGACGGGATCAACATCTACCGCAGGAAGGTTTTCACTGATTTGAGAAATGATGGTTAGGCGATGGCGATGCGCCTCAATTTCGACTAGCCCAACAGCATCGTTAATAATTTCGCTAATGGCAGTCAATTTACTTTGCGGCTCGCTGCGTTTTACAAATCCTCGAATGCGCTGAATGATAGTGCCTGCACGATGAGCCTGTTCAGATGCTTTCTCAAGCGCTGGCAGGATATCTTTGGTGAGTACGGGATCTAGATTACCTTCTAAACGTTTAGCGACCCCCATGCAATAGTTAGAGATCGCTGAGAGTGGTTGGTTTAACTCATGCGCGAGAGAGGATGCCATCTCACCCATCGTAGTTAAGCGGCTCGTAAACTGCATACGCTCTTCTTGCTGGCGTGCTAAATCATCTGCCTCTTTACGCATCGTAATATCGGTAGCAATCAAGAGTTGCGCAAGGCGCCCATCAACCCAGGGAATAAAGCGCCTTCTGACTTCGTACCATTTATTACTGCCGTCACTTAATTGAATTTCTTCCGACTCAGACTCTTGATATAAAAAGGAGGTCGGGATACCTGGAGGAGAGTCTTGTAAATCTTCCGCAACATCATGCAAGGTCTCCAGGTTATTCGCATTACCTGCTAACTGAAAGTGACCCTTTGAGTCATCTCCAAAATTTTCTCGGTAGAAGCGATTGGCAAATAAGAGATGATCGTTTTCAAGGTCAACCACAGAAACGGCAGCATCCAAACCCTCAAGCACAGTAACAAAGCGTTCCTGCGATGCAGCCAACTCTTCTCGGATCTTCTTCGGTTCGGAAATATCAATTAAGGAAGTAACCCAACCCGTTTGCGTTCCTTTTTCATTAATGAGGGGAGCAATAAAAGTGCGAGTCTCAATCAGAGAGCCATCACGGTGCAAAACGACTCCCTCAATACCAGTTTTCATCCCCGATTCCATTTTCAGGGCGCGATTCATTTTTTCTACGAGCTCATCGCGCCTAGATTCGGGCCAGAAGGGGAAGGGCGGCATCAGGCCAATCAGTTCTTTTGACGACCAGCCAGTCATCTCACAAAAGGCTCGGTTCACATAGGTGATGCGCTTTTCCATATCGTGCGCACGGATGCCGACTGGTGTGGAATTTTCCATGGCATTACGAAAGCTGGTTTCAGTCCGTAAATTAGCCTCAGCTTCTTGACGCACTTGCATCTGCTTAAGGACAGACCACAAACTCCAAATAACGAAAGCAGAAAGACCTAAGACCACACCGATTAACATTCGGAAAGTCAGATTGGTCGGTGGAGGATAGGTGTCAATTCGTAAGACTAGGTTTGGACTTAATACGCCGATGTCTAAACTCGTTTGATTGCTAAAAGCTCTTTTGGGTGTATCTCGATCGGAGGAGATGGATAAGACCCTGTCGTTATCAGTCAGTAAGGTGAAACGATAGTGTGCTTTGAGCTCATTGGGGATGACATCTAAGATGCCTTGGGTGGTATACAGTGCGGCTAAGAAACCGATGGCTTGACCACCAACAATATTAGGAGCCACTTGCCAGAAGACGGTTCTTCTATCCTTGGCGAGAGATTCCTCGCTCGGTAAGTTAAGTGAAATGAACTGACTAAAAGCAGTCCTGCTCGTCACTCGGCTAAGCTCTATTGCATTTGTGAGACCCTCATTTACTGCCCGCTCATTTTGTGTTTTGCTAATCCAGTCTGTTTTAGGGTTATTTGCTGGGGCGGTCCATTGATAAGAGTTATCAGCATTAAGCCAAATGATTTTGATAATCTCATGATTATTGAGCACTAAATCATCGGATTGCTCGCGCACTAGTTGTTTTAACTTTGCATCTTCGCTACTCGCAGCAATTTCACGATTAATCGTATTTAAAGAGTCAGCATTGTTTACAAAGCGTAATTGAATACGTTGTTTGGCAAAAGAGAGCTCTCTAAATAGGGCAGATTCTTGTTGTCCTTTTTCCTGCAAATGGAGCGTACCCAAAATAATGCCCATGACTGCGGTAAACAGCACGATTGCTAGCAGGGGGGTGTAAACGAGCCTAAATCCCCGGATTTTGCGTAACCAGTTAACAGGGGCGAGGAGCAATCTTAGAAAAGCAGGATATTTCATAGGAATTAACCCATTTTGCCCTATGAGGATGCCTAAACAGGAATTTAGCCGATCCTTTGTGATTCTATTTGCGATGCAATAAAATCTCATATTATGAGAAATATTATCATTATGTGGAAAATTGCTTGTTTACACCCATATACCTTCCTAAAATGTTGTCTATAAAGTAAATAACTATTGTTGATTTGAATGAATTAAACGAAATAACTATTGGAGATAAGTTATGGCCGCAGTTCCTGAGCAAGTGTTAGGCAAACAAAATCTTCAGGATGCTGATCCTGGCGAGACACAAGAGTGGTTGCAGGCCTTAGATGGTGTCATCCATAACGAAGGTCCGCAGCGTGCTGCTTATCTCATCGATCAACAAATTTCTCATGCACGAGTCAATGGTGTAGATCAACCCTTCCATGCAGAGACGCCTTACATCAATACGATTCCCGTTGAGAATCAAGCCCGTTTGCCTGGCGATCAAAATGTTGAACACCGGATTCGTTCCTATACCCGTTGGAATGCGATGGCCATGGTGCTGCGCGCAAATAAAGACACCAATGTCGGTGGACATATTTCTTCCTTCCAGTCTGCCGCTACTTTGTATGACGTTGGATACAACCATTTCTGGCATGCCCCATCACCAGAGCATGGTGGCGATCTGATCTTTGTCCAGGGACACTCCGCCCCTGGCGTTTATGCCCGTGCTTATATGTTGGGTCGTTTATCAGACGGTCAACTGGATAACTTCCGTCAAGAGGTTGGCGGTAAAGGGATCTCTAGTTACCCGCACCCATGGTTGATGCCAGACTTTTGGCAGTTCCCAACGGTGTCGATGGGTCTTGGTCCAATCATGGCGATATATCAAGCACGCTTCATGAAATATTTAAGAGACCGTGGCTTTATTCAAGAGCAAGGTCGTAAGGTTTGGGCTTTCTTAGGTGATGGTGAAACGGATGAACCAGAATCTTTAGGCGCCATCGGTATGGCTGGTCGTGAGAAGTTAGATAACTTGATTTTTGTAGTGAACTGTAACTTGCAGCGCTTAGATGGACCAGTGCGTGGTAACGGAAAAATTATTCAAGAACTCGAGAGTGAATTCCGCGGCTCTGGCTGGAATGTCATTAAAGTCGTGTGGGGTGGTCAGTGGGATGCTTTATTTGCCCGTGATAAGAAGGGTATTTTGATGCAACGTCTCGGCGAGATCGTTGACGGCCAATATCAAACGATGAAGGCCAAGAATGGTGCTTATGTCCGTGAGATCGTATTTAATACTCCAGAACTCAAAGCGCTAGTCAGCGACTGGAGTGATGATGAGATCTGGCAACTGAATCGTGGCGGCCATGATCCCCATAAAGTGTATGCAGCATTTCATGCAGCGGTAAATCATAAAGATCAGCCAACGGTCATTTTGGCTCACACCATTAAAGGCTACGGTATGGGCGGCTCCGGTGAGGCGATGAACATTGCACACCAAGCCAAGAAAATGAACGATGACGATGTGCGTCGCTTCCGTGATCGCTTTGAGATCCCGGTGAAGGATGAGCAACTCGACGAGATGCCCTTGGTCAAGTTTGCTGAAGGTAGCCCTGAGCTCGAGTATATGAAAGCCCGTCGCCAAGAGTTGGGTGGTTATTTGCCGCAACGTCGTGCGAAAGCCGAAAGCTTGCCGGTACCTAAATTGGATGCATTTACACCCTTACTAGAAGCAACCGCTGAAGGCCGTGAGATTTCTACCACGATGGCTTTTGTTCGGATGCTCAATACGGTGGTGCGGGATAAGACGATTGGCAAGCGCGTTGTGCCTATCGTTCCCGATGAGTCACGGACTTTTGGTATGGAGGGTATGTTCCGTCAATTGGGTATTTGGAATCAACTGGGTCAGCTATATACGCCAGAAGATCATGATCAATTGATGTTCTATAAAGAGGATAAGACTGGCCAGATCTTGCAAGAGGGTATTAATGAAGCAGGCGGTATGTGCGATTGGATTGCCGCCGCAACTTCTTACTCTACCCATGGCGTTCCCATGTTGCCGTTTTATATTTTCTATTCCATGTTTGGTTTCCAGCGGATTGGCGACTTAGCATGGGCTGCAGGTGATATGCGCAGCCGGGGCTTCTTGCTCGGTGGCACTGCAGGGAGAACCACCTTGAATGGCGAAGGCTTGCAACACGAAGATGGTCATAGTCATCTGTGGAGTGCTGCAGTTCCAAATTGCATTAGCTATGACCCAACTTTTGCGTTTGAGTTAGCAGTAGTGATTCAAGATGGCATGCGTCGTATGCTCGAGGTTCAGGAGGACGTCTATTACTACGTCACCTTGATGAATGAGAACTACACTCACCCAGCAATGCCAATAGGTGCAGAAAAAGACATCATTAAGGGCATGTATAAGCTCAAGTCGGTTGGTGACGCTAAGGCAAAATTACGTGTGCAACTGCTCGGTTCAGGAACCATCTTCCGTGAAGTGATTGAAGCAGCTGAAATCTTGCACAAAGATTGGGGAGTGTCATCTGACTTGTGGGGTTGCCCAAGCTTTACGGAATTAGGTCGCGATTGGAATACAGTTCACCGTGCCAATCTCTTGAACCCGACCGCAGCACCAGCACTCTCACACGTTGAGAAGTGTTTAAAAGATACCACGGGGCCCGTCATTGCTGCTACAGACTATGTGCGTATGTTTGCTGAGCAAATTCGTCCGGCCATTCAGCATATGGATCGCCGTTATGAAGTATTGGGTACAGACGGTTTTGGTCGCTCAGATACCCGTGAAAAACTCCGTGACTTCTTTGAGGTCGATCGTCGCTGGGTGGTGATCACTGCTTTACGATCTTTGGTTGATGCTGGTCAGCTTGATCGTCAAAAATTAGCTGAGGCCATCAAAAAATACGGCATTGACACTGCTAAACCAAACCCAATGACGGTTTAATACGAGATTAATTCATGAGTCAAATTATTGAAATCAAAGTGCCGGACATTGGTGATTACAAGGATGTGCCGGTCATCGAGGTCCTGGTTAAAGCAGGTGACAAGATTGAGAAAGAACAATCTATTGTTGTGCTTGAGTCTGATAAAGCCACGATGGATGTGCCATCGTCTCACTCTGGTGTAGTGAAAGAGGTGAAGGTCAAAGTGGGTGATAGCCTCTCTGAGGGCGCAATCGTCATGACCTTGGAAGAGGGTGCAGCGGTCTCGGTACCCGCTTCTACTCCTGCTCCTGCAGCAGCTAGTAAAACTGCGTCTGCACCAGTAAGCGCAAGTAGCAGTGGAAGTAGTGCTCCAATTGAAATCAAAGTACCTGACATTGGTGACTATAAAGACGTGCCTGTCATCGAAGTGTTAGTGAAGGCAGGCGATCGGATTGAGAAAGAACAATCTATTGTTGTGCTTGAGTCTGATAAAGCGACAATGGATGTGCCATCGTCACACGCCGGTATTGTTAAAGAAGTGAAGGTCAAGGTAGGTGATAACCTCTCTGAAGGCTCAGTGGTGCTTATTCTGGAAGGCGGATCAGGAGCTGTTACGGCACCTGTAGCTGCAGTATCTGCACCAGCAGCACCAGCTATAAAAGCGGTTGAACCACCGATTGCAAGAGCGCCAGCGCCTCCTCCAAAGAGCAATCCGCCGCCCCCTGTGGATGGAGCTATGAGTCACGCTAGCCCTTCAGTGCGTAAGTTTGCACGTGAGCTTGGCGTAACGATTACTCAGGTAAAAGGTTCCGGCCCCAAAGGACGCATCACACAAGAAGACGTTCAAGCTTTTGTCAAAGCGGCAATGAGCGGTGGTGCTGGAAGTTCTAGTGCAGCTGCAGCCTCAAGTGGTGGAAGCTTGGGTGGTCTGAATTTGATTCCATGGCCGAAAGTAGATTTCACAAAATTTGGTGAGATTGAACGTCAACCACTCAATCGTATTAAGAAACTCACTGCAGCTAATTTGGCACGTAACTGGGTCATGATTCCTGCTGTGACTTATCACGAGGACGCAGATATCACTGATCTAGAAGCCTTCCGTGTCATGACCAATAAAGACAATGAGAAGAAGGGCGTCAAGATCACCATGCTGGCTTTCTTAATGAAGGCTGCGGTCGCTGCGTTGAAAAAACATCCTGAGTTCAATAGCTCGCTCGATGGCGATGATTTGATCCTCAAAAAGTATTTCAATATTGGTTTTGCTGCAGATACCCCAACGGGTTTGGTGGTGCCAGTCATCAAAGACGCTGATAAGAAAGGAATCTTTGAGCTTGCCAAAGAAACTTCTGAATTAGCAGCACTTGCCCGTGAAGGGAAGTTGAAGCCAGATCAAATGCAAGGAGCTAGTTTTACGATTTCCTCCTTAGGCGGCATCGGCGGAACTTCTTTCTCACCTATTGTGAATGCTCCTGAAGTGGCGATTTTGGGCGTGAGTAAAGCAGCAATGAAACCAGTATGGGATGGTAAGCAGTTTGTGCCACGTCTTATTTGCCCCTTGTCACTTTCTGCAGATCATCGCGTGATCGATGGAGCATTGGCAACGCGCTTTACTGTCTATATCGCTCAACTACTAGCCGACTTCCGTCGCGCTACGCTGTAAGGAGGATCTATGGCTAAGCAAATGATCCTCGTTCCGGATATTGGTGATTACTCAGATGTGCCGGTGATCGAAGTATTGGTAAAAGTGGGTGATGTGATTGAGAAAGAGCAGCCATTACTTGTACTTGAATCTGATAAAGCAACTATGGAAGTGCCTGCAGACGCTGCTGGAATGGTGACTAGTATCTCAGTGAAGCTGGGCGATAAAGTGAGCAAAGGCACTGTAATTGCTGAGATTGAAGCAAGTGCTGCAACGACAGCGCCTGCTGCAAAACCAACTCCTTTGGCACCAGCACCTGCTGCGGCAACAGCAGCCATTGCTCCTGCCCCAAAAGCGGGTCAATACAACGGCAAGGTTGATCACGAATGTGAGGTGCTAGTGCTCGGTGCCGGGCCTGGTGGTTACAGTGCGGCATTTCGAAGTGCGGACCTGGGTATGAACACTCTATTGATTGAGCGTTACGCTACTTTAGGTGGTGTGTGCTTAAACGTAGGCTGTATTCCGTCTAAAGCATTACTCCATACAACCTCCGTGATGGATGAAGTAAAAACCATGGCAAAGCATGGCATCACATTTGGTGCGCCTAAGATTGAGATTGATCAATTACGTGGTTATAAAGAATCTGTCATCGCAAAGTTGACTGGTGGATTAGCTGGTATGGCTAAGGCTCGCAAAGTAAAAGTAGTGCGTGGTTTAGGCCGTTTCTTGGATGCAAACCATGTTGAAGTGGAGTTAACAAATGGTGCTGGCCAAGACCTCACTGGTCAAAAGGAAGTCGTGCGTTTTCAGAAGGCGATCATCGCTGCAGGTAGTCAGCCAGTGAAGTTGCCTTTCTTGCCAGAGGACCCGCGCATTGTCGATAGTACGGGTGCGCTGTTACTGACTAGTATTCCAAAAAGAATGTTGGTAATTGGTGGTGGCATTATCGGTTTAGAGATGGCGACTGTTTATAGTACTCTGGGCTCACGCATCGATATTGCAGAAATGATGGATGGCCTGATGGCTGGAGCTGACCGTGATTTGGAGAAGGTCTGGGAGAAGTTCAATGCCGGACGTTTTGAAAAGATCATGCTCAAGACCCGCGCTGCTAAAGCTGAAGTGAGGCCCGATGGAATTCAAGTGAGCTTCGAGGGTGAGAATGCACCTGCGCAGCCACAGACTTATGACTTAGTGCTCGTTGCCGTGGGACGTACGCCAAACGGTAAGAAGATTGCTGCAGATAAGGCAGGCGTTCAAGTGGATGAGCGAGGCTTTATTCCGGTCGATAAACAAATGCGCACCAATGTCGCCAATATTTTTGCGATTGGTGACTTAGTGGGTCAGCCGATGTTAGCTCACAAGGCAGTGCATGAAGGACACGTTGCCGCAGAAGCTGCAGCAGGTGAGAAGTCTTACTTTGATGCTAAACAAATTCCATCGGTTGCTTACACCGATCCTGAAGTAGCTTGGGCTGGTTTGACTGAAGAACAATGTAAGGCACAGGGCATCGCCTATGAGAAAGGTTTATTCCCATGGGCAGCTAGTGGCCGTGCGATTGCTAACGGTCGTGATGAAGGTTTTACGAAGCTCATCTTTGACGCTAATACGCATCGCATTATTGGTGGCGGTATTGTAGGCACTCATGCCGGTGATTTGATTGGTGAAGTTTGTCTTGCCATTGAGATGGGCGCTGATGCTGTAGATATTGGTAAAACCATTCATCCACACCCAACCCTGGGCGAGTCAGTAGGCTTGGCTGCTGAGGCGGCGCATGGTCATTGCACGGACCTACCCCCAGTGAAGAAGAAAGCTTAAAAATAGTAGCTACTCTGAAGCAGTATCCAAAAAAGCCCCGAGAGATCGGGGCTTTTACATTTGTGACACCAGCGAACAGGAATCTTATGAAATGAGTTCTGCTCTGAGTTCTCGAATGCGCTCATCCACATAGTAGCCGCCACATTCCGTATATCGAAGATATTTAGATCGACAATGCTTACATTCGTAAACGTCAGACTTGTTGTAAGGATGAAAGGAGATGGAGATGGGGGCATCTTTAGACCAGATCGTGGTTCCTTTGGGATGATCTTCCTCCCAGCACTCTGGTGCATTCTCGATCCTCAGGGTCCCTATGCACTCTAGAGAATTGGTGATGAATCCACCCGGGATGCTTTCCCAGCCTTGGCAGTTGAGCGACTGACAGTCAGAACATTTATCCCCAGGATCAAAACTCTGGGCAATGAATAATAATTCTTCTCGATTGAGGCTTTTGGTCATTTCAAGGCTTTTTATATAGAAATGCGCTGAGTGAGGGGTATGTAAGGTATATTTTTACTAAAGAATAGATCTTAGCCTATGCCTTATTTAGCTAGGCAAAGAAAGAGGGAATATAAAAAAATGAAGAGACAGTTATTTCTGGGGATTAGCCTTTGCTTATTGCTATCAGTGCTCAATGTAAAAGCTCAGAGTTCATATCCGTGCCCAACCATTAAATTTGTCTCGCCATATCCACCCGGGGGGACAACTGACATCTTGGCAAGAATGCTTGCGCCAGGAATTGCTAAACAGCTCGGGACAAATGTCATAGTCGAAAACAAAGGTGGAGCTAGTAGCAATATTGGAACAGAGTATGTGGCGAATTCAGCCTCAGATGGTTGTACTTTATTGCTTGGAAATAATACTGGGGTAGTCATTAATCAGAATTTATATAAGTTAAGGATCAATCCTTCCAAGGATTTGGCAGCAGTTGCAGAAGTAGCATCAGTACCTTTGGTTCTCTATGTGAATGCTTCGGTACCTGCAAATACTCTTGGTGAACTGGTGGAGCTGATTAAAAATAATCCAGGTAAATACAGCTATGCATCTGGTGGGAGCGGTAGTCCACAACATTTGATGGCAGAAATGCTCAAACTTGAAAAACAATTGGATTTGACGCACATACCCTACAGAGGGCAGGGGCCAGCAATGGCTGATGTACTTGCTGGACAAGTGCCGATTGCCTTTGAGACAACCACCACGATTGCTGCACAGATATCATCCGGGCGCATCCGGGTATTGGCAACAACGGGAGCTGTTAGGCCAAAGAACTTTCCTAACGTACCCACCATGAAAGAGCTTGGCTACAGCAGCTTTGTGATTGAAAATTGGTACGGTGTGTTTGTGGCAGCCAAAACGCCATCCGTTTTAATTTCAAGACTGAATAAAGCAATTAACGCGACAATGAAAGAGCCGGAAGTAGCAGCCAGTCTTAATAAGATGGGTTCTAGTGATGTGGCGGGTACGCCAGAACAATTTACACAATTTATTAACAGAGAGATTCCTTACTGGGAGTCTTTGGTGAAGCGCACAGGCGCAACAGTCGATTAAACACTTTACAAGGAATGCAACATGAATAATGGTTATGAAATTCGCCCTAGAAAAGAAGCCTTTAAAGAGGGGATCGTAGCCCTAACAGGATTGGCAACTTCTGTTGTTAGTGATGTATTGGGTAGGACGATTGGCGCAGTCAATATATTGCCTGTAAACAAGTCGCCAGTTTCTGTATGTGGCAATGCTGTCACAGTAAGTGTGCGGTCTGGTGATAACTTGATGATTCACAAAGCCTTACAAATACTTCAACCTAGTGATGTATTGGTGGTTGATGGGGGTGGCGATGTCTCCCGCGCTTTGTTTGGTGAAATCATGATGACGGTTGCCAAATCAAGAGGGGCTATTGGTGTAGTCTTTGATGCTGCGATTCGGGATGTGGAAGCCTTTGAGAAACATCATTTTCCATGTTGGGCACGTGGTGTCAATATGCGGGGCCCTTACAAGGATGGTCCCGGCAGTATCAACGTCCCAGTGTCGATCGGGGGGATGGTTGTTCATCCTGGTGATGTGATTTTGGGTGATGGCGATGGAATTATTGCCTTAGCTCCTGAGTTGGTGCTTGAGGCCGCTCGCTTGGGTAAGGAAAAAGAGACTATTGAGCGTAAAACAATCCAATCGATTCATGATGGCAAATATGATGATGCTTGGGTGGATGCCAGCTTAAAACAAAAAGGCGTCTTATGAAGCTTCGCTTTATTTTTGCAAGTCTATTAACTGTAGTGGCGCTCAATTCGCTAGCCGCATATCCCGATAAATCGATTAAATTTCTCGTGCCTTGGCCGCCGGGTGGTGCAACTGATCAAGTTGCGCGCATTCTTGCATTACCTCTGACCAAGGAGCTCGGTGTTTCAGTATTTGTTGAGAATAAAGGTGGGGCAGGTGGCAATATAGGAACTCAAGCTTTTCTACAAGATAAAGCTGATGGCTACTCGATGTTGATGGCAACAAGCTCAACGAATGCTGCAGGCCCTCACTTATTTTCTAATCAAGGATTTGACGCTGCTAAAGACTTCACTCCAGTAGTATTGGTGTGCACCATTCCCAATATCATGGTTGTACCTGAAGCATCTCCTTGGAATAGCATGAAAGACCTCATCTCTGATGCTAAGCAAAACCCGGGGAAGTTTACTTATGGCTCTGCCGGTATTGGCGCGTCTCAACATTTAGCGGGTGCACAATTTAAAACGGTCACTGGTTTAGATATACGCCATGTCCCCTATAAAGGTAGCGGTCCAGCTGCGATAGATTTGATGGCTGGACATATCGATATGATGCTTGATACAGGTTCATTGAATAACATCAAAGCTGGCAAGTTAAAAGCCCTTGGTGTTGCTGCTGATAAACGCATCCCTGAATTGCCGAATGTACCCACCATGAAAGAGGCTGGGGTACCGATGGTTGCCAATGCTTGGTATGGCGTAATGTTGCCTGCTGGCGCACCTAAAGATGTTACAGAAAAACTCAATGCAGCATTTAATAAAGTCTTAAAAGATCCTGAAGTGCGGAAAAGTCTTCAAGGAATTGGTGCCCAGGTAGATGGTGGCTCAGTAGCAGAATTTACAAAGTTCTCACAGTCTGAGATTAAGCGTTACGAAGGAATTGTGAAAATGTCGGGGGCTCCTAAAGAGTAATGTCTATGAGAAAAATCATTCTCATCTTTTTCGCTGTAAGCAATCTACTGTTTGCTAGTAATCTGCTGGCTCAGGACTACCCCAATAAGCCCATCAAGGTTTTAGTTGGATATGCTCCTGGAGGTGCCGTTGATTTAGTTGCTAGAACTCTAGGACAAAATTTGTCAGCTTCAATGGGGCAATCGATCGTTATCGAAAATAAACCTGGTGCTGGCACCAATATCGCTGTTAAGCAATTGATTGATAGCCCAGCTGATGGCTATACCTTGATGGTTGCTGCCAATGCTTTGGCAGCTAACATGTCCTTGTATAAGCCACAACCCTTTGATATCGATAAAGACATTACGCCAATTGCCATGATCGGACGTGTGCCCGTAGTCATTGCCACTTCTGCTGATAGTAAGTATCAAAAAATATCTGATTTGATTAAGGCTGCAAAAGCGAATCCAGATTTCATTACGTACGGAACACCAGGTAATGGCGCAACACCTCATATGGCCATGAAATTTTTCGAGCAAGCTGCTGGGATTTCTTTAAAGCACGTGCCCTATAAAGGCGGCGCTCCTGCGATTACTGATTTGATTGGGGGTCAATTGGATTTGGTTGCAGTCAATATGTTGGAAGTGGCTCCTCATGTCAAAAGTGGCAAACTCAAGATTGTTGCTGTCATGAGCGCAAAGCGTTCCCCATTATTTCCGGAGATACCTACGGTGGCAGAATCGGGTTTCCCAGGTTTTGAAGCTTCCGTTTGGTACAGCTTAATTGCGCCCGCTAAGACTCCAGCCAGTATTGTGAAGACGCTCCATATCCAAGTGGAAAAAGCATTGCAATCTAAAGAGATGACAGAGCGATTGGGTTCTGTTGGAGGAGAGGTCAGCCCAGGAACCACTGCTCAATTGATTGCATATTTAAATTCAGAACGAAAGCGATACGAAAAATTGGTACGTGAAGCTAATATTCAGCCAGATTAATTCAGGGTCAAATAATGAAATTTGGGCGAAGTTGCAGGCTGATTCTCTCATCACTGTTTTGCTTGGTGCTGCTTGCTTGCGCTTCATCGCCTAAGGACATTCTTGCGCCGCAGGGAAGTCTGCGAATGGGCTTATATAAAGGCTCGCCAACCTCGATTCTGCCAGCCAATAGTTCGAATCAGGTCCGAGGTATTGGCTATGAGTTGGGGCAGAGTCTCGCTACTCAATTAGGTGTCAATTACACCCCTGTGGTGTTTGAGAAGAATGCGGATGTTCTTTTGGCTGTAAAAAATAATGAGCTAGATTTAGTCTTCACGAATGCTAGCCAAGATCGTGCTAAATATATTCAGTTTTCCAAAACAGTCATTCGGATTGAGAAAGGGTATTTGGTGAGTCCCCACAGTAGTATCCGCTCTCTAGCAGATATCAATCGCTCGAATATCAATATTGGCTTCAGTGTGGGAAGCAATTCTCAAGCGGAGCTTCCATCGCTGATTCCTAATGCCAGTTTGGTACAGACAAGCTCAACTACACAGGCAATTGAATGGTTAAAAAGCGGGAAGATTGATGGTTTCTCTACCAATAAAGCAATTCTATTTGAAATAGCTTCCTCTGTTCCGGGGTCAAGAGTATTGCCCGATGTTATCGGATATGAAAACCTGGCCTTGGGCACACCATTGGCACGTCAAGAAACTGCTCAATACTTGAATCACTTTATAGATCAAATGAGCTCTACTGGTAGGCTCAATTTATTTATTCAACGGTCAGGTATTCAAGGCTTGGCTCCGAATTAACGACCCGTTACTCTATAAAGGGAAGCAATAAATGATTATTGATTGTCATGGCCACTACACTACGGCACCAAAAGCATTAAAGGCTTGGCGAGATGCCCAAGTCGCTAATTTAAGTACACCGCATTTGGGTCCCAAGGTATCTGATTTAAAAATAAGTGATGATGAAATTAGGGAGTCTATCGAAGAAAATCAACTCGCTCGAATGCGAGAGCGGGGCATTGATGTCACGATCTTCTCACCCCAAGCGAGCTTTATGACTCACCATATTGGTGACTTTAATACCTCGGCAACATGGGCAGCCCTTTGTAATGAACTTTGTTATCGAGTGACGCAGCTTTTCCCGAAGCACTTTGTAGGTGCCGCAATGTTGCCGCAGTCGCCAGGAGTGGATATCAGTACTTGCTTGCCGGAGATGCGCAAGTGCGTTAATGAATATGGATTTGTGGGTATTAATCTCAACCCCGATCCTTCTGGTGGTCATTGGCGAGATCCGCCCTTAAGTCACCCCTATTGGTATCCAATCTATCAAGAAATGATTGCCCTAGATGTACCAGCAATGATTCATGTCAGCACCAGTTGTAACGATTGCTTTCATACCACTGGTGCACATTACTTGAATGCTGATACAACCGCTTTTATGCAATGTCTGACTTCAGATTTGTTCGCACAGTTTCCGCAGTTGCGTTTCTTAATTCCCCATGGAGGTGGAGCGGTTCCCTATCACTGGGGACGCTTTCGAGGGCTGGCGAAAGATATGGATATCCCTGACATCAATCAAAAACTGCTAAATAATATTTATTTTGATACTTGTGTGTATCACCAGCCAGGGATCAACCTGCTGACTGAAGTCATCCCAGTCAAAAATATTCTATTTGCATCCGAAACATTTGGAGCCGTGAAAGATATTGATCCAGATACCGGATTTTATTTTGACGATACCCGTCGTTACCTCAATGCGGTTGATGGCTTGAGCAATCAAGAGAAGGAAATGATTTTTGAAGGTAATGCACGTCAGGTATTTTCCAGAATCAATAACAGAATTCCAAAATAAGTGAGGATATGATGACATCCGAGGAGTTTGATCGGCTATACAGAGGACGGCTAGAAAAATTAGCAACCTCAAATTTAAGTGATGCAATGGATAAGTTGGGAATTGCAGCTGCGGTAATTGGCATTGTTCCTCAATGGGGTAAGACCAAAGTAATTGGTAGGGCAATTACGATCCGTATGATTTCTGCAGGTGCTGCACAAAGTAAGGCGCATCTCGGGGTTGATGCCATCTTTTCGGCATCGCCTGGGGATGTCATTGTGATTGACAACCGTGGGGATCTGAACAACAACTGCTGGGGTGAGATTCTCTCAATGGGAGCGCTGCAAAAAAAGATCTCTGGTGTAGTAGTTGATGGTGCAGTCCGTGATGTCGATACGTGTGAAGAATTTGGATTTCCGGTTCATGCCCGAGGTACGGTTCCGATTACTGCCCGAGGTCGCATTGTTCAAGAGGCTTGGAATATCCCCATTAGAGTTGGAAACATATCTGTTTTACCGGGTGACGTGATTGTGGCGGATGTCAATGGCCTCGTAGCAATCCCTGCAGCTAAGATCAATACGGTATTGGATGAGGCGGATGCTATTGCCATGAAAGAGTTGGCAATGGTCGAAGCACTAAGATCAGGGCAGTCGATTATTGAAGTTGATCAGCAATTTAATTATGAGCAGATGTTAAAAAGTTAGGCCCCATATGAACACTATATATATTGCTAAAAGAAACTTAATACAAATTGTTGGCTTGATCTGCTTTGGATTCAGCGCCCCTTTAACCTATGCCCAGTATCCATGCCCTGTGATCAAAATCATTTCTCCTTATCCGCCAGGAGGAGCCAGTGACGTTCTCGCAAGAATGTTAGTTCCTGGACTATCTAAACAATTAAACGTCAGTGTGATTGTGGAAAATAAAACTGGTGCTAGCGGCAACATTGGCACTGAGTTTGTGAGTAGTGCTACTGGCGATGGCTGTACTCTATTACTGGGAAATAGCACTGGTGTTGTCATTAATCGGAATTTATATAAACTGCGTAATGACCCGATTGTGAGCTTAAGACCTGTAGCCGAGGTAGCTGCCGTGCCTATGGTTTTGTATATCAATTCTTCTGTGTCTGCTAATTCAGTTTCTGAGCTGATTGCTTTGATTAAAAAGGAACCGGGTAAATACAGCTTTGCATCTCCTGGTAGTGGGAGTACTCACCATCTCTTAGGTGAGTTACTTAAGCTTGAGCAAAAGCTGGATATGACGCACATTCCCTATAGAGGATCCGGACCGGCCATTGCCGACGTCTTGGCTGGACAGGTGCCAATGGCATTTGAGTCAACGGGAGCCATGGTTCCTCATCTTAATAGTGGCAAGGTTAGGGCGCTTGCAACGACTGGAGCGGTCAGGGCGAAAAACTTACCAGACGTACCTACAATGAAGGAGCTTGGGTACCCTAAATTTGTTGTTGAGAATTGGTACGGCATATTTGTCCCAACAAAAACGCCAACTCCCTTAGTCAATACTCTGAATAAAGAAATCAATAAAGTATTAGCTTCAGCAGAGGTGGCGGAAAGCCTTTCTAAAATGGGCTCTTTAAACGGTGAGCAATCTCCCGAGCAATTTGCCGCATTCATTAAGAAGGAAATTCCTTACTGGGAGCTTCTGGTTAAGCAGTCTGGGGCTACTGCTGAATAAAGATCATCATAAAAAAGCCCCTATCATTTGGGGCTTTTTGATTACAAGAGTGAAACAGTAATTATTTTTTCTTCGATGTCTTACCAGCAGAACTTACAGTTTTTGTTACGGTATCGGCAGCGGTATTGAGATTGGCTTGTGCAACATCAACAGCATGCTTTACCGCTTTATGACTAGTTTCAAAAACCTGATTTGCAGAAGCAATGGCTTGTTTGATTGTTTGAACGGCAGTATCAGAACCTGCGGGTGTATTTTTAGCCCACTCTTCAACTAAGGCATCCATTCTCTTTTGGCCAGCAGAAAATTCTTTTTCCGCAGACTTGGTAAAGTTATCTTGAGTTTCATGAGCCAATTTATACAAATGGTGACTATAAGAAATAATTTTTTCTGCGATCGGCTGAACGGTTTCAGCTTGATGGGCAAGCAGTTGCTGAATATCTTTTACTTCTAATGCTTTCTTGGCATTGTTCACGCTATCACTCAAGCTTTGTTTAGCAATGGCTAAATTGAGCTCAACTAATTTCTCGATACTTTGGAGGGCTTGATTTGTGAGGCCAGTCAAGGTTTCTAAATTGGCTTTTTGTGCCGCTGCGATTTGTTCTGGCGTTAAGTTCATCTTTGCCTCTTTCTTTGGGTGCACTCTTACTACTATGATCTTGCTGACCTGAAGGGTCAATAGCTGATTTTTGCTTAATTAAATGGCTTAAATAGTGAAAAGCATCATAACCCAAGGTTTTAGCCTCCTTGAGAACCGCTGATGGCTTTTAGAAAAAGCCTAAAATCGTGGATTAGACAAAAATCTCAATATTTTCAGTAAGTTATCCATGAAGCTCGGTATAGACAACGTCATTGCACCCATTTTTGTATTAATTTGGAGTACGGGGTTTGTGATTGCACGTTTGGCTATGCCTTATGTAGAGCCTGCCACCTTCCTATTTTGGCGCTTTGTGGGTGTGATTGCCGCAATGACTGCTTTGAGCCTTCTGTGGCGCATCTCTTGGCCTAGCCGGTCGCAAATCAAGCATATCGCTATCGCAGGAATACTTTTACAGTTTGGCTATCTATTAGGAGTCTGGTTTGCAGTCCGCCTTGGAATGACTGCAGGTTTGGCGGCAATCATCGTTGGTCTGCAACCGATTTTGACCGCCTGGTTTGCTGCTTGGATTTCAGAGACAGTGACGCCACGTCAATGGATTGGCCTCTGCTTTGGTTTTGCAGGCGTTGCCTTAGTCGTGGCTGAAAAGATTGGCTTTGCCCATATCCCTTTGGCTAGCTATCTGCTGGCGTTTACAGCATTACTCTCGATCACCTTTGGAACTCTTTATCAGAAAAAATACTGCCCAGTATTTGATCTTCGCGCTGGATCTTCTATTCAGTTTGGTGTTTCAGCTGTGCTGTGTTTCTTTTGCATGTATTTCTTTGAAACAGGCGTCATGGTTTGGAATGCCTCTGTAGTGGCTGCTTTGTTATGGGCTATCTTTCCTTTATCGATTGGCTCCATTAGCTTGTTATTCATGATGATCCGTAAAGGGGCGGCAACCAAAGTCACGAGTTTGCTCTATCTAACCCCCCCGACAACTGCATTGATGGCGTGGCTCTTGTTTGATGAGCCATTCACACTCCTGATGGCTCTGGGCCTCTGTTTGACAATGACTGGCGTAGTGCTGGTGAATCAGCGTCAGGCGAACACGGTAGCGACTATTGCAGAGTAGGGGCTCAAGAGGGGTAGATTGGGGGGTTAACCAAGATGGGGCGCAGAAATCCGACTCCCTTTTGGAAATTAATTATCATTCCGTATGTTTAAAGTTTTGGAAGGTATTTTTGGGATGCATTTAAATCGTTTTTGGCTCTTTGTCTTAGCCTTGATTTTCGGTTATGGGGCACTTGGTGTTGCGCCAGCTATTGCCGCCAGTAAAGACAAAGAAAAGCAAACTCAAGCCCAAACCAAAACTACTAAAGTAGTGGTGAAGTCTCCTAAGAGGCCTAAGACTGTTCGCGTTACTGTGACGCGTTCTACTGCACCAGCAGTTGCTGGACCCCCATCACTGGCTACTGCGCTAGGTTTGCGTGGTCAGCATGATGATCTCAGCCTGAAGTCCAGCGTAGCTATGGTAGTCAATCAAGATACCAAAGAGGTTTACTTCGAAAAGAATCCTACCGTGAGCTTGCCAATTGCATCCATCACGAAGTTGATGACCGCCATGGTGGTACTCGACTCCAAGTTACCTCTTGATGAAACCCTGGTGATTAATGCAGATGATGTGCATATCTATCGCACTTCACGTCTAGCTGCAGGCACCGTTCTGACGCGTCAAGAAGCCTTGTTGTTAGCGTTGATGTCCTCTGAAAACCGCGCTGCCTATACCTTGGGTAGAAATTACCCAGGCGGTATCACAGCCTTTGTGGATGCCATGAATCGGAAGTCTAGAGAACTGGGTATGGAGCATTCTTATTTTGCCGATCCCACAGGCTTACTTAGTGAGAACGTGGCGACTGCTGAAGATTTAACTCGCATGCTCAATGCAGCATATCAATATAAGTTAATTCGTGAATATTCCACTTGGCCAGATTTAACGATGGTGATCGCAAAGCGCCCCCAAAAGTTCTTAAATACGAATCGACTAGTGCGTTCTGGCGACATGGATATTGGTTTGCAAAAAACAGGTTTCATTAATGCCGCTGGAAAATGTTTAGTGATGCAAGCGCGTGTGAACAACACCCCGCTATTATTGGTGTTCCTGGATTCTGTAGGAACACAATCCCGTTTTGCTGATGCAGTGCGTGTGCGTGACTGGTATGAGCGCATGCCTTCTGGCACGCAACCCATTCGTCGCTTAATGTAAGTTGGGCTGACTAGGCGGAGGAGCCTGGCTCGGCAGACTTAGGCTTAAAGCCCATGCCCTTGGAGATTTGTAGAGCAGTGTCCTGTAATGATCTGAGCCAATCTGCTTGAATACGATCGGTTGGGGCGCTGAGTGATAAACCGGCAACCAATTTACCAGTGTCATCCAGGATGGCAGCAGCAAGACAGCTCACACCAAGCTCTAATTCTTCATCATCCCTTGCACTACCCACTCTGCGAACGTGATTGAGTTCGGACTCGAGTTTAGCTAAATCCGTAATGCTGTTGCGAGTGTGACCTGAGAGACCCGTGCGAGTAACGTAGGCCCGTACTTGATTGGCGTCATCACTGGCTAGGAATAGTTTGCCAACAGAGGTGAGATGGAGAGGGGCGCGTCCACCAATGGCACGAACCACCTGCATGCCTGAACGCTCGCTGTAGGCACGATCAATATAAACAATCTCATCGCCTTGGCGAACCGAGAGATTGACTGTTTCGCCGGTGAGTTTGTGTAGGGTGCGCATCGGTACTTGAGCAGCTTCACGAACCGATAATCTTGCTTTCACTAGATTACCCAGCTCCAAGAGCTTTAAGCCAAGGCGATAGGTGCCACCATCGCCACGCTCAACCAATCGGCAGGCAACCATGTCATTTAAGATGCGGTGGGCTGTGGAGGGGTGTAAGCCCGTTTCCGCAGCCAAGTTTTTAAGGCTGCTAGATTCTTCATGAACCGCTAGGGCATCGAGCAAATTCATCATGCGCTCCACCACCTGGATCGCTGTTTTAGCAACTTCCCCGGTATTTTTAGAGGTTTTGACAGTTTTACTTGTGCTCATAGGAATGATTGTAGCGATTTCATGCCATATTGCATATTATGAAATGAGATTATACGAAGGATCAAGGCGATAACCCCTATGTGGGGTAGCCATGATTCATCTAAGACTGCTTAGTGGTTTCTTAAAGCTTTTGCGCACTCATTGACGAGGTCTGGACCACGATAAATCAAGCCGCTATAGACCTGAACCAAACTAGCCCCAGCCGCTATCTTTTCCTTAGCATCGGCACCACTCAAAATGCCGCCAACGCCAATGATGGGCACTTGATTGCCCAGTCTTGCCTTGAGTGCTTTGATGACGAGGTTGGATGCCATGCGAACTGGTGCACCGGATAAGCCACCCATTTCTTGACCATGCTCCATTCCTTGCACAGCATCGCGAGCAATGGTGGTGTTGGTAGCAATAACGGCATCTATACCAAACTCTATTAAGAGGTCAGCAATGAGATTGATATCGCCATGATCCAGATCGGGTGCGATTTTCAAAAAGAGTGGCTTACGCACACCAAAGCGATCACTCAAGCGCTTGCGAGCCTCATCCAAACTGCCAAGTAAGGCGCGTAACATTTCTTCGCCTTGCAGGGCACGCAGATTTTGCGTGTTTGGCGAAGAGATATTCACGGTGATGTAGGTAGCAATTTCATAAACAGCATCCATCGCTAATACGTAGTCGCTAGCTGCATCTTCAATCGGTGTACTGGCATTCTTGCCAATGTTCAAACCTAAAACGCCACCGCTTTGCCAAAAGCGTGAGCGACGAACTCTTGCTACGCAAGCCTCAACACCATCATTGTTAAAGCCCATACGATTAATAATGGCCTGAGCTTGCGTCAAGCGAAACATGCGCGGTTTTGGATTTCCTGGCTGAGGGCGGGGAGTCACTGTGCCGATCTCCAGAAAACCAAAACCCAGGGCAGCGAGTGCATCAATATGCTTACCATCTTTATCTAAGCCTGCAGCAAGTCCCACTGGATTGGGAAAGGTAATACCGCACAATGTACGTTGATCTGCAAGCGGTTGAGTCAGAAACTTTTCTAGCAGACCCCAGCGTTGAGCACGGTCTAAATTCGTCAACGTGAGATTGTGGGCTTGTTCTGGATCAAGGCAAAAGAGCCAGGGGCGCAAGAATGAATAGCGATCGATCATAAATAGATATTATGAACCAGTCAGGGCTTGCCAATGATCGTCAATTAAGCCTTCCATGGGTTGGTATTTCGCCTTATAGGACATCTTCTCGCTATCGTGAATGTAGTAGCCAAGATAAAGATAAGGTAGGTTGAGTATCCGAGCCTGTTCGATTTGCCACAGAATGCTGTAATTACCAAAGCTAGCAGAGCTATCGGCAGTATCGTAGAAGGTATATACCGAGGAGATGCCTTGTTCCAAGATGTCAATCATGCTCACCATGCGCAGACGTCCGGGGTGTGGATCGTGAGGACCATCTCTAAATTCAACGATGCGAGAGTTAACTCGACTTTGCAATAAAAATTGCATGTATTGATCTTGGTCATCGTTATCCATATCACCACCAGCATGGCGTTCATTTTGATAGCGTTGATAGAGTTGGTAATGTTCCTCTTGATAACCTAGGTTCAAAACAAACGCTTGTAGACCTGCATGCTTTTTCCAGGCACGCCGTTGACTGCGTGTTGGCGTAAATGGATTCACTAAGATACGGGTGGCGATACAGGCTTTGCATTCATCGCAATAAGGGCGATAGGTATATAAGCCGCTGCGACGAAAGCCTGCATTTAATAGTTCGTTATAGACATCTGCATGAATCAGGTGTGAGGGCGTGGCTACTTGGGAGCGCGCAGTTTTATTAGGCAGATAGCTGCATGGATAAGGTGCAGTTGCATAAAACTGGAGGGCGGTGAGGGGAAGTTCTTTGAGCCGGGTCATAGCCAGTGAGTTAGGATGTTTTTATCAAAGGTCCAAGGTTTATCAATATTAGTTTGATTTAAAGATATTTGCAGTTGTCCTAAGAATACAGCCCTGGATATTGGCGCAGCCCCCAAAGAGCTTAAGTGGGTGGTTTCTTGTTGGCAGTCAATCATGGCTACTTCATTTTGGATGCACCAAGCGCTTAAGGCAGCCAATGCTATTTTGGAGGCGTTGGCTTTACGACTAAACATCGACTCGCCAAACACCATCCCGCCTAAAGCTACGCAATACAAGCCGCCAACCAACTCACCTTGTTCGACTAGGGCAATGCTATGGGCATGACCTTGCTCATGAATGGTAGTGTATGCATCCATGATTTCATGGGTGATCCAAGTGCCATCCTGGTCTTTTCGAGAGCTAGTGGCACAAGCCCGAATCACAGCACCAAAATCGGCATCCACCAATAATTGACTATGCGTATTCTGACAAAATAGGCGAATACTTTTTCTTAAAGACTCGCTGCACTTGAAATGGCCAGGCTTTAAAACCATCCGCGGATCAGGTGACCACCATAAGACGGGTTGCTCATCGGAGTACCAAGGAAAAATACCGAGTTGATAAGCTTGCAGTAATTGATCTGGATAAATACGCTCACTCACTGCAATGAGCCCCGGAACGCTCGGGTCAGGATCTGGCGTTAGTAGCGGGTTTGGAAAGGAGTTGTGTGGTCCTAGCCAAGTAATTTGACTCATGTGGCGTAATCAAATTCTCTCTGAAGGCAACACATCACGACTGCGCACATGAAACTCACCATTCAATATGCCAGCAGCGCGATCAGCAAAAAACCACTCTAAGGTTTGTTTCACTGTTGGGAAGGCTAACTCACTCCACGGAATTTCATGTTCATGAAAGAGTGCCACTTCAAGACTTTCTTCGCCAGCAGAAAATTCTGGTGAAGTCATGGTGGCAAGATAAAACAAATGGACTTGTTCGGCATGTGGCACATTGAGTAAAGAATACAGTGGGCCCACTTCAACCACAGCGCCAGCCTCTTCAAGAGTCTCTCTGATGGCGCCATGGCTCGTACTTTCGCCTAATTCCATAAAGCCAGCGGGAAGGGTCCAGAAGCCATGGCGTGGTTCAATCGCACGACGGCATAGCAATACTTGCTTGCCATAAACCGGAATGCTACCCACGACATTTCTGGGGTTCTGATAATGTATGCTCCCGCAGGCTTCGCATACATGACGCTCACGAGAATCATCCGCCGGAATTTTGACCGTCAGGGTCGCAGCGCAGTTGGAACAATACTTCATGCAGACTTTCTAAAAGTGGGCCTTGAGAGTGCCTCGCAAGGCATTGCTAAGCATAATCTCATCAGCCATTGAAACATCTTTAATAGTCAGGTTGGCTTCACGGGCATTAATTTGAGGATTGTCCAGCAGGGCGGCACGCATTACTCCGGGCAATAGTCCTGCAGATACTGGAGGAGTGAGCCACTCTGAATGATCTTTGGGTTTAATAAAAATGCTCGTTCTGCCGCCTTCAGTAACAAAGCCCTGTTCATTTACAAATAAGGCATCAAAGCCACCGAGTTTGACTGCCGTTTGCCAAGCAGCATCGTAAAGAATGCGATGGCTGATCTTGTGGCGTAATAAGGCATTCCCGGAGAACATGGTGCATTCTGAGGATAGGATATCTTGAGCCCAGAAAATTTTGACTGGCCCTTCTAGCGCATCAAGCGCAGCAGAAGTAATAGAGAGTGCGCCATTGGCGGCGAGATCGAGTCGTAATCTCAAAAGAGAATGCTGATCAAGAGATGCACAGGCATTTAAAACTGTTTCTGTTGCATTGCCTCTCTTGAAGGGAATGCCCAAAGCAGAAGCTGAGGCTTGCATACGATCTAAATGTTGCTCTAATCGTTTTGGCTTACCCTGTGCTATAGCAATCGTTTCAAATAATCCCGTAGCGCTTGGAAGATTCATTAAGAAAGCAGACTTGATACGGCATTCTTGCCATTCTTGTTGAGCCTCAGAATCAATCGTGATGCCCGCGCCCACTCCCAAAGTAAAAGTAGCGGCATGAGATAGATGATCTTCTTCAATCTCTACAGTTCTAATAGGCACACTAAAGGCAAAGTCACCACTTGGATCTAGCCAGCCTAAGGCGCCACAGTAATAACCACGATCTTCGGGCTCAAGCTCTTGAATAATTTCCATGCTACGTTTTTTAGGTGCGCCTGTGACTGATCCACACGGAAAGATGGCATGCAATATATCGCTCAGCCCGATAGCGGGCTTTACTTGACCTTGCACAGTAGAGGTCATCTGCAATACATCGCCGTGCCTTGCTACTGCAAATAAGTTGGGAACTGTCACTGTGTTTGGTAGAGAGAGGCGACTGAGATCATTGCGCAAGAGATCAACAATCATCACATTCTCTGCCTGATTTTTAGGATCATCTGACAAAGCACTAGCAGCTTGCGATAGTGCGCTTGCAGTCCCTTTCATGGGCATCGCTTTGAGTATGTCACCTTTGCGCTCAATAAAGAGCTCAGGTGACTGTGACAAAAGGTAATGTGAGCCTTGTTCAATATAGGCACCAAATCTCCCAGGCTGGCGCTCACGTAAGCAACTGTAGAGCGCTAGCGGTGCCCCATAAGTTTTCCCGGTAATGCGGTAGGTATGATTAATTTGATAGGTATCGCCATCACGGATGTATTCCTGAATCTTTGCAAGATCCGTAGAAAATTGTTTTTCAGTGATGGATTCCTGAATATCTAAGACTCCAGCCATTCTTGCAGACTCTTGCAGCTGACTTAATTTTTGAGAAATGACTTGATCAATATGCTCTTTAGACAGTTTTTTGAAATCTTGAAAAGACCAAGCTTCAATCAGGGGGTGAGGGTCACCCGTAGTCTTTCGATAGGGTAATTTGTGGATCAGCCTGCCCATCTCATAAGCAAAGGCAGCAACCACATACTCTCCTTTGCTAAGTGCATGGGATATTTCACTTAAACAATTTTCAATAGCCTTGTGATCATCGGCTTGATTCTCACTAGGGAATACGCACCAATATTGCGATGCAGCCTCATAAAACCGACTAGTGGGATTAGTCGCCGTGCTTTGCGCATCATCGAGCAAAATCATGGCGACTGGTTTGTTTATTTCAGAATGGTGGCAGATTCAATCACGACTGTTTTGGTCGGGACATCAGCCATTCTGCCCATGCGTGGTGCAGGCGCAACCATAGTTGGCACTTTACGAATGGCATCAATGGTTTGTGTTCCAGAAATCACCTTGCCAAAGACGGTATAACCGTTACCCATCGCATTCGGGAAGTTGAGGCTTTCATTATCTTTCACATTAATAAAAAACTGTGCAGTAGCAGAATCCGGATCTGAAGTGCGAGCCATAGCAATGGTGTAAGTATTATTTTTCAGGCCATTATTTGCCTCTGATGCTACTGGTGCATCGGTTGGCTTTTGTACAAGGTCAGGAGTAAAGCCGCCACCTTGAATCATGAAGCCATCAATGACTCGATGAAAAATGGTGCCGTTATAAAAACCACTCTTCACATAATTTAAAAAGTTAGCAGTAGTCTTAGGCGCCTTGGCATCGTCCAGTTCCACCACAAAATTTCCTAGCGTAGTTTTAAATTCAACCTTTGGCCCAGCAATTGCCGCTTGACTTGTAAAACAACTGGCGATGAGAATGAGACTAGCAAATAATTGACGCATATTGACTCCTTAATTCGTTCAGGTTGATAAAGCTGATTGTATTGTGCAATCAAATACTACAGGGGGATTGCACTAGGAAAGCAAGCCATTAGGGATGGTTCCAGCATAGGCGTAAGAGGCTTCCTCAAACATGCCGGGTCTTTTCAGGTAGTCAAGTACCCAGTCAATCGTATCAATACCCCAAAAACAATGTTGATTCACAACTAAGGTAGGAACTCCAAAAGCACCATCTGCTTTTGCTTGCAGACCATTACTCATTAATTGCGCTTTGATTTCAGGGCTGTTGGGTTTTTCAGTATCTGCTGGTAAGCCTAGGTAAAGGCAAAATTCCGACCAAGAAAGGTTGGGATCTTTACCTTCAATCCAAACATAATCAAATGCCCGCTCTACCATCTGCCAATCGGCTTGCTTTTGTAAAAGTAGGCGCTGCGGTGCCACAGTCAGAAAAGGGTGGTGCTCTGGAAAGCGCAAAGGAATTCCGAGTCGCTCTGCTTGCCAGATGCAAAACTGATATGTGTGAGGTCGCTTAGCAGCAACTTCTCCTGGACCTATGTTCTCAGTTGCTCTTAGTAGGCCGCCGAGTAAAACGGGTACTGGGGTGATATTGAGCTGATCCTCGAGACGATGCCTTTGTTTGACATACAAATAGGCAAATGGAGAAATAATGTCATAGTAAAAAGTTGCGGGGATCTTAGTGCTCATTTGTGTCTTCGCTCTCGAGAGTTACTTCTTTTGATGCTCAGCATCGAGTTGACGTAAAAAAGCCATCTTTTCTTTAATTTGACTTTCCAAGCCACGCTCAACCGGTTCATACCAATGGGGTTGTGTCATGCCTTCGGGCAAGTAGGATTCACCGGCAGCATAGCCATGTGGCTCATCATGCGCATAGCGGTACTCTTTACCATGGCCGAGTTCTTTCATCAGCTTGGTGGGTGCGTTGCGTAAATGATTGGGCACAGATTTGGATTGGTCATTAGCAACGTAGGCGCGCGCAGCATTAAATGCTTTATAGCTTGCATTACTTTTAGAGGCTACCGCCAAATACACCACAGCTTGGCCTAGGGCGAGTTCACCCTCTGGCGATCCTAGTCTTTCAAAGGTGAGAGCGGCATCATTGGCCAGTTGCATCGCACGAGGATCAGCCAAGCCAATATCTTCCCAAGCCATACGAATAATGCGCCGCGCTAAATACCGTGGATCAGCACCACCATCGAGCATACGGCAGAACCAATATAGCGCAGCATCAGGGTCGGAGCCTCTGACAGATTTATGCAGAGCAGAGATCTGGTCGTAAAACTGATCACCACCCTTATCAAAGCGACGCGCTTGCATAGTCAAGGCGTTTTCAATAAAGACTTGATCAACAAGCTTCACATCGGAATCTGGTGTCAGCACGGCATTGCGGACTTGCTCGACTAAGTTGAGGAGGCGACGGGCATCGCCATCGGCGTTATGAATGAGTGCATCAATTGCTGTGGCATCAAACTCAATATCAGGCATTGCATGTTGATGTGCGCGCTCAAATAGTTTCTTAAGCTCATCAGCACTTAAGGATTGCAGAACATAAACCTGCGCTCTAGAGAGCAGTGCTGAGTTCACTTCAAAGGAGGGGTTCTCGGTAGTGGCGCCAATGAAGGTGAATAAACCAGATTCAACATGAGGCAAAAGCGCATCTTGTTGGCTCTTATTAAAGCGATGAATCTCATCGACGAACAGAATCGTTTGCTTGCCGTATTGCGCCATACTGTGTTGAGCTTGCTCAATTGCTTCACGAATCTCCTTCACGCCAGCCAATACAGCGGAGATAGCAATGAACTCACGGTCAAATGCTTTTGCAGATAAACGGGCCAGCGTTGTTTTACCAACACCAGGCGGCCCCCATAGAATCATGGAGTGAGGTTTACCAGAGGCAAAGGCTAAGTTAAGTGGTTTGCCCGCAGTTAATAAATGAGTCTGTCCAATGACCTCATCAATCGATTTTGGACGGAGTGCTTCCGCTAAAGGAGGAGGTGGCGTGCTATCAAAAAGACCGCTCATTCCATTAGGCTTGGATGAAAAGAATCACAATAGCTGCCCAAGTTAGGCAAGCAGCAGCAACATACGTTAAGCGATTGCGCATCGCCATGAACGCCATACGAGCTGCTTCATCTGAAAAATAGTAGTTGTAAGTATTCTGATCGATATTACGTTGAATGACCAAGGTTGATGCCATGATCAATAAGCCAACCGGAATATAAATATGCAAGGCTACCCAAGCTACTAATGCAGGGATCACACCCCAAACCCAAGCGTTGCGGTCTATCCAGCGGTCACCAGAAGGCGCCTTGCCTAAGGTATGCAAACTAGCGCCCCAATGTAATGCACCCATAAAGGAAGTAATGACTGCGCCATAGCCTGCCAGCGACTCTGCACTCAAATAATTCAAAGGAGTTGGAGCCAGCTGTACTAATAGTGCTAGACCCACAAAAGGAATCAAGCCCGCGTAGCCAAGTTTGAGTACGAGCGGTGGAATAGGATTGGCAGAAGGGTTCACGGGAGTTTGCTTAGGCTAAGAGAAATGAAGATATGAAAAATAAATCAATCAAAATTATTGATCGTAGGTGTAAACGCCGCGACCGGTTTTGCGACCAAGATAACCAGCGGCAACCATCTCACGTAGTAGTGGGCAAGGGCGATATTTAGAATCACTAAAGTTTTCAAAATACACCTCCATGACTGCGAGGCAAGTATCCAAACCAATCAAGTCTGCTAAAGCCAGTGGGCCTATCGGTTGGTTGCAGCCCAGTTTCATGCCGGCATCTATATCTTCAGGACTCGCTAAACCCTCTGACAGCACGAAGAACGCTTCGTTAATCATTGGCAATAAGATGCGATTGACGACAAAGCCGGGTGAGTTCTTGACGGTTATAGGCTCTTTGCCAATGCGTTTTGCCATTTCAATAATGGCGGCATGAGTTTGGTCGCTAGTTTGCAGACCACGAATTACCTCAACTAACGCCATCAAAGGTGGCGGGTTAAAGAAGTGCATGCCGATAAAGCGTGTTGGGTTGGAATCTAAGGCTGCCAGCTTAGTGATAGAGAGCGATGAAGTGTTGGTGGCAATGATGGTGTCCTTGCTCACTATCTCGTCGACTTGCTTAAGAATTTTTTCTTTAATCGCTTGATTCTCAGTAGCAGCTTCAATCACGAGACTAAGACCTTTGAAGTCAGCGTAAGAGGTGCTGCCTTGAATCCCTTTGAGTGCAGCCTCTTTGGCATCTGCAGTCAACATTTCTTTTTTAATGAGCCGATCTAAACTTTTGCTGATGTGATCTAGGCCACGTTGAACAGCAGCATCATTGATGTCTACCATGACGACCTTTAGACCAGCAACAGCGCAAACTTGCGCAATGCCATTGCCCATGGTCCCTGCACCAATTACACCAACCGACTGAATCTTCATCTTATTTCCTTCTTTGATACTGGGTTGATCCAAAGAGCTGCTCTCTCGCCTTGTCATCATGCAAAGGTTTGCGTAATGCAGTGAGTACTTCACACCCGCGCTGTACAGCAGGCCGTTTACCAATCATCTCAAACCAGCGTTTGAAATTGGGGTAATCGTTGATCTCGATCCCCTGATTTTTCCAATTGCGTGTCCAAGGATAAATTGCGATATCAGCAATTGAATACGTTTTACCGGCAATATAGGGATTATCTTTCAGTTGAGTATCTAGCACCCCATAAAGACGCTTTGCCTCATTGGTATAGCGATTGATGGCATATTCAATTTTCTCAGGGGCATACAAGCGAAAGTGGTGGTTTTGGCCAAGCATAGGGCCTAGACCACCCATCTGGAACATGAGCCATTGCAAGACATCGTATTTGCCACGAATGGTCTTGGGTAAGAACTTGCCAGTCTTACTGGCTAGGTAAAGCAAGATGGCGCCGGACTCAAAGATGCTGATGGGCTTGCCATCTGGACCGTAGGGATCAACTAATGCAGGGATTTTATTGTTAGGGCTGATTTTTAAAAAATCAGGGGTAAATTGATCGCCAGCGCCAATATCAATTGGGTGCGCAATCCAATCACGACCTAAGCGATAGCCACATTCCTCTAGCATGATGTGCACTTTATGGCCATTGGGAGTTGGCCAACTGTATACATCAATTACCTTTTTTGCGGCGTTTGATTTCTTGATTGTCATGGATCTTCCCTTGATTTTTATAAGGCTTGTAAACGTTCTAAGGCAGTAGATAAGGTTTGCTCTTGCTTAGCAAAGCAAAAACGAATGACGCCTGACTCCGTAGGCTGTTCATAAAATGCCGAAACTGGAATGGCAGCAACACCAACTTCAGTAGTTAACCATTTGCAAAATTCAGCTTCTGGTAATTTAGCTTCAGGGATATTCAGTGCCGTGTAATCAACGCATTGAAAGTAAGTCCCCGGTGTTGGTAGTAACTTGAATTTTGTTTTCTCTAGTCCTGCTTTGAAAAAATCTCGCTTGGCTTGATAAAAAGCAGGAAGGTTCAAGTAATGCGATGCCTCGGAGAGGTATGAAGCTAAACCGTATTGCATGGGTGTGTTCACAGTGAAGACATTGAACTGATGAACCTTGCGAAACTCTGCTGTCAGTGGGGCGGGTGCTGCGACATAGCCTACCTTCCAGCCAGTGACGTGATAGGTCTTACCAAAACTGGAGATTAAAAAACTTCGTGCAGCTAATTCAGGATGGGAGGCAACACTATGATGGTGAGCGCCATCGTAGACCATGTGTTCATAGACTTCATCACTCAAGACAAGAGTTGAGGTGTTCTGTAACAAGCTTGCTAGACGATCTAAATCAGCCTTCTGCCACACCATGCCAGTGGGGTTATGCGGCGAATTGATCATCAGCAGTCGAGTCTGAGGATTGATTGCTTTTTGCAGTGCATCCCATGGGATGTTGTATGAAGCAACCTGTCCATTAGCATCACGTACTGCCTCTAGAGAAACCGCAATCGTTTTGCCACCGGCTAATTCAATCGAAGGCCTATAGCTATC
The DNA here is from genome assembly GCF_018687935.1 of Polynucleobacter sp. JS-JIR-5-A7. Taxonomy (NCBI): domain Bacteria; kingdom Pseudomonadati; phylum Pseudomonadota; class Betaproteobacteria; order Burkholderiales; family Burkholderiaceae; genus Polynucleobacter; species Polynucleobacter sp. JS-JIR-5-A7. The sequence continues at coordinate 1,214,230 of NZ_CP061308.1, read as the reverse complement.
GTAAGCAGGCTCGATGATGACGACTTCATCACCAGGGCTCACGCAAGCCAGAATGCTTGTCAGAATTCCTTGTGTGCCACCAGCAGTGATAGTGATTTCAGATTCAGCATCATATCGATGGCCATATAAGTTTTGAATCTTCTGTTGGATACCATTGCGTAAATCTGGAATCCCAATCATGGGTGGATATTGATTATGATCAGCCAGCATCGCCCCATTCACTTTGGCAATTAAATTGCGATCGCAGGGAAAGTCCGGAAAGCCTTGACCTAAATTAATAGCCTGATGTTTGGTGGCAAGCGCAGACATCACCGTAAAAATCGTTGTACCAACATTCGGAAGTCGGCTTGGAAACGATGGGGTGGAAGGGGTAATGTCTTGCGAGCTCATATAGTCAATAGAGAGTGGTTAGGTGATCGCGAAAGCGCTTTTGTGCTCATAAATCCGGTAATCGCTAGAATGGTAGAAATACATATACAAATTGTGCCATGTTGATCGTACTTTCTCCCGCTAAATCCTTAGATTACAAGACCCCTGTCAAGGTCAAGGCGCCCACCTTGCCTGAGTTTGTCTCAGATTCTGCTAAGTTGATTGCCGAACTCCAGAAGTTAGCCCCTCAGGACGTCGCCAAACTGATGGGTTTGTCTGACCAACTGGCTACCTTAAATGTGGGGCGCTATCGAGATTGGTCTAAAAAATTCACGGCTGAAAATAGCAAGCCAGCGATCTATGCATTCGATGGCGATGTTTATGATGGTTTTGATGTCAAAACGCTGAACGCCAAGGCGGTCGATTTTGCCCAAGACCACATTCGTATTTTGTCTGGCTTGTATGGCGCCTTAAGGCCGCTTGACTTGATGCAAGCCTACCGCCTGGAAATGGGCACCGCTTTTAAGAATGCCAGGGGAAAAGATCTGTATGCCTTTTGGGGCAGCAGGGTGACAGATTCTCTAAAGCAGATTTTGGATCAGCAAAAGAAGCCCGTTTTACTGAACTTGGCTTCTGAAGAGTACTTCAAGGTCTTGCAGCCCAAAGAGTTGGGTTGCCAGGTGATAGCCCCCGTCTTTCAGGATGGCAAAGACGGTAAGTACAAGATTATTTCTTTTTATGCGAAGCGTGCTCGCGGCTTAATGGCTAGGTATGTGGTGGAGAATCGTATTACCGATCCGGCAGATTTAAAAGGTTTCAATTTGGATGGTTATAAATACTATGCTGCAGAATCTAAGCTAGATAAACCCATTTTTAGACGGGCAGAGAAAAAATAATGGCCGTACATCGCACTAAACCTTCTCAACGCAGTTCACCAGAAGTAGAAAAGCTGGTGGCCGATGCTATTTCTCTAGCCGCTTCAGGCAGTCAGATTGAAGATCGTTTTTGGGAGGAGCGCTTGAATGTGCGCTTGATGCGTTTGCTTAAAAGTCAAAACCAAAATGTGATTGATGCCGCCTTGGATCAAACCTTTCGTATCAATACCGTAGCGTTTGAAGTCCTAGCGGATATCGCTGAAACGCTTGCTGAGTCCCTCAAGATGGAGCACGAAGGCCAGGAGTGGGATGTGTTGTTATTGGCTATGCCCATCGTTGCGCATACCCGCTATCAAATTCCTTCGGGTCCTTTGCCATCGAGCATTATTGAAGCGACTGCTGGCGCATTAAACGCCTCAATCGCTGCTACCGATACGCGTTTAGCAATTGTTCCTTGGCTCTACAGCATTGATCAAATGCCACATTCTCATTGCCAAACACGTGTGTTAACAGAAGCATTGGCGACTGCGGCCATCTCTGGCAAGGATGTCAAACTCGAGTTGCGCGATATGTCGGAGACGATTGCAGTTCTGGCTGATCCGCGTTTCATTATTGCTGCACTGAGTGCGCCTAGCGGATCACCCATTTTTAAATGGCAAGAAGAATCGCCGGCAAGACAGGAGCGTGGTGTCAGTCTCATTGGCTGGCAAAACGCGATGCAAGAGCCACTCGCAGCAATGCTGCCTGGATGTGAGTTTGAGCTCTTGTTACCGGAGGCTTACTTTACTAACTGCCGTTTGGCAGATAAACATGTGCGGCCATTAAGTATTCGTGCAGGCGTTAATTTCCTCGAAAGCACGCTAGGCATCTTGCCTGCTGGCTTATCTTGCGTGGTTGGTGCCTTTGGTGAAGAGCAAGCCGATGAATACCGTATCTCTTTTAGCGTCAAGGGTTCTTCCGAAATTATGTATGGTGTGATTTGGCCTTTATATGATCGTGAGAGTGTGGCGAGTGATGCCTTAAATGATTTATCGGATGACGAGAGCCCGATTAAAAAAATCTGTGATGCCTTGCATGATGCAGGAGTAGAAGATGTATTTCGTCATGCGATGCTATTTGACCCAGAGCTCTGCGACGATTGCGGCGCGCCTCTTTTTCCAGATCGATCTGGTGAAGCCGTGCATGCAGAGATGCCGGAAGATACGCCAACACAGCAACCACTCTTTCATTAAGCAGTTACAACAAACTCGAAGATATCAACCGAGTAATAAAAAAGAAAAAAGCCGAGGATCTCTCGGTTTTTTTATTTGATGCTATTAAAACTTAGTTCTGAACAAAAGGCTCTGCACCAGCAAACAAATGGGGCAATTTGCCAGATTTCATTTCTGCTGTTTGGCAGAAATCAGCTAAGCGATTACCCGTCTTGATATTAAATAACATGGCTTTATTGCCAAGCACTACCAGGTCATGACCAGTGTCAGTGTTCTTGTAACGCAAGCTACCTGGCAATGAGGTTTGACGATTCAAGTCGTAAGTCTTGGCTTCCCAAGTCAGACGAACTTTCTCGAGAGTGCCAGTTGTTTTGAATTGCTTACTCTCGCTGCAAGTCCACGTAAATACTTCTTCACTAGCGCTCACATTTGTAACGCCAATGAGGGCGGCAAATACAAAGCTTAAGGACAGAAGAGATTTGTTCATGTATTTTCCTAAGAGGATTAAGAAAGCAAGTGCTTAACGCCTGCTTGCTCTTCAAGCAATTCATTTAAGGTGTGATTCATGCGCTCGCGTGAGAACTCATCGATCTCTAAACCTTCGACCATTTTGTACTCGCCGTTTTCACATGTCACTGGGAAGCCATAAATCACTTCAGCTGGGATGCCGTATTCACCTTTAGAGGCAATTCCCATGGTGACCCATTTGCCATTGGTTCCGAGCACCCAATCATGAACGTGGTCAATTGCCGCATTGGCTGCGGAAGCTGCAGAAGAGAGACCGCGTGCATCAATAATCGCCGCACCACGCTTACCCACAGTAGGAATAAAGACATCTTTATTCCATGCTGCATCGTTGATGGAGTCCTTCACTGACTTGCCGTCAACCGTTGCAAAGCGATAGTCAGGGTACATGGTTGGGCTGTGATTACCCCAAACGACTAGCTTCTCAATGCCAGCAACGGGTTTATTTAATTTAGTCGCCAATTGCGAGAGCGCGCGGTTGTGATCAAGGCGCAACATCGCGGTAAAGTTTTTCGCAGGAATATCTGGTGCAGATTTCATGGCGATGTAAGCGTTCGTGTTTGCTGGGTTGCCAACCACCAATACCTTGACAGTCTTTTTGGCAACTGCATTGAGTGCTTTACCTTGGGCAGTGAAGATCTGTGCGTTAGCGGAGAGCAGATCTTTGCGTTCCATGCCGGGACCGCGGGGACGTGCGCCAACCAATAGGGCGACATCAATCTCTTTAAATGCGGTCAAGGGGTCAGAGTGAGCGGTAACGCCAGCCAAGAGTGGGAATGCACAATCTTCGAGCTCCATGATCACGCCACCCAATGCTTTTTGCGCTTTTTCGTCTGGAATTTCAAGTAATTGCAGAATGACGGGCTGATCCTTGCCCAAAAGGTCGCCATTGGCGATGCGGAATAAAAGGGAATATCCGATTTGACCGGCTGCACCGGTTACGGCGACACGCATTGGGGCTTTTGCCATTACTAATAACTCCAGAGGATGGTTAAGAGGTTAATTAAGGAAACTTTTCTATTATCCATTCAAGTGTAGGAACTTTCGCTTTACACTGTCAAAGATGTCTTATACAAGACTAGAATTACACTTAATTTTATCCAATTGCTTTCTGCTGGAGCCGATTTGTCAGAAGTAAATTTGCCGATTGCCTCTTTTAGCCCTCTGTACGAACAGATAAAGGCAATGATTTTGGCTAGCTTGCAAGCCTCTGAGTGGCTGCCGGGGGAGGTTATTCCCAGTGAAATGGAGTTAGCGGCCCGCTATGCCGTCAGTCAGGGCACGGTTCGCAAGGCGATTGATGAGCTGGCTGCACAAAATTTATTGGTGAGACGTCAGGGTAAGGGCACTTATGTAGCCACCCACCAAGAAGACGATTGGCAATATCGATTCTTACGCTTGGCGCCTGATTCTGGCGAGAAATTTCATCTCACTAGCCGATTCTTGGTTTGCCAGCAGACTAAGGCAAGCGCCTACGTCGCCAGTTTGCTGAAATTAAAGGCAGGTGACACCGTCATTTACATTGATCGTGTTCAGAGTTTTGCTGGGCAAGCCATTGTTTATGAAGAGATTTGGCTGCCTGGAGCGCGCTTTAAAGATTTAAATCTGGATACTCTGAATGAATGGCATGGGCCAGTCTACGCTCTATATGAGAGCCAGTACGCTACTCACATGGTGCGCGCTGAGGAAAAAATCAAAGCAATTGCGGCCGATGAGACTCTGGCTAAGCACCTCCAATTGGCAGTAGGCGCCCCATTGCTTTCGGTAGAGCGGGTGGCGTTCACATATGGCAGTAAACCAGTAGAAATTAGACACGCAAGATACGACACCGCTGAGCAACATTACGAAAACAAATTGAACTGAACTTATCCGTAAAACCCCCTTTAAACCCCTATAAACCCTTAAAAACCCCCAATAGCCTCAAGGTTTCCAATAGAATATGTTGCGACACAACAAAATCAAACTGAACCTCCACCTAAAGATAGAGATTACCCATGGTTGAAGCACAGCAAAATGTAAAAAAAGATCGACAGGTTTATCGCAATATTGGTCTGGCCCAGTTGATTAAATATCGCCTGCCTTGGGCCGGAAAAGTCTCCATCCTTCACCGTATTAGTGGGGCAGCCTTATTCCTCTTGTTGCCATTCATTTTGTACCTCTTCGACCAAAGTCTGGCTTCTGAGGTGAGCTATCAGAAATTTCAAGCATTCACCAGCAACATCTTGGTAAAAATCATTTGCCTCGGTTTGATCTGGTCTTTCTTACATCATTTCTGTGCTGGTATTCGCTACCTCTTGCTCGATTTAGAAATCGGCGTAGAGAAGTCTGAGTCCAATCGTTCCGCCATCATCGTGTTGGTGCTTGGTATCGCTCTCACTGCTGTAGTGGGTCTCAAATTATTTGACTTGTACTAAGCGCTCATTATTTAAGGAAATTTCATGCCTATTTATCAAATTGGACCAAAGCGCTTAGTAGTTGGTGCTCATTACGGACTTAAAGAATGGATCATCCAACGCGTCACTGCGATTGTGATGGTGGTATTTACGGTTGTCTTGCTAGTCGACTACTGCTTAACTGGTAGTGCTAGCTACGAGGGTTGGGCTGGTCTGTTTAGTAATCAGTTCATGAAGTTGCTGACTTTTTTGGCTTTCTTTAGCTTGTTCTATCACGCTTGGATTGGCGTGCGTGACATCTGGATGGATTACATCAAGCCCGTCAGTATTCGTTTGACACTGCAAGTGTTGACCGTTCTGTATCTCGTAGCCTGTGCGGCTTATGCCGTTCAAATTTTGTGGAAAGTGTAATTCGATGACTGCGATTCAAAAATCATTGCCACGCCGCCGTTTTGATGCGGTCATTATTGGGGCGGGTGGCTCGGGTATGCGTGCTTCATTACAGTTAGCGGAAGCTGGCCTCAATGTGGCGGTATTAACTAAAGTCTTCCCAACCCGTTCACATACAGTAGCTGCGCAAGGTGGTATTGGTGCTTCATTGGGTAACATGAGTGAAGACAATTGGCACTATCACTTTTATGACACCATCAAAGGATCTGACTGGTTAGGTGACCAGGACGTGATCGAGTTCATGTGCCGTGAAGCTCCAAAAGTGGTTTATGAGTTAGAGCATTTCGGTATGCCTTTCGATCGCAATCCAGACGGCACGATTTATCAGCGTCCATTTGGCGGTCACACCGCAAACTACGGCGAGAAACCAGTACAACGTGCTTGTGCTGCCGCTGACCGCACTGGTCACGCCATGTTGCATACCTTGTATCAACGTAACGTCCGCGCTAAAACGAACTTCTTCGTAGAGTGGTTAGCGCTCGACTTGATCCGTGATGACGAGGGTGATGTGGTTGGTGTTACTGCCCTTGAAATGGAAACAGGTCAGGTATACATCTTGGAAGCCAAGATTGTGATGTTGGCTACTGGTGGTGCAGGTCGTATTTGGGATGCATCAACTAATGCCTTTATTAATACCGGTGACGGTATGGGACTTGCAGCTCGCGCAGGTATCCCATTGGAAGATATGGAGTTCTGGCAATTCCACCCAACAGGTGTAGCTGGGGCAGGTGTATTGTTAACTGAAGGTTGCCGCGGTGAAGGTGGCATCTTGCGTAATAAAGATGGCGAGCGTTTCATGGAACGTTATGCGCCAACCTATAAGGATTTGGCTCCACGCGATTTCGTATCTCGGTGTATGGATCAAGAAATCAAAGAGGGGCGCGGTTGCGGCCCTAATGGTGACTATGTTGTGCTGGATTTGACGCACATTGGTGCCGAGACCATCATGAAGCGTTTACCTTCGGTTTATGAAATCGGTATGAACTTCGCAAACGTTGACGTCACTAAAGAGCCAATCCCTGTTGTGCCAACGATTCATTACCAGATGGGTGGTATTCCAACCAATATCAATGGTCAAGTGGTTGTTCCAGCAAATGGCAAACACAATGAAGTCGTTCATGGTTTGTATGCCATTGGCGAGTGCTCATGCGTTTCTGTGCACGGCGCAAACCGCTTAGGTACTAATTCATTACTCGACCTCTTGGTATTCGGTCGTGCAGCAGGTAACCACATCGTTAGTTTGAATCTTAAGAATCGTGAGTTCAAGAAATTACCTGCGAATGCGGGTCAGCAAACCTTGGAGCGTATTGCGAAGTTGGATAACTCTCATTCTGGCGAGTATGCACAAGATGTCGCTAACGATATTCGTAAAACGATGCAGAAATACGCCGGTGTATTCCGTAACCAAGAGCTGATGGATGAAGGTGTTCGCCAAATGGCGAAACTCACCGAGCGTGCAAAAAACTTGTGGGTTAAAGACAAGTCTGAGATTTTTAATACCGCCCGTATTGAAGCTTTGGAAGTGGCTAACTTGGTTGAGACAGCAAACGCAACCATGATTTCTGCGGCGGCTCGCAAAGAAAGCCGTGGCGCACACTCACATGACGATCACCAGCATCGCGATGATGACAACTGGATGAAACACACTCTTTGGTATAGCGAAGGCAATCGCTTGGACTATAAGCCAGTCCAATTGAAACCATTGACTGTTGATTCAGTTCCTCCAAAAGAACGTACTTTCTAAGTAAGAGAGATAGAAGATGAGTGATATCCGTATATTTGAAATTTACCGCTACGATCCAGATGTCGATGCAGCACCACGCATGCAGCGCTATGAGTTAGAGCTTACTGGTGAGCGTATGTTGTTGGACGCCTTGATCTCTTTGAAGAAACAAGATGAAACTATCTCGTATCGCCGCTCATGCCGTGAGGGTGTATGCGGTTCAGATGCAATGAACATCAACGGTAAAAATGGTTTGGCTTGCTTGACCAATATGTTGACTTTGCCTAAGGTCATCACATTGCGTCCATTACCTGGCTTGCCAGTCGTACGTGATTTGATCGTCGACATGACTTTGTTCTTCAAACAGTATTTGTCTATCAAGCCTTATTTGGTAAACGACAATCCACCACCAGAGAAAGAGCGTTTGCAGAGCCCTGAAGAGCGTGAAGAGTTGAACGGCTTGTATGAGTGCATTCTGTGCGCATCTTGCTCAACCTCATGCCCCTCTTTCTGGTGGAATCCTGATAAGTTTGTGGGTCCAGCAGGTTTGTTGCAGGCCTATCGCTTTATTGCTGATAGTCGGGATGAAGAGACTAGTCAGCGCTTGGATAACTTGGAAGATCCATACCGCCTATTCCGTTGCCACACTATTATGAATTGCGTGGATGTATGTCCTAAGCATTTGAATCCAACCAAGGCGATTGGTAAGATCAAGGAGTTGATGGTTCGTAGGGCAGTATGACCCTCGGTAATGCAGAGTTATATCGCTTAAAAAGTGATGCTCGCAGGGGCTTGCTAGAGAACGATTTAATTCTGCAGCGTTTCTTTGAGCGTTACGGCACTCAGTTAAGCGTGGAAGATGGCAAAGTATTGAGCCAGTTATTGGCCTTAGATGACAATGACCTGATGGATTTATTAATCGGTCGTAAAGATTCGATGGCTGGACTGGAGCAGGAGATGCAGTCTGACTCCTTTAAAACAGTTTTACAAAAGCTGAGAGAGAAGTAATTCAGTCTTTTGGTGCAAGTAGTAGTGCAAGCGTGTGATCGAATAGTGTATTAATCATAATTTTGAATGACTAAGGATTAGAAATGATTGAATCGGACATCAAGGCAAAACTCTCGTTTTCGGATGGAACACCAGATATTGATCTGCCAATTTATAAAGGCACGGTTGGTCCTGATGTCATCGATATTCGCAAGCTCTATGGTCAAACTGGTAAGTTCACTTACGACTCAGGCTTTCTATCTACTGCATCCTGCAATAGCAAAATTACCTACATCGATGGTGACAAAGGCGAGTTGCTCTATCGTGGTTACCCGATTGATGATTTGGCTGCGAACTGCGACTTCTTAGAGGTTTGCTACCTTTTGATTAATGGCCAATTGCCCAACGCGACCGAGAAAAAAGATTTCGATCAAATGGTGATTCACCACACCATGGTCCACGAGCAAATGCAATTCTTCTTGCGCGGTTTCCGTCGTGATGCCCATCCCATGTCTGTGTTAACTGGTTTGGTTGGTGCCATGGCTGCGTTCTACCATGATGAGATTGATTACAGCGATTCCTATGCACGTGAAGTGGCGCAGATTCGTTTGATTGCGAAGATGCCAACCTTAGTGGCAATGTCGTACAAGTACTCCGTAGGACAACCTTTTATCTATCCAGATAACTCTTTGTCATACACCGCAAACTTCATGCGCATGATGTTTGCTACGCCGTGTGAAGAGTACAAAGTAAATCCAGTTTTAGTACGCGCTTTGGATCGCATCTTTATCTTGCATGCAGATCATGAGCAAAATGCCTCCACCTCAACCGTTCGTTTGTGCGGTTCTTCAGGTACGAACCCTTTTGCTGCCATTTCTGCCGGTATTGCTTGTCTTTGGGGTCCAGCCCACGGTGGTGCTAACGAAGCTTGCTTGCAAATGTTGAATGATATTCAAGCACAAGGCGGCGTGGATAAGATTCATGAGTTCATCGCCCAGGTGAAAGACAAGAACTCGAGCGTACGTTTGATGGGCTTTGGTCACCGCGTTTACAAAAACTTCGATCCACGCGCTAAATTAATGCGTGAGACTTGCTATGAAGTTTTGAATGAACTCGGCCTGCAAGATGATCCATTGTTCAAGCTAGCGATGACCCTGGAGAAGATTGCCTTGGAAGACGAGTATTTTGTGAGCCGCAAGCTCTATCCAAACGTGGACTTCTACTCAGGTATTGTGCAGCGCGCACTGGGTATCCCAACGGATATGTTCACTTGTATTTTTGCGTTAGCAAGAACAGTTGGCTGGATTGCTCAGTGGGAAGAAATGATTACGGATTCCGAGTACAAGATTGGACGTCCACGTCAGTTATATGTTGGTGAAACTTCGCGTAAGGTTCCTAACATTTCCGTTCGTAAATAAAGGTTTTAAGGGCACTCATGTCTCGTACGCTTTATGACAAATTGTGGGATGACCACGTTGTTTACTCGGAAGAAGATGGCACAGCCACGATCTATATTGACCGTCAGTTGCTCCATGAGGTAACCAGCCCTCAGGCATTTGAAGGCTTGAATCTGGCTGGTCGTCCGGTATGGCGCATCTCCGCCAACTTGGCTGTTTCGGATCACAACGTTCCAACCACAGACCGCTCAGCAGGAATTGCAGATCCTATATCTAAGCTGCAAGTCGACACCTTAGATCAAAACTGTGATGCATTTGGTATTACCCAATACAAGATGAATGATGCTCGCCAAGGGATTGTTCACGTGATTGGACCAGAACAGGGTGCAACCTTACCTGGCATGACTGTTGTCTGCGGTGATTCACATACCAGCACGCATGGCGCATTTGGTGCCTTGGCATTTGGTATTGGTACATCGGAAGTGGAGCACGTCTTGGCCACTCAAACCTTGCTCATGAAAAAGAGTAAGAACATGTTGGTGCGGGTAGATGGCCGTTTGCAACCCGGTTCTACAGCTAAAGATATCGTCTTGGCGGTGATCGGCAAGATTGGTACTGCGGGTGGCACTGGTTACTGTATCGAGTTTGCTGGTGAAGCGATTCGGAATTTGTCTATGGAAGGTCGTATGACCCTCTGCAATATGGCGATTGAAGGTGGCGCAAGATCTGGTTTGGTTGCTGTGGATGAAACTACGATTGAATACATTCAAGGTCGCCCTTATGCTCCTCAAGGTCAAGCCCTATTGCAAGCAATGCAGTATTGGAGAACATTGCATTCGGATGCAGATGCCCAGTTTGATGCTGTAGTGGAATTGCGTGCAGAAGAAATCGCTCCACAAGTCACTTGGGGTACCTCTCCTGAGATGGTGCTTGCTATCAGCGACCGTGTTCCTGATCCGGAAAAAGAGCGTGATCCAAACAAGCGCTCTGCGATGGAGCGTGCTTTGGAATATATGAATCTCACTCCGAATACGCCACTGAGCAGTATTTCTGTGGATAAAGTATTTATTGGTTCCTGCACTAATAGCCGCATTGAAGATATTCGGGCTGCTGCAAAAGTGGTGGATCGCATTGGCAAGAAAGTGGCTGCGAATGTGAAGCTGGCATTGGTAGTTCCTGGCTCTGGTCTGGTGAAAGCCCAAGCAGAGCGGGAAGGCTTAGATCGCATTTTTAAAGCTGCTGGCTTTGAATGGCGCGAGCCCGGTTGCTCTATGTGTTTAGCCATGAATGCTGATCGCTTAGAGCCTGGTGAGCGATGTGCCTCTACATCGAATCGTAACTTCGAAGGTCGTCAAGGTAATGGCGGTCGCACCCATTTGGTCAGTCCGGCAATGGCGGCTGCTGCGGCGATTGAGGGCCATTTTGTTGATGTTCGTAAGATTTCATAAAGGTAATCCAGATGAAATTTCCTTCAGTCTCATTGATTTCTCGATTAGCCATCGTTGGCATTGCAGGTGTGATCATCTCTGCTTGCAGTAATACCATGGAAGGCATGGGCAAAGATTTGCAAACCATGGGTAGTGCCATGGGCGGATCCGGTGCAAATTCTACTCAGCAGAATCAATCTCAAACTAAGGGTAAGGACGTTGTCATTACCCCTGTGAAGTAAACAAAAAATATAGATAGAGTCAGAGTCATGGAAAAATTTACGGTATACAAAGGTTTAGTTGCTCCACTGAATCGTGAGAACGTGGATACCGATGCCATCATTCCGAAGCAGTTTTTAAAGTCCATCAAGAAAACGGGCTTTGGTCAGAACCTATTCGATGAATGGCGTTATTTAGACCATGGCGAACCTGGTCAAGATTGCAGTACTCGTCCAATTAACCCTGACTTTGTGCTCAATCAGCCGCGCTACAAAGGCGCCGGCATTCTCTTGGCTCGCAAGAACTTTGGTTGCGGTAGTTCACGTGAACATGCGCCATGGGCTTTAGACCAATTTGGCTTCAGGGCCGTGATTGCCCCTAGCTTTGCCGATATTTTCTATAACAACTGCTTCAAAAATGGTGTTTTACCCATCGTTTTGACCGAAATGCAGGTAGATCACCTCTTTAACGAGACGATGGCTTTTAGTGGTTATCAACTGACAATTGACCTAGACGCTCAACAGGTTATCGCCCCTGACGGCAGCGCCTATAGCTTTGAGGTAGCCCCCTTTAGGAAGTATTGCCTCCTCAACGGTTTGGACGATATTGGCTTAACTCTGCGTCATGCAGATAAAATCAAGGCTTATGAAGCTGAGCGCATCCTCAAGATGCCTTGGCTTGCGACACAATTGCCGTAATTCGTTGATTTAAAGGCCTTTCATGAAAATTGCAGTTCTCCCGGGCGATGGGATCGGCCCGGAAATTGTTGCTCAAGCCGTTCGCGTTCTTCAAGCGTTAGGCCCAAAGTTTGATCTAGAGGAAGCTCCTGTGGGTGGCGCTGCCTATGACGTGGCTGGACATCCTTTGCCGCCAGCGACTTTAGAGTTGGCAAAAAAAGCTGACGCTATTTTGTTTGGCGCAGTCGGTGATTGGAAATACGACACGCTTGCTCGTGAACTTCGCCCAGAGCAGGCCATCTTAGGATTACGTAAACACTTAGAATTGTTTGCTAACTTTAGGCCAGCGATTTGCTATCCAGAACTCACAGCAGCATCCAGCCTCAAACCAGAAATTATTGGTGGCTTGGATATTTTGATTGTGCGTGAACTCAATGGCGATATTTACTTTGGTCAACCACGCGGTATTCGTAGCTCAGAGTTGCCATTATTTAAAGGTGCTCGTGAAGGTTATGACACCATGCATTACAGCGAGCCAGAAGTAGAGCGGATTGGTCGCGTTGCATTTGAAGCGGCACGCAAGCGCGGTAAAAAAGTGTGCAGCGTGGATAAAGCGAACGTATTAGAGACTTCACAGTTGTGGCGTGAAGTCATGATTCGGGTTTCTAAAGACTATCCTGATGTTGAGTTATCCCACATGTATGTCGATAATGCAGCAATGCAATTGGTGAAGGCGCCTAAAGCATTTGATGTAGTCGTGACCGGCAATCTGTTCGGTGACATTCTGTCGGACGAAGCTGCGATGCTCACAGGCTCGATTGGCATGTTGCCTTCTGCGTCATTGGATAAGAACAACAAAGGCTTGTATGAGCCAAGCCACGGCTCTGCGCCTGATATTGCTGGTCAAGGGATTGCTAATCCTCTGGCAACGATTTTGTCTGCAGCCATGATGTTACGTTATTCCTTGGGTATGCCTGCAGAAGCTGACCGGATCGAAAAAGCAGTACAAAAAGTGTTGGCACAAGGCTTACGTACTGCTGATATTTATACAGAAGACACCCAAAAGGTATCTACTGTACAAATGGGTGATGCAGTAGTTGCGGCACTCGCTGGATAAATAAGTCAATATTTTCACTAGGTAGTTAAATCATGGCAAATACAAAAACACCGTTGGTAGGTTTAGTTGGCTGGCGCGGAATGGTTGGCAGTGTTCTGATGGAGCGCATGCTCGCCGAGAAAGATTTTGATTTGATCGAGCCGGTTTTCTTTAGCACGAGCCAAGTAGGCGGCGAAGTTCCCCTGCTCAATGGTAAAAAAGTCACCAAGAGTGAAAGTACTTTGCAAGATGCCAATGACATCAAGGCATTGTCCCGTTGCGACATCATTCTGACTTGCCAGGGTGGCGACTACACCAATGAGATCTTCCCCAAGCTGCGTGCGGCTGGTTGGAGTGGTCACTGGATTGATGCTGCTAGCGCATTGCGCATGAAAGATGATGCTGTATTGATTCTCGATCCAGTCAATCGCCCTGTGATTGATAAGGCATTAGCTGCGGGTGGAAAAAATTGGATTGGTAGCAACTGCACAGTCAGTTTAATGATGATGGCTATGGGTGGTTTAGTGAAGGCTGACATGGTTGAGTGGATTAGTGCCATGACTTATCAAGCAGCTTCTGGTGCAGGCGCTCAAAACATGCGCGAGTTACTATTGCAAATGGGCGCTTTGCGTGACAGCGTGGCTGCAGAATTGGCAGACCCATCTTCGTGGATTTTGGATATTGATCGCAAAGTGACTGAAACCTTACGTTCACCCGATTTTCCGAAACAGAATTTTCGTAATACTGCTTTAGCTGGAAGTTTAATTCCGTGGATCGACGTACCTCTCGAGCATGGGCAAACCAAAGAAGAGTGGAAGGGTGGCGCTGAGTTCAATAAGATCTTAGGTCGCCCTGCATTCCGGACTGCTGGCAGTATTCCAGTTGATGGGATATGTGTGCGGGTTGGAGCGATGCGCTGCCATTCCCAGGGCTTGACAGTGAAGCTGAAGAAAGATGTTCCCCTCCAGGAGATTGAAACGATCTTGGCAAACGATAGTCAGTGGGTAAAAGTCGTGCCTAATGATCGTGAAATAACTGAGCGTGATTTATCGCCAGCAGCAGTGAGCGGCACCTTGACAGTACCTATTGGACGTTTGCATAAATTGGCGATGGGTCCAGAGTATTTAGGTGCATTTACCGTCGGCGATCAGCTATTATGGGGAGCAGCTGAGCCCTTGCGCCGCATGCTCAGAATCTTACTGGAGAGGTAATTACATAGATGCTAGGTCTTGACCAATCGAGATTGCTCAAAGTAATTTGCTTTGCTTTGCTCACTTGGTCCTGTGCGGTCAGCGCGATTCATTTGGGCGTTCCTAAATTACAGTCAGTACCTGGTGAGCCCTTACGCGTAGAAATTCCCATTAGAAGTGGGGTGGACGAAAAGGATGCATTGCCATCCCTTACTGTTGAACTTCCAGGTAAGACGGCCTTCGAAAAACTGGGGATCTCGCAAAAAATTCTGGATTTGAATCCGCAAGTAATGATTTATCGAAATCGTCAAGAGCAGTTGATGGTTTTAGTAGAAACCGTAAATCCTGTACCAATCACTGATGATCCATTCCTAGATGTCTTAGTGAAGATGAATTGGTCAAGTGGAAGTCTCACTAAAACATATACCTTCCTCTTAGGTGATACGCAGAAGGTGACTGTAAAACCTGGTCAAAGTCTTTCTGAAATTGCCACCATCATGGCGCCACGCCTAGAGGGTGCTAGCTTAGATCAGACCATGCTGGCTTTATATAAAGCAAATCCTGATGCGTTTGCCAGCGGTAGTGTGAATAGATTAATTTCTGGAGCCGAGCTTAATAAACCAAGTCAAGCACTCTTGCGCTCCATTAGTCCTGTTGAGGCCAATCAGTTCGTGGCTGATGCTAATGAGCAGTGGCGCTCTGAGAGGGGTGGTAAAGGCGATAAAGGTGTAGATGGTTCTAGTAAGGGTGGAAAAAATAAAGCTGCTGAGAATGCTGCAAAAGATCGCTTGAAAATTGGCTCCAGTGCAGAAGGCAGTGCTGAGGAGCGTCGTTACACAGAAGACTTAGTCGCTCAAGAAAAAGAACTAGAGCAAGCTAAAGCACGTGTTGCAGAACTGCAAAAGAATATTGCTGACTTACAGCGCCTCTTGGAAAAATCCAAAGGTAAAAAATCATCTGAAAATAATTATGGCTTGGGTGGTTTTGGGCCAGCCGCTTTGGCGATTGGCTTAATTGCATTCACGGGACTTTTACTTTGGGTTTTGGCGCGTAACGCCCGTAGCTCAGAATCGGCTTCATTTGAGGAGAAAGATCTAGACCCCCAGAAGCCTACCCCTGCACCCCATTTTGAAATGCCTGAGCGTGCCAAGACATTATTTTCAGGAATCGATCTTGATCTTTCTAAGCCACCGAAAGAGTCGCCTCCCGAAGTTGCACCAGACAATAATCCTTTGGCGGATACCTTGCGTGTCAAACTGAATCTGGCTCGCGCTTACATCACGATTGAAGATTTCTCGGCAGCGAAGAAGTCTTTAGAGGACATTATTCGTTCTAGCAGCTCGGTAGATCCAGCCATTACGATTGAAGCGCAAGGCTTATTGTCAGAGCTTTCACATCGTCAGACTTAGGTGTGAGCGATGCGTATAGCGCTCGGTCTCCAATATGATGGTAGTCCTTATGCTGGATGGCAAGTTCAGCACAATCAAAATACCGTACAAGCAGAACTAGAAAAAGCAATTACGGCTTTTATTGGTGAAGAGGTCAAAGGCTTTCCGGTACAAACCATTACTGCCGGTAGAACAGATGCTGGAGTTCATGCTCTCGGACAGGTAGTTCATTTTGATACTCAGGTTGAGCGTGAAGATTTTTCTTGGGTGAGAGGGGTGAATTCTTTTTTGCCCGGATCCATTGTGGTGAACTGGGCTAAGGTCGTCCCTGAAGAATTTAGTGCCCGCTTCTCTGCATTTGAGCGAACCTATATTTATGCATTGCATGCAGGCCCTTGCCGTTCACCCATGATCGATGCGCGTGCAGGTTATGTGATGTTGCCACCGAATCAATGGTTCGATCTAGATGCCATGAAAGAAGCAGCCCAATGTCTCATTGGTGAACATGACTTCACATCATTTAGATCTTCCGAGTGTCAAAGCAAGACCCCAGTCAAAAGGATGTATGCGATTGACATCATTTCTGCAGAACCTTGGTTGTATTTTGTGATTCGAGGCAATGCATTTTTGCATCACATGGTACGCAATCTGGTTGGTAGTTTTTTGCAAATAGGGCGGGGTAGGCAAAAGCCAGAATGGATGGCGCAACTATTGGCTGCAAAGGACCGCCACCTTGCTGCGCCTACCTTTATGCCGGATGGCCTGTATTTAAGCAAAATTGCTTATCCGCCGGAATTTGAGATTCCTGCCCCTTGGCTAAAAAACTCTTGGTTGCCAGATCAGGTCACCGGAAAATAGGCTCCCGAAAGCCTTATCATTGATCTATGGGCTTATTGACATACTCGCCGGGGCGAACCCGGGTCAAAATCTGTGGTTTAAAGACCTCAGCGGATATTGATGCCGCCGTTTCAGCTGGAGTCGATGCCGTTGGATTTGTCTTTTACCCTCCCAGTGTGCGAGCCGTAAGCCCTAATATTGCCGCCCAACTGATTTCAAGGCTCCCAGCGGGGGTAGACGCGGTTGGATTGGTAGTCAATGCTTCAGATGAGGAGTTTGCCGCTATCCGCGCTGCGGCTGCGATCACTTTATGGCAGTTTCATGGGGATGAGACCCCGCAAAGATGCGTGCAGTTGGCACAAGGCCAGCATTGGATAAAGGCGGCGCGTGTAGGAGCCCAGTTCGCTTTTGATGATTTTTCCCTACAATACAGGGATGCAAACGCTTTTCTGCTGGATGCTCTCGTTGAGGGTTATGGTGGCGGAGGCGTTCCTTTTGATTGGCAAGGAATTCCACAAACATGGGTAAGCGAAAACGCGCCTCGGGTCGTTTTGAGTGGTGGATTGAACACGCGCAACGTGGGCGAGGCAATTGCACGCCTGCATCCTTGCGCAGTTGACGTCTCTAGTGGCGTAGAAAGCAGCAGGGGTGTCAAAGATCCTGCGCTCATGGCTGAGTTTGTAAAAGCAGTGCGCGCAGCAGATGCGAAAGCATCATCCCAATAATTTGCTGTAAATAAATCAAAAGAGGTAGCTATGTACGACAAGCCAGATGCACGAGGACACTTCGGTCCTTACGGCGGTGTGTTTGTTTCTGAGACATTGATGTATGCATTAGATGAGCTCAAAGAAGCCTATGCAAAATATCAACATGATCCTGAGTTCATTGAAGAGTTCCACTACGAACTGAAACACTTTGTCGGTAGGCCTTCACCGGTCTATCATGCGAAGCGTTGGAGCGAAATGCTCGGCGGCGCACAGATCTATCTCAAGCGTGAAGACTTAAACCACACTGGTGCCCATAAGATTAATAATGTCATTGGTCAAGCGATGCTCGCCAAGCGCATGGGTAAGCCACGCATCATCGCCGAGACAGGAGCAGGGCAACACGGTGTTGCTACTGCCACGATCTGCGCGCGCTTTGGTCTGGACTGTACTGTGTATCAAGGTTCTGTAGATGTAGCACGTCAAGCACAAAATGTATTTCGGATGAAGTTACTAGGCGCCAAGGTAGTTCCCGTTGAGTCTGGAACCAAAACCTTAAAAGATGCACTGAATGAAGCGATGCGCGATTGGGTGACCAATGTAGATAACACTTTTTACATCATCGGTACCGTTGCAGGTCCGCATCCTTATCCGATGATGGTGCGTGATTTCCAAAGCGTGATTGGTGAAGAGTGCAAAGTACAAATGCCAGAGATGACTGGTCGTCAACCAGACTTTGTATTAGCTTGCATTGG
The DNA here is from genome assembly GCF_018687935.1 of Polynucleobacter sp. JS-JIR-5-A7. Lineage (NCBI taxonomy): Bacteria > Pseudomonadati > Pseudomonadota > Betaproteobacteria > Burkholderiales > Burkholderiaceae > Polynucleobacter > Polynucleobacter sp. JS-JIR-5-A7. The sequence goes on along the minus strand of NZ_CP061308.1, from coordinate 1,196,007 downwards.
CGGTGGCTCAAATGCTATGGGTATTTTCTATCCCTATATTGATTTTCCAGAAGTGAAATTGGTTGGTGTAGAGGCTGCAGGCCATGGTCTGGGTAGTGGTTTACATTCAGCAGCACTGTGTGTTGGTAAGCCAGGTGTATTGCACGGTAATCGCACTTACTTGCTTCAGGATGAGAATGGTCAGATCTCGGAAACGCATTCTGTTTCTGCTGGCATGGACTATCCAGGTGTTGGTCCTGAGCATGCTTGGTTGAAAGATTCTGGTCGTGCTGACTATGTGGCTATTACGGATGAAGAAGCACTCAAGGCTTTCCATGACTGTTGCCAAATTGAGGGCATCATTCCTGCGCTAGAGTCTTCCCATGCGATTGCTTATGCCTGCAAGCTTGCTAAGACTTTGCCAAAAGATAAAACCATCTTGGTCAATCTCTCAGGCCGTGGCGACAAGGACATGCACACGGTTGCACAAGCAACAGGATCAGAAGGTTAATTAAAAAATAGCATGTCAAAAATTACTGCACTCTTTAAAGAGTTAAAAGCAACTGGTAAAAAAGGCTTGATTCCGTTTATTACGGCTGGTGATCCCGATCCTGGAATGACGGTAGAACTCATGCACGCATTAGTGCGCGGTGGTTCCAGCGTCATTGAATTGGGTGTGCCATTCTCTGATCCAATGGCTGATGGCCCTGTCATTCAAAGATCATCTGAGCGTGCATTAACGCATGGCGTCACTTTGCATTCTTGTTTAGAGATGGTCAAAGAGTTCCGTAAAAAAGATGCGACTACTCCAGTGGTACTCATGGGCTATGCCAATCCTGTTGAGCAAATGGGTACAGAGCGTTTTGCAACCGAAGCTAAAGCAGCGGGTGTGGATGGTGTCTTGGTGGTGGATTACCCGCCAGAAGAGTGCGTTGACTTTGCAGCACGTATGCGCGTTGCGGGAATAGATCCCATTTTCCTATTGGCACCAACTTCATCACATGAACGTATTAAAGATGCTGCCAAGATCGCCTCTGGATACATTTACTATGTATCTATGCGCGGAGTAACTGGGGCCTCACATCTGAATACCCAAGATGTCGCTAGCATCATTCCTAAAATCCGCGAAGAGACTGATATTCCCATTGCGGTGGGCTTTGGAATTAGCGATGCTGCGAGCGCTAAGGCAGTATCTGCTAGCGCTGATGCGGTGGTCATTGGTAGTCGGATTATTCGTCTTTTGGAGGATGCGCCCCCAGGGCAGGCGGTACAATCACTGGAAACCTTCATTCGTGAGATTCGAGACGCATTGGATAGTCAAAACTAATGAGCTGGATAGATAAATTACTCCCTCCCCAAATTCAACATACTGATCCTGCGAATCGCAAATCAGTACCAGAGGGATTGTGGGTAAAGTGCCCTAGTTGCGAAACGGTTCTCTACAGCACGGATATCGAAGCCAATCTTTCGGTCTGTCCAAAATGTAGTCATCATATGCGTATCGGCGCACGTCAGCGTCTAGATAATTTACTCGATCCAAAAGGTCGTTACGAAATCGGTGCAGATATCTATCCAACTGATCCCCTGAAATTTAAAGATTCTAAAAAGTATCCAGATCGCATTAAAGAAGCAAATGACGCTTCTGGCGAAACGGAAGCTCTGATTGTGATGGGTGGAAAAATTGAAACCATTCCAGTAGTCGCAGCTTGTTTTGAATTCCAATACATGGGTGGCTCTATGGGCTCCGTGGTGGGTGAGCGTTTTGCACGCGGTGTGCAAGAAGCCATCAATAAAAAATGTGCCTTCATTTGCGTAACCGCTACTGGCGGCGCTCGTATGCAAGAGAGCTTGCTGTCCTTGTTTCAGATGGCGAAGACTAATTCGATGTTGACCTTGTTGTCTAAAAAAGGTTTGCCTTATATCAGCGTATTGACCGACCCAACCATGGGTGGCATCTCCGCTAGTTTTGCTTTTATGGGTGATGTGGTGATGGCGGAGCCAAAAGCCCTGATTGGTTTTGCTGGCCCGCGCGTGATTGAGCAAACCGTTCGGGAAAAATTGCCAGAAGGTTTCCAGCGCTCTGAGTTCTTAATGCAAAAAGGGGGCATCGACATGATTGTGGATCGCCGTCAAATGCGTGGTGAGATTGCGCGACTCTTAGCACTCTTGCAGAAACTTCCTGAGCCTGCGATCGCGGGTAGCGCAGCTGTCTAAGCGCTTGAGCACAGCACACCAAGCCCCAATTCTTTTTACCAGCCTCGAGGCTTGGCTGAGTCACCTCGAAACCGCTCATCCCCTTGGTATCGATATGGGTCTTGAGCGTATTAATCGTGTTAAAGCTGCACTAGACCTTCACTTTGATTGTCCAGTCATTACTGTCGGCGGTACGAACGGCAAAGGTTCTACCTGTGCCTATCTAGAAAGTATCCTGCTGGCTTCTGGCTATCGAGTGGGTTGTCACACTTCACCCCATTTACTCAGTTTTAATGAGCGGGCTCGCCTTAACGGCGAAGAAGTGAAAGATGCTCTTTTGTTAGAACACTTTGTAGCGGTCGAACAAGCCCGTGTGAGTCTGGTCGATGCACCAACGCTGACCTATTTTGAGTTCACCACTCTGGCGATCATGCATTTGTTTGCTAAAGCAAATTTAGATGCCGTGGTACTTGAGGTGGGCATGGGTGGTCGTTTAGATGCCGTCAATATTGTGGATGCAGATTGCGCCATCGTGACAAGTATTGATATTGATCATGCGGATTTTTTGGGTGATACACGTGAGGCAATTGCTTTGGAAAAAGCCGGGATCTTTCGACCTGGCCACATTGCTGTCTGCGGTGACCCCGTGCCGCCACAATCTTTAATTGATTATGCAGAAAAGTTGGGTTGTGATCTTTGGTTGCAGGGTCGGGACTATAACTTCCAGGGTGATAAACAGCAGTGGGGTTGGGCCGGCCGGAATAAACGCTTTAGTGGTCTTGGTTACCCAGCACTGCGCGGTGCCAATCAGATTCTGAATGCTTCTGCTGTGATTGCTGCCTTAATGGCTTTGCATCAACGTTTGCTAGTCAGCGCGCAGGATATTCGCAATGGTTTTGCCATGGTCGAGTTACCGGGTCGTTTTCAGGTTCTACCAGGTCAACCGACGGTGGTCTTGGATGTTGCTCATAACCCCCATGCTGCCGCTACTCTAGCTCAGGGCCTAGACAAAATGGGCTATCACCCTTATACCTATGCCATTTTTGGCGCTATGGCTGATAAAGATATCGAAGGCGTGATAAAGCCTTTGCTGGACATCGTGGATTTCTGGTTTTGTACGGATTTGCCAACCCCTCGGGCAGCGTTGGCAAAAACCTTAGCCCAGCAACTTGAGGCTCTGGGAGTAAAGCCAAAAAATGGGGCTGATGGCGGTATCGAAATCTTCGAAAATCCAGCTTCAGCGTATCAAAAAGCGCTATCTCAGGCTGGTGAGGGTGATAGAATTGTGACCTTCGGATCCTTCTATACTGTTGCAGGCGTAATGGCTTATCGAAACAACCAGGCGCATTGATCCATGATTCGTTTACCGAGCTTTTTTAAGCGAAAAACTCAGGCTGATGACCTTGAATTGGGTTCAGCAAGGCGTCGTTCTGCTCAGCGGACCGCTCCCCGTAGTTTCCAGCGGGCTCTTGAAGCTGAAGAGCTTGCCCTCACCGAAGATCCAGAACAACAAAGAGCGCGCCATCGATTGATTGGCGCGGCAGTATTGGTTCTGATTGCCGTTGTTGGTTTACCTCGCATTCTCGATAGTCGGCCAAAGTCTGCGCCTAACGATATTGCAGTCAATATCGTCACGAGTTTGCCAATCCCTGGTATAGAAGCAAAGCCGGAAGCCAGAACTGAAGAAAGAGTAAAAGTAGACGCCCTAGTGGAGTCTGCTAAAGAATCCACACCTGCTCCCGAAGTAAAGTCTGAAGCAAGGACAGAACCTAAGTCAGAAACAAAGCCTGCTCCTAGCAAGGCTTCTGGTCTAGGATTGGCAACAGGAGAAGAGGTAGTTTCTGCTTCTAATGCTAAAGCGAAGACGGATGATGCGACCAAAGACAATGTCAGTAGTGCTAATGGTGCGAGTGCGGCAAGTGGCTCTGGCAAGTTCATCATTCAGCTTGGCGCATTTGCATCTGAAGATCGCACTAAAGGTTGGGTGGCTAAACTGAAAGATCAAAAGATTCCAAACTACGTGTTTAATAAAACAGGTAGTGATGGGACTAAGCTCTATGTTTTGCGAGCTGGTCCATTCACAGATAAAGATTCTGCAGAAGCAGCAGAAAAGAAAACCAAGGCAATGGGTCTTTCACCAAGACTTGTTGAGACTGGTAAGCAGTAATGGAATACTTATCCACCTTAAAGCTAACATCGGTGGATTATTTCACCCTAGTGGTACTTTTGGTGTCTGCCCTAGTGGGTATCTCACGCGGATTATTTAAAGAAGTTCTGGCGCTTGCTTCTTGGTTCGTCGCTGCTTGGGTGGCTTATCACTACAGTAACTATCTTTCTACTGAATGGCTTTCAACCTTTCATCTAGACGAATTGCTCAGCCTTGGTTTGAGTTGGATCATTCTGTTTGTATTGACTTTGATTATCTGTGGATTGTTCGGTGGCTTAGTGCAAAAGATTATTTTGTCAGCAGGCTTAAGTTTGACGGACCGTTTTTTAGGCTTGGCGTTTGGTTTATTACGCGGTGGCTTGATTGTGGTGGTACTTGCCACCTTGGCGGCCTTGACTCCTATTCCACAGAGTGTGGCATGGAAAAACGCGCTTACCAGGCCGACCGTTGATATGGCTACTGGATTAATTAAAGGTTGGTTACCAGCCGATTGGGCAAAGCAATTGAGTAATACAATGCCTAAAATCACCCCAACCATTACTCCTACATTAACAATAGGAAATTAGAGATATGTGCGGCGTCGTCGGAACTGTTTCCCACTCCCCAGTCAACCAACTTCTCTATGATGCTTTGTTGCTCTTGCAGCATCGCGGACAAGATGCTGCCGGCATTGCGACGATGAACGGTAATTCGTTCACGATGCATAAAGCCAATGGCTTAGTACGAGACGTGTTTAGAACTCGCAATATGCGCAGCTTAGTGGGTAATGCTGGTATTGGCCAAGTACGTTATCCCACCGCTGGTTCAGCAAGTAGCGAAGAAGAAGCGCAACCGTTTTATGTCAGTGCCCCTTACGGCATTATTTTGGCTCACAACGGCAACCTCACCAATGCTCCAAGCTTACGTGTAGAGATGGCTTATCGAGATCGTCGTCACATTAACACCAGCTCAGATACCGAAGTATTGCTAAACGTCTTAGCAGATGAACTCCAAAAAGAAACAAATAGTGCTGCCTTGGATGAGGGCGCGATGTTTAATGCTGTCACCGGCGTAACAAGTCGCGTTAAGGGTTCATACGCCGTAGTCTCTTTGATTGCTGGCTATGGCTTGCTAGCATTCCGCGATCCATTTGGTATTCGTCCTCTTTGTATTGGGCGGATTGATACGCCGCAAGGCCCAGAATGGATGGTAGCCTCTGAATCCGTTGCACTGGAAGGTCTCGGATTTACCTTTGTGCGGGATGTTAATCCTGGTGAAGCCATCTATATTGATTTAGACGGCAACTTCTATGCGCGTCAATGTGTGCTGAATGCTGTTCTGACGCCTTGTATTTTTGAATACGTCTATATGGCTCGTCCAGACTCCACTATCGATGGAGTCACGGTCTATAACGTGCGTATGCGCATGGGTGATTACTTGGCAGAGAAGATTCGCAAAGAGACTAATGTCGATGAAATTGATGTAGTTATGCCGATTCCGGATTCTAGTCGTCCTGCAGCAATGCAAGTGGCTAAGAAATTAGGCGTGGATTATCGTGAAGGCTTCTTTAAGAATCGTTATATCGGTCGTACCTTCATCATGCCGGGACAGGCTGTGCGTAAAAAGTCTGTTCGTCAGAAACTCAATGCCATGCGGATTGAGTTTAAAGATAAGACTGTCTTGATCGTGGATGATTCTATTGTCCGTGGCACTACCTCATTTGAGATTGTGCAAATGGCACGCGAGTCTGGCGCTAAGAAAGTGATCTTTGCCTCTGCTGCACCTCCAGTGCGCTTCCCGAACGTCTACGGTATTGATATGCCAACGCGTAGCGAGTTAGTTGCCTATGGTCGCACTGATGAAGAAATTAACAAGATGATTGGCGCCGACCAACTTATCTATCAAAGCGTTGAAGATATGAAACAGGCGGTAAGGGATATCAATCCCAATCTTCATAATTTCGAAGCTTCTTGTTTTGACGGGCATTACATTACCGGCGACATTAATGAATCGTATTTGGATGCCTTGGAAGCGCAGCGTAATTCTTCTGCTGCACAGGCAGACCGTCAGCGTGATTCAAGCGACTTTGCTCGCTCCCAGCTCCACCTACATTTGGCTACCGAAGACTAAAAAGCGACAAGAATTGCCTCACTCGAGGCAATTCTGCAATTCGGTGTCAAAATAGCATTATGAAGAGTAAACCTACCCGCAAAAAACCTGATTTTTCCAAGCTAGCGCTCGAGACCTTAGCGGTCCGCGCTGGCACTCGTCGCACGGCTGAATATCAAGAGCATTCAGAGGCTATGTTTCTGACTTCCAGTTTCTGTTTTGATAGTGCTGAGTTAGCGGCTGATGGCTTTGCCCATGCGGACCAAGGTTTTATCTATTCACGCTTTACCAATCCAACTGTCAGTATGTTCCAAGATCGCTTGGCCGCTTTAGAAGGTGGTGAAGCTTGCATTGCAACTGCTTCTGGTATGTCTGCCATTTTGACGATGGCGATGGCGCATTTGCAAGCGGGCGATCATGTAGTTTGCTCACGTTCTGTCTTTGGTGCAACGATTCAGTTGTTCACTAACATCCTCAGTCGCTTTGGAATTACCACTACATATGTTGATTTGGCAGATACCAAGTCATGGCAAGCTGCTGTCCAGCCAAACACCAAACTGTTTTATCTTGAGACCCCATCAAATCCTTTGACTGAGATTGCCGATATCAAAGCGATTTCTAAGATTGCCAAGAAAGCAAAAGCCTTATTTGCGGTAGATAACTGTTTTTGCACACCAGCTCTCCAAAAGCCATTGGCTTTAGGTGCTGATGTCGTGATTCATTCAGCAACCAAGTATTTAGATGGTCAGGGTAGAGTGGTTGGCGGTGCGATTGTGGGCAGCAAAGATTTTGTTATGGGTAAGGTATTCCCATACGTTCGAACCGCAGGACCAACACTGTCTGCTTTTAATGCTTGGGTGTTTCTCAAAGGTCTGGAGACACTTGAGCTTCGTATGAAGCAGCAGAGCGAGAATGCCCTTGCATTAGCGCAATGGCTCGAGAAACAGCCTGGTGTTGAGCGCGTCTACCATCCAGGCCTTAAATCACATCCGCAACATGCTTTGGCAATGCGCCAACAAAAAACGGGTGGGGCTATTCTCTCCTTTGTTCTCAAGGGCGGAAAAAAAGCGGCTTTCAACCTAATCAATCAAACCAAGCTTTGCTCTATTACAGCTAACTTAGGCGATACCCGTACCACGATTACTCATCCAGCGACGACAACGCATTGCCGTGTAACGCCAGAGGCTCGCAAAGTTGCAGGAATTACAGATGGCTTAGTACGTATTGCAGTAGGCCTTGAGAATATCAACGATCTTAAAAGCGATCTTGTTGGCGGCTTGAAGAAGTAAGGCATTCGATTCTTATGAGCTTTGCTGACGCAACCCAGTTCTGGAATGAGCGCTTTGATAAAGAAGAGTTCATCTTTGGAAAAGAGCCGAATGAGTACCTTGTTGAAAAGGCAAATCAGTATCTCAAGACTGGTGACAAGGTGCTTTGTATTGCTGATGGCGAGGGTCGCAATGGTGTCTGGCTGGCAAAGCAAGGTATGCAGGTGGTTGGCTTTGATGCATCGGATATTGCGCTAGCTAAAGCAAAACAGTTTGCTAAAGATAATCAGGTAGAAGTTGAATATTCATTCTCCGATACTGATAGCTTTATATGGCATGCTAATACTTATGATGCTGTCATCGGAATCTTTATTCAGTTTGCTGATCCGGCAATGCGTAAGCGGATCTTTCAAAAGACTTACGAGACTCTGAAGCCAGGTAGCCTCTTTATTCTGCAGGGTTACACACCTAAGCAGTTGGAATATAAAACGGGTGGCCCATCATTGATAGAACATCTCTATACAGAAGAGCTGATTCGCGATTTAGCTCAAGACTTTAATATCCTGGAGCTTCATTCTTACGAAAAAGCATTATCAGAAGGTCCAAGACATACTGGTATGTCTGCCATACTCGGTTTGGTGGCTCAGAAGCCCATTTAGTAATGACTAATTACTGAAGCGCCTTGGGTCGTTGATTGGGCGCAGTGGCATGATGTGAATCTTGCCTCCATCAATTTCAATATAAGACTTATTGCCAGCCTCCAAAGATAAGCGTTTTACCTCAGCAGCAGATGCTTCCCAAGTAATGACATGATTACCTGCGAGTGTGCGTAGTTGAATGACGGCAATCTGACCTAATGAACTGATATGTTCCACTTCGGCTTCAATTGCTGTTTTACTGGGTGTTGCATCAAGGCTGATGCCATCTGAAGGGATGACCCAAGCAACGGGAGTATGCGGGGGGATCTTGCCTTTATCAACCACATTAAATATCTGATTACATCCACTCCAAGTCAGTTTGCCTTCAGTAAATACGCCTTCAAACTTATTATTGATGCCTACTAGCTCTGCAACGCGAGAATTTCTAGGTCTTTCAAAAAGAACCTGGGGTGAAGCAGTCTGCAGTCCAACACCTTGGTCGATGACAGTAATACGATCTGCTAATAAATCGGCTTCGCGAAGATCATGAGTCACCAACAGAATCGGAATATTTAAATCTTTACGCAGTTCAGCTAAGGTTTTATAGAGACCTTGGCGTGTTGGCGCATCTACCGCAGAAAAAGGTTCATCCAATAATAAGATCTTGGGTGATCTTGCCAAGGCTCTTGCTAATGCCACCCGTTGTTGCTGACCGCCAGAGAGTTGATTGGGCATGCGAATGGCTAAATCACCAATACCCATGCGGTTCAGCCATCGTTGTGCTTGTGCTTTACGCTCCGTAAGATCAGCCACCGAGTTATATAGTGGTATGCAGACATTCTCGAGCGCAGATAAATGTGGAAAGAGGGCGTACTGCTGGAATAAGAATCCGCAAGAGCGTTGGGCAGGGCTGAGTGAGGTAGTAATGCCCTTCACTTCATTGGCTTCAAACCAGATTTCGCCGCCACATTCGATTTTTCCCGTTTCAGCATTATTAAGGCCAGCAATAGTTCTTAAGGCGGTTGTCTTGCCGCTACCCGATGGTCCGACCAAGGCATGGAGTTCTCCGGGGACGCATTCGAGACTGAGTTGCAAAGGGTTAGGCGTGGTCTGAGAGAGCTTAATTTTGAACATCAGCTTCTCCACTCTTTAGTAGGCGAGGGGTGACGACCAAACACGCCATATGAAATGGCAATGGCAATTAGCGAAGTGGCTAGCAAGATGAATGAGAGTGCGCTAGCGCCAACGGTATCGAAACTTTGGACTTTGTCGTAAATGGCAATCGAAACAGTTTTAGTTTCTCCTGGAATGGCGCCACCGACCATCAGAATGACACCGAATTCACCAAGGGTATGGGCAAAAGTCAGAACAGCTGCACTGGTAATGCCGCGCCAAGCTAAAGGTAATTCAATGAGGCGAAAGATTTGCCACTGAGAGAGACCGCTCACTTGAGCTGCTTCCCGAATTTCTGGATTAATTGCCTCAAACGCGCGCTGGATTGGTTGAATGGCAAAAGGCAAGTTAACAATCAGTGAGGCAATCAAAATTCCAGTGAATGAAAACACCAGAGGAATACCCAAGATACTTTTGCCACCCAGGCCAACTAGAAGGTAGTAGCCTAAAACGGTTGGCGGCAGAACCAGAGGAAGAGCTAGAGCGGCCTCAATCCATGACCTGGCCTTGCCCATACTTTGCAGATGATGTGCTACCCAAACTCCAAAAGGAAGAATGAGGACCAAAGTCCAAATAGCTAGCTTTAATGAGAGGATGAGAGCTTCCATGTCCATCGCTGGATTGTATCGTCAGACGCTCTTAGGGTATCTCACTATATAAATAGGGTGGATATAAGCGTTAAATATGCTTTTATACGCATATATTCATATTAATAGACCGCATGAAAGCCAGAGCTCAAAAAGCGACAAAGAACCTAACTCCAAAGCAAATGGAGGCGGTATTTTTAAAGGTAGCCGCTTATTTCAACGTGCTATCAGAGCCTTCTCGCCTGCGGATCATGTATGCAGTTTGTAGCGGGGAAAAATCGGTCTCTGAAGTGATCGAATTGTGCGGTTCAAGTCAGGCCAATGTTTCAAGACATCTTTTGTCATTACACAAAGCAGGCATTTTGCTCCGGCGTAAAGAAGGCGTAACCGTCTATTACTCAATAGCAGATAACGCAACCGTAGATATGTGCCAATCAGTGTGTGCCAAGATTGCTGAAGGTATTCATTAATGACAGAAAAAGATGCTATATCAAACAAGCAAATTGAACTGCGTCCTGAAGATATCTCTGCAGTGGAGAAGTCTGCCCATCGAGCTCGTTTAGTCAAAGCGCCAGAACACTTTGTCTCTCAGGACTTAATTGCTGATATCAATGCCAATGGTATTGATGAAACCCGTCGTGGCTTTTTACGCAAAGGCTTTCTATCGGCTGTCGGTGGGGCAGCAGCAGGCTTGACCGCACCAATGGCTTTTGCAGTCGGCGAAGGTGATCCTGCCATTTTGGAAAAGCAAGAGTGGCAAACCACCTTGGGAAAAAATGTCGCCACCATGCCTTACGGTGTGCCTTCAATCTATGAAGCTAATTTAATACGACGTGAGTCACCTGGTTTGACGCGAGTAGCAGCTTCCTCAGTAGCATTTACTCCGCTGCAAGGTTTGTTTGGAACCATTACTCCCAATGGTTTGCACTTTGAGCGCCATCACCAGGGTTGGTACAACCTGAATCCAGAAACCCATCGCTTGATGGTGAATGGCATGGTCAAAAATGCGCGCGTGTTCACCATGAATGATTTAATGAGACTGCCATCAGTCTCCCGTACCCACTTTATTGAGTGCGGCGCTAATACCGGCCTTGAGTGGGGCAACGTCGCTGTGCCAACAGTGCAGTACACCCATGGCATGCTTTCTTGTTGCGAATTTACGGGTGTGCCACTCAAGGTATTGCTTGAGGAATGTGGGGCAGATCTGAAAAAAGGAAAGTTCCTGCTTGCTGAGGGAGGTGACGGATCTGGCATGACTCGCACGATTAATCTAGAGAGCTGTTTGGAAGATACGATCGTAGCCTGGAGCATGAATGGCGAAATGTTGCGCCCAGAAAATGGCTTCCCATTGCGTCTAGTGGTACCGGGTGTGCAGGGCGTTAGCTGGGTGAAGTGGTTACGCCGTTTAGAAGTAGGGGACATGCCCTGGAATACCAAAGATGAAGCGGTTCACTATATTGAATTGATGCCAAATGGTATGCATCGCCAATATGCCTCAATTCAGGAATGCAAGTCTGTGATTACCACTCCATCTGGCGGTCAGCAGTTACTCGACAAAGGTTTTTACAACATCAGCGGTATGGCTTGGTCCGGACGAGGAAAAATTAAACGCGTTGATGTGTCATTTGATGGCGGTAATAACTGGCGTACCGCACGCCTAGAAACACCAGTCCTCACAAAATCTATTACCCGCTTCAATATCGACTGGGTTTGGGATGGATCGCCCGCAATCTTGCAATCTAGAGCGGTGGATGATACTGGCTATATTCAGCCTTCGATAAAAGTACTGCGTGATTTACGTGGTAATCGCTCGATTTATCACAACAATGCAATTCAGTCCTGGAAATTAGACTCCAATGGCGAGGTGAGCAATGTCCAAGTTGGATAAATTATTTGCTCGTCTAGCGCTATTAGCCCTTGCGGTATTTTCTTCTCAGCTTGCCTATGCGCAAAGTTCACAAGGCGCTACTCAGTATTCAGGCATCGGCCGTAATGCCACACCGGCAGAAGTGATTGCATGGGATATTGATGTTCGTTCTGACTTTAAGGGTTTGCCGAAGGGATCTGGCTCTGTAGAACAAGGGCAGGCAATTTGGGAATCTAAATGTGCTAGCTGTCATGGCGTCTTCGGGGAATCTAATGAGATCTTCACCCCAATCGCTGGCGGAACGACAGTAGATGACATCAAAACTGGCAGGGTTGCGTCCTTGTCGGATCGTAAGCAACCACAGCGTACTACCTTGATGAAAGTTCCCACCGTTTCTACTTTGTGGGATTACATCTATCGCGCCATGCCTTGGAATGCACCCAGATCTTTAACGCCGGATGAAACCTATGCTCTTGTTGCATTTATTTTGAGCTTGGGTGAAATTGTTCCGGATGATTTCGTCTTGAGTAATGCCAATATCGCTGAAGTGCAGAAAAAGATGCCGAACCGAAATGGCATGACTCGAAATCACGGCTTTTGGAGCGTCAATGGTAAGCCAGATGTGAATGGTTCTTCATGTATGAGCAATTGCATCAAGTTTGTGCAAATCGGGTCTACGCTCCCTGACTTTGCCAGAAATGCCCATGGCAACATTGCAGAGCAAAATCGCCTCTATGGTCCATACCGAGGTGCAGACACAACCAAGCCGTCAATGGACAAGTTACCCGGTTCTGCGGGTGAGGGCTTGGCCCATGCCGCTGATACCCATGCTGCATCTACAAAAGGGCCAGCAGCATTATTTAAGAATGAAAACTGCTCTGCTTGCCATGCGCCAAACGCGAAGTTAGTAGGTCCATCGATTGCCGATATTGCAGCAAAATATAAAGACCAGAACGGGGCTCAGGAGAAGCTAATGGCTAAAGTCAAAAATGGCGGTTCAGGCGTGTGGGGAGCAATTCCGATGCCGCCACAGCCTCAGTTATCCAATGAAGACAGGGCAATACTTGTGCGCTGGGTACTTACGGGACAATAGTTTTGCAGAGGGTTTTTTGAAATACCGCTATATTTGATACTAAGAGTAGATTATTTAAGGAGTTTTTATGAATCAGCAGCGACGCAGTTTATTGAAATATTCAGCTGTTTTTGGCTTGATGGCTTCTGCGGGTCTTATTAGCGTAGCCCAAGCGCAAGAGTGGAATAAAGCCGCTTTTGAAGGCAAGAGCTTAGATGATGTATTCAAAATCTTAGGCGCAGGTAGCCCAGATAAATCTGCTGCCGTCACTTTGAATGCTCCTGATATTGCAGAAAATGGCGCAGTAGTTCCCGTTGGCATTACAACTACTCTCAAGGCAGAGCAAATGGCTATCTTGGTTGAAAAAAACCCAAGCTCCTTGGCTGCACAATTCTTCATTCCTGCTGGTACTGAGCCGTTTGTAACTACTCGTATCAAAATGGGTCAAACCTCCAATGTTTATGCTTTGGTAAAAGCGGATGGCAAGTGGAGCATGGCCGTTAAGGAAGTGAAAGTCACATTAGGTGGTTGCGGCGGTTAATTGCCGCGCTTAATTACTCTAAACCCCAATCAATACTATTAACGAATCACTAGATACAAGAGGAAAACATGGCTGATCCAATGCGCGTTAGAGCTGCTGAGAACGGTGGAATTGTGGATGTAAAAATTTTGATGAAGCACGATATGGAATCTGGTCAGCGTAAAGATGCTGCCGGTAAAACGATTCCTGCATGGTTCATTAGCACAATCAATGTCAAGGCAAATGGTAAAGATGTATTGAATGGTCAATTTGGTCCAGCAGTTTCTAAGGATCCATTTTTGAACTTCAAATACAAAGGCGCCAAAGGCGACAAGATTGTGGTGAGTTGGGTCGATAGCAAAGGTGACAAGCGCACCGATGAAGCAACTGCTTCTTAATGCCAAACATCTTTGCCACCTTTATAGTTTTGAAAGGGTAATAAATGCAGCGTAAATTCACCTTAGGCTTAGCCTCAGGAGTATTGGCAACAATCTTGTCAATTTCATCTTCGTCGTATGCGCAAAATGCAACAGACGATATTGCAAAGTATCGCGAGATGATTGCAGATGGAAATCCTTCCGAGCTGTATGAAGCTGCGGGTGAAGAGTTATGGAAAAAACCAGCCGGTCCTAAAAACGCCACACTTGAGAAGTGTGATTTAGGTCTAGGGCCTGGAGTTGTGAAAGGTGCAGCAGCACAACTGCCACGCTACTTCAAAGATACTAATAAAGTTCAAGATCTTGAGTCACGCTTGATGACGTGTATGCAAAAGCTACAGGGTCGTGACCTGCAAGAAATAGTTGATGCCCCCTTTCAAAAGGGGCCTAAGAAGGATATGGAGGCGATTGTGGCTTACGTAGTCACTTTATCTAAGGGTGACAAGATTAAAGTGAGCACGAATCATCCTAAAGAAAAAGAAATGTATGAGCTTGGGAAGCGTGCATTCTATTTCCAAGGTGGTCCCATGGATTTTTCCTGCGCGTCTTGTCACGGTGAGGATGGTAAGCGGATTCGCTTGCAAGACCTGCCTAACATCACTACACAAAAGGGTGCTGCTTTGGGTTGGGGATATTGGCCAGCTTATCGTGTCTCAAGCGGACAGTTTTGGACCATGCAGCAGCGTTTGAACGATTGCTATCGTCAGCAGCGTTTCCCATTCCCGATTTATGGCTCTGATTTGACTGTAGCTTTGTCGATGTATATGGCAAAGAACGCCAATGGTGGAACAGTTGAAACTCCTGGTTTGAAGCGTTAATGGATAAGGGACAGAGAATATGAATATGAAGAACATCAAATCCCTCTTAGCTATTACTACTTTTGCAGTAGCAGCATTCAGCATGCAAGACTTTGCAATCGCTCAGCAAGCGAATGATCCTAAATTCAATAAGATGATGAAGGATGGCTTTAGAGCAGATGGTATCGCTGGCTTGGATCGCATTGATCAAGATGCAACCCAAAAGTTCTGTTCTGATCCTGTTTTCTCGACCAGCAAGCAAGGCGAAAAAATGCGCGAGAAGATTCAGAAGATGAATATGGATTCAATCAAGCAGCCTTCTGACGGTAAATATATTGGCGATTGGAAGAAGGGTGAAGCGATTGCACAGAGCGGTCGCGGTGCAACCTGGACTGACAAAGCAGATACCCCAGTCGGCGGTGGTTGTTATAACTGTCACCAGATCGATAAGAAAGAGATTTCTTATGGAACGATTGGACCCACTCTCTGGAACTACGGCAAGCTCCGTGGCTACTCACCTGAAGTGGTGACCTATACCTGGAATCGCATCAATAACTCTAAGGCCTATAACGCATGCAGCAATATGCCGCGTTTCGCCCACTTCAAGCTCTTAAATGAGCAGCAAATTCAGGATGTGATGGCTTTACTGCTGGATCCTGCCTCTCCAGTCAATCAGTAAGTCAATAGAAAAAATAAAGAACAGGCCGACAGGCCTGTTTTTGCAAGGGGAACTTTATGTCTTTAAGTCGTCGCGATTTTTTGCAAGCTTTGGCGATTGCATCTGCTGGTGGGATGAGTTTGCAATCCAATTTTGTGAATGCACAAACCGCTGCCCAAAAATTTTACGATCTACCTAAATTTGGTAATGTCCATTTTCTGCATTTCACAGATTGCCATGCGCAGTTGTTGCCAGTCTATTTCCGTGAACCCAATGTGAATCTTGGTATTGGCACTCAAGAAGGCAAGACTCCACATTTAGTTGGGGAATACTTCTTAAAAGCGAATGGTATTGCCCCAGGTACTCGTGATGCTTATGCGTTCACCTATTTAGATTATGTGGCTGCTGCGCAAAACTACGGCAAGATGGGTGGCTTTGCTCATATGGCTAGCTTGATCAAACAAATGAAAGCAAGTCGCCCAGGAGCGCTACTGCTCGATGGTGGGGATACTTGGCAAGGCTCTGGCACTGCACTTTGGACGAATGGTCAGGATATGGTGGATGCTGCTCTTGCCTTGGGTGTTGATGTGATGACGCCGCATTGGGA
Source organism: Polynucleobacter sp. JS-JIR-5-A7 (assembly GCF_018687935.1). Taxonomy (NCBI): domain Bacteria; kingdom Pseudomonadati; phylum Pseudomonadota; class Betaproteobacteria; order Burkholderiales; family Burkholderiaceae; genus Polynucleobacter; species Polynucleobacter sp. JS-JIR-5-A7. The sequence continues at coordinate 1,179,956 of NZ_CP061308.1, read as the reverse complement.
GATGACCTTAGGTGAGAAGCGTGTGATGGAAATTGTCAATGGTGACTTCAAAGGTAAGGTCTCTTTCATTGCACAAAACATCAAGACAGCGGACTTCGGCGACATAGTATTTAATCCCTATGTCATGAAAGTACAGAATGGAATACAAGTTGCCATCATTGGCCAAGCGTTCCCATATACACCAATTGCGAACCCTCGCTACTTTACTCCTGATTGGACCTTTGGTATTCAAGAAGAGAATATGCAAAAGACGATTGATGAAGTGAGATCAAAAGGCGCCAAGGTTGTGGTTCTTCTATCCCATAATGGTATGGATGTGGATCTGAAGATGGCATCCCGGGTGCGGGGCTTAGATGCCATTTTAGGTGGTCATACCCATGATGGCGTTCCTATTCCAGTCATGGTGAAGAATGCTGGCGGCATCACTCTAGTGACTAACGCTGGCTCAAATAGCAAATTCTTGGGTGTCTTAGATTTTGATGTGAAGGGTGGCAAGCCAGTTGATTTCCGTTACAAGCTGCTGCCTATCTTCTCCAATATGATTCCAGCTGATCCAGCCATGAATAAGTTAATCGCTAAAGTGAGAGCTCCATACGAAGCGAAGTTAGGTGAAAAGTTAGCCACCACTGAAGGTCTTTTGTATCGTCGCGGTAATTTCAACGGTAGCTTTGACCAGCTAATTTTGGATGGCCTCATGGCGCAGAAGAATGCAGAGATTGCTTTCTCACCAGGCTTCCGTTGGGGTACCAGTCTGTTGCCAGGCCAGCCGATCACCCGCGAGAACTTGCTTGATCAAACAGCCATTACTTATCCATACACTACTGTCACTAATATGACTGGTGAGACTATAAAAACCATTCTCGAAGATGTTGCGGATAATTTATTTAATCCTGACCCGTATTACCAACAAGGTGGCGATATGGTGCGGGTTGGCGGCATGCAATACACGATTGATCCTGCTCAAAGTGCAGGTAAGCGTATTACCGATATGCGTCTTCATGGCAAACCCATCGAAGCTAATAAGACCTACAAAGTTGCTGGTTGGGCGCCGGTAAGCGAAGAAGCAAAAAATACTGGTGGCGAACCAATTTGGGATGTCATGGAACGTCATTTACGTGACGTGAAAGTTGTCAAAGCAGTGAAGCTCAATGAACCTGTCATTAAGGGTGTTTCGAATAACCCCGGTATGGCTCCAATCTAATTAACTTCATCGAATAGTCATATGAAAAAACTACTTTCCTTTCTTACTGCTCTGGTCCTTGCTTTAGGGTTTTGCTCCACTGCCTTAGCTCAACCTATGGGCAATACTAAAGTGGTGTATCACATTGATGACGCTGAGACTCAAGGTCTAAAAGGTCTGCGCAACATTCGTAACCATTTGGATACTTCCCCCAATACCATCATCATCGTTGTGACTCATGCCAATGGCGTTGACTTGTTGATGGAAGGTGCCAAAGATAAAAAGAATGGCACAGAATATGCCCCATTGGTTGGTGCATTGAAATCTCGCGGTGTGAAATTTGAAGTTTGTGAAATTACCCTGAAAAATCGTGACCTGAAGAAAGATCAATTTACTTTGGATGCCGATTTCACACCATCCGGTGTCGTGCGGGTTGCAGATCTTCAATATAAAGATGGCTTTGCCTACATCAAGCCTTAAGCATCATGAATAGCTTCAATAGCTATATTCGGTTTGTAAGTCATTTGATAGGGATCCTAATAGGATCTCTCGTCTTTAGTAGTGTCGCTTATGCACAAGCAACTAAGCCTGTTGATGCAATCCAACTGAAGCCGGTGCAAGTGGCTCCCCATACTTATTTTGTGCAGGGTTTTGCGGAAATGGGCAGTAGTGCCAATCAGAACTTTATTTCTAATGCGGGCTTTGTGGTCACGCCAGGCGGTGTAGTAGTGATGGATACATTGGGCTCGCCGATCTTGGCGCAAAAGCTCATTGCTGAGATTAGGAAAGTGACCAAGCAAAAAGTGGTGGTAGTGATTGTGAGTCACTACCATGCCGACCATATTTATGGCTTGCAAGAATTTAAAAAGATTGGCGCCAAGATCTATGCCCAAGGTGAGGGCAGAAACTATCTTTCTTCTGAGACAGCGAAGCAGCGTTTGATTGCCTCCAGGATTGACTTTGCACCTTGGGTGAATGCAAATACTCAGTTGATATCGGCAGATGTTTGGATTGATAAAAAATCTAAATTGAACATTGGTGGGGTGGAATTCTTGATTAGTCGAGTCGGTCCGGCGCATGCCCCAGAGGATTTGATGGTGTATGTTCCCTCAGAAAAAGTCCTCTTTACTGGCGATCTCGTCTTTCGGGGCCGTATTCCATTTGTGGGCAATGCCGATAGCAAAGGTTGGTTAATTGCCTTAGATGAGATTGCTAAACTCAATCCCAATGTTGTGATTCCAGGCCATGGCGGCTTTTCAGTTAAGCCCAAGGAAGACATTGCTTTTACAAAAAACTATTTGAAGTATCTGCGGGACTCAATGGCTAAGGCCGCTATCAATATGGATCCTTTTGAGGAGGCGTATCAACAGACGGATTGGTCAGAATATGAAGGAATGCCCTTATATAGAGCTGCCAACCGCATGAATGCCTATAACGTTTATCTGTCGATCCAGGCGGAGTAGGGCAATTTTGGCTATTGGGCCTTAAAATAGAGGATTAATTCTAAATCCTTGATTTGTAATGAAATTGATTTTTATCCAAACCCTCTCAGTAGTAGCTCTGAGTGCACTAGTGAGTGCACCAGTATTTGCTGCACCCGATTTGGCAAACGGTAAAACCATTGATCAGCAAAAATGCTATGCCTGTCATGCCAAGAAATCCGGTTTTAGTAATGGCGACATGATTTATACGCGCAGCGATGGCAAGGTGAAGTCGATGGCCAATTTGAAGAAGATGGTGGGCCTTTGTAATACCGAGCTTCGCCTAGATCTTTTTCCTGAAGATGAGGCTGATGTTGTTGCCTATCTCAATCAACAGTTTTATAAATTCAAACCTTAACTTTTTATATAGTCGCTATGGATGTTGTCGATATCAATTCATTAAGCAAGTCAGTCCTTTGGGCGACTTTTGCTATTACTTTTTTGCTTGGTGCAGTGATGCAAAAGACTGGCTTTTGCAGCATGGGTGCAGTATCTGATGTATTCATCATGTCTAGCTGGGAGCGCTTAAGGCAGTGGTTTTTAGCCATTGGTGTAGCTATGATTGGTTTTGCCTTAATGTCTTATCTGGGCCTAGTTGATCCTCTGAAGAGTTTTTATACCGGCAATAAGTTTTTATGGCTCTCTACGATAGTAGGCAGTATTTTGTTTGGCTTTGGGATGGTCTTAGCGTCTGGTTGCGGTAGTAAGACTCTAGTGCGTATTGGTGGCGGTAATTTGAAGTCTGTAGTCGTCTTTATGGTCTTAGGTTTAACTGCCTATATGACGATGCGTGGCTTTTTGGGTGTCATCCGGATTAATACTTTGGATACCATCTTCATTGCATTTAATACGCCACAAGATTTGCCGAGTCTTCTGAGTGCTCCATTGGGAATGGCACGCTCACATCTTCATCTGGCTTTGGGTTTCATGATCGGCTTTGCATTCATTGCTTATGCGCTTGCTAGCAAAGCATTTTGGACTGCTAATAATTTATTTGCTGGGGTAGCGGTAGGTCTTGCTATCTGTGCAGTCTGGTGGGTATCTGGCAATCTAGGATATGTTGCTGAGGATCCCAATACGCTTGAGGAAGTATTCTTAGTCACCAACTCTGGTCGCATGGAGAGCTTATCTTTTGTAGCGCCATACGCATATTCTCTAGACTGGCTCATGATGTATAGCGATACCTCTAAAGTATTGACGGTTGGCATTGTTGCAGTGGTGGGGATGATCTTGGGCTCAGCATTTATCTCATTAGCCACAAAATCTTTTCGCTTTGAATCCTTTCGGGATGCCGAAGATACTGGCAATCATTTAGTGGGTGCTGCATTGATGGGGTTTGGTGGAGTTACTGCCTTAGGCTGCACTGTAGGTCAGGGTTTAAGTGGCATCTCTACCCTTGCAGTCGGCTCTCTGTTAGCTCTACCAGGTTTTATCTTTGGTGCCTACTTAGCACTCTGCTATCTCAAAATGCGCCATGCTCCTAACCCTTGCGCTTAATCAGACTAGACAAAATACATGCAAATTGATTGGCTCTCATTCACACCCATTCCTTCTTTGTTAGGGGGAATAATTCTGGGTGTTGCAGCAGCCCTTTATGTATTGTTTCATGGTCGAATTTTAGGTATCAGCGGAATTATTTCTGGTCTCTTGTGTCCCAAGTCAGGCGATCGCGCATGGCGCATGGCTTTGATTTTAGGATTACTCACTGCTCCATTATTGGCAGCATTATTTTTTGAAATACGTCCCATTGTTGAGGTAGAGGCTGATTGGCTTGCGGTAGTTATTGCCGGTCTTTTGGTGGGCTTAGGCACTCAATATGGCTCTGGTTGCACCAGTGGCCATGGTATTTGTGGACTCTCGCGTTTATCACCCCGTTCTTTAGTGGCTACGGTCTCGTTTATGACTGCTGGCTTTTTGATTGTTTTTGTTCTGCGTCATGTGATCGGAGGCTGATGTGAAAAGGCACTTCGGTTTGTTGAGTCAATATCTCATTGGCGTCCTCTTTGGGGTGGGCTTGATTATTTCTGGCATGAGCAATCCACAGAAAATTTTAGGATTTCTGGATTTAGCAGGAATGTGGGATCCATCCTTAATATTTGTCATGGCGGGTGCAGTGATTGTGGGTCTCGGCGGCTTTTACGTCGTCAGCAAAAGAACGGAAGCCTTCTTTGGCGGTGCCTTGCATATCCCCCAAAGACGAGACATCAGCAAACCCCTCATCATTGGTAGCCTGATATTTGGGGCAGGCTGGGGGATTGCTGGATTTTGCCCAGGCCCAGCCATCGTTGCTCTTGGTGCTGGCCACTTGAAGGCGCTGGTATTTGTGCTTGCGATGTTGGCTGGAATGGCGCTTTGCGACCGGTTCTTTGGCGCCCATAAACAGGCGGTCTAGTTCGGCCTGATTTAGAATCACTCCTATTCATAGTGTTAATTCTTAATTGAAGAGGGTGTCATGAGTCTTCCTATTACTTGTCATAACGATCAATTCGGCACACTTGGTCAAATTGATCCAAGCCATCTTGCTGAAATTGCTCAGCAAGGCTATAAAAGCGTCATCAATAATCGCCCTGACGGTGAAGGCGGTCCTGATCAGCCAAAGAATGCTGATATTCAAGCTGAAGCAGAAAAATTAGGCTTGCACTATGCCTACTTGCCAGTGGTGCCTAGCGCGATGACTGTTGAGCAAGTGAGAGAGATGGCACGTTTGTTAAACACGATGCCTAGTCCAGTTCTTGCATTTTGCCGATCAGGTGCTCGATCAACCAATTTATATCAACTTGCATTGCAAGTGAAATAAATCCATAGTACTGCATCACAATGCGCATCGCCATCCCAGAGGAGCGAAAGCTTGTTCATGAAATGATCATGCCCATTCGTTGGGGTGACATGGATACTTATGGACATGTTAACAACACTGTGTACTTTCGGTATATGGAGCAAGCGCGTGTTGAATGGATTACTTCAATGGGTTATCAGGTAGCTCCTGGGCGTGAGTCGATGTTGATGATGAACGGTTTTTGTAACTTCTATAAACAACTTTCTTACCCAGGTGAATTGATCCTCAAAACATCGATTGGTGCTATCGGTAGAACCAGTATGGATGTCTATACCAGCATGTCTTTAACCACTTCGCCTGAAGAAGAGGCTGCGATTGGTGGTGCTACGATGGTTTGGGTAGATCTCACTACCAATAAATCAGCGCCTTGGCCTGAACACATTTTGCAGAAGATTAGCTAACGCTGCGATATGCAACCTAGCAATCCGCATATTTTAAAGTTAGATCAATTTCTGACAGAGTTAGATCGTTTTGATCTCATTATTGATGTCAGATCCCCCGCTGAGTTTGCTCTCGATCACATTCCAGGCGCTGTCAACTACCCCGTTTTAGATAATGAAGAACGCGCCAAGATTGGTACTTTGTATAAGCAAGTTTCTCCTTTTGCAGCAAAGAAGCTGGGTGCCGCTTTAGTTTCTCGCAATATTGCTCATCATCTAGAAGACTATTTATTGGAAATGCCCCGTGAATGGCGACCATTGATTTATTGCTGGCGCGGTGGTGAGCGTAGCGGGGCGTTTACCCACATCCTTAATCGCATCGGCTGGAAAGCGATGCAGTTAGAAGGTGGTTATCAAGGGTTCAGAAGAACTGTGATTGATGGATTAGAGGCTGCAGCAAAGCAATTCTCTTTTCAAGTAATTTGTGGCATGACGGGTAGTGGTAAAACGAGAGTGCTCCAAGAAGCGCAGCAGTATGGTGCTCAGATCCTAGATTTAGAAGACCTCGCGATTCATCGTGGCTCGGTTTTAGGCAATGAGCCCAATATCGAGCAGCCTTCACAAAAAGGTTTTGAAACTGCGCTTTGGAATGCACTGCGCTCACTGGACCCAACTAAGCCCGTACTCGCAGAATCAGAAAGTAAAAAGGTAGGCGGTGTTCACATCCCCGATGCCTTGATGGAAAAGATTCGTAATGGCGCCTGCATTGAATTGAGATCAAGCACCCAAACACGGGTGTCATGGTTAATTCGTGAATACCATCATTTTTTAAGTGATACCGATAATTTCAAGCGTAAATTAGCACTGCTCACAGCACATTATGGAAAAGTGCAAATTGCTCAATGGAATGAAGCAATTGACGCAATGCAGTTTCAATCTTTAGTTGAAGAGTTGTTGGTTATGCACTATGACCCTTCCTATCAATCCTCGATCGTGCGCAACTTTCCTCGATATAAGATTGAGAATTTTGTACAACTTGAGAATGACAGTGATGAGGCCTTTGCTAAAGCAGCAAAGGCCATCGTGGCGAAGCTAAACCTAAATTAGCTAAAAGCTTGAATGCCGGTTTGAGCACGACCCAAAATGAGAGCGTGAATGTCATGTGTACCTTCGTAGGTATTCACAACCTCCAAGTTCATCATGTGACGCACCACGCCATACTCATCCGAGATGCCGTTACCACCATGCATATCACGTGCCATACGAGCAATCTCTAGAGACTTGCCGCAAGAGTTGCGTTTCATAATGGAGGTAATTTCAGGAGCAGCGATACCTTCGTCTTTCATGCGACCTAAACGCAAGCAACCTTGCAATCCGAGTGCAATCTCGGTTTGCATATCCGCTAATTTCTTTTGAATCAGTTGATTGGCAGCCAAGGGTTTGCCAAACTGCTTGCGATCTAAGGTGTATTGACGCGCTGCATGCCAGCACCATTCAGCTGCACCTAATGAGCCCCAAGAAATACCGTAACGTGCAGAGTTTAAGCAGGTGAAGGGTCCTTTCAGGCCAGTAACTTCTGGGAATTCATTTTCAGCGGGCACAAACACTTCATCCATCACAATTTCACCGGTAACAGAAGCGCGAAGACCCATCTTGCCACTGATCTTTGGAGCACTTAAGCCCTTCATCCCCTTTTCTAAGATGTAGCCGCGAATAACGCCTTCATCATTTTTAGCCCACACTACAAATACATCAGCGATTGGGGAGTTGGAGATCCACATCTTGGAACCCGTCAAAGAAAATCCACCGGGTACTTTCTTAGCGCGAGTAATCATGCCGCCAGCATCTGACCCATAGTTTGGTTCAGTTAAGCCAAAGCAGCCAATCCATTCGCCCGTGGCTAATTTAGGTAAGTACTTTTGCTTTTGTGCTTCACTACCAAACTCATTGATAGGCACCATCACCAATGAAGATTGCACGCTCATCATGGAGCGGTAACCAGAATCGACCCGCTCGATTTCACGAGCGATCAATCCGTAAGAGACGTAATTTAAATTGGCGCCGCCGTATTGTTCCGGAATGGTGATACCTAATAGACCGAGCTCACCCATCTCACGAAAGATAGAAGGGTCAGTAGTCTCGTTGCGATAGGCATCCAAAATGCGGGGCATGAGACGCCCTTGAGCGTATTCAGCGGCAGCATCACGGATCATGCGCTCTTCTTCAGTTAACTGGGTATCAAGTAAGAGGGGGTCTTCCCAATTAAAGCTGGCTTTGCTCATGTTTCTAGTTGTCCTATAGATTGTTTTCTGACCGCCTCCTGCGTAAGTTCAGGAATGCGGATATTCTTCATTCTATTATCCATTTTTCTTGACTTATGGACTCGCCGAGACGACACCATCGCTATTACGACCTGATTTTGGCTGCCTTTGTGGTCGTGCTACTGTGCTCGAACTTTATTGGTGCTGGTAAAGCGGCAGTGGTGAACTTGCCGTATTTTGGTGAATTGACCTTTGGCGGCGGTATTTTGTTTTTCCCGATCGCCTATTTCTTTGGTGACATCCTCACGGAAGTTTATGGTTACGCTTATGACCGTCGAGCTGCTTGGGCGGGATTTGCTGCCTTAGCATTTGCAGCCATCATGGCACAGATCGTGATTGCGTTACCAGTGGCACCCGGCACTTACATGGCCAACTATCAGCATGGTTTAGAAACCGTCTTTGGCAACTCTTGGCGCATTGCCCTGGCTTCCATGTTCTCATTTTGGTGCGGTAGTTTTGCCAATAGCTTTGTATTAGCCAAGATGAAAATTTGGACCCAAGGGCGTTTTTTATGGATGCGCACGATTGGTTCGACTGCAGTAGGGGAGATGGTTGATTCTTCATTCTTTTATATGTTGGCTTTTTATGGCATCTGGCCAACCCACGAAATTATCCAAGTAGCCTTAGCTCAATATGCTCTGAAAACGGCTTGGGAGGTTTTGGCGACACCTTTCACCTATTGGATCGTCAATTTCCTTAAGCGCAAAGAGAATGAGGATTATTACGATATCCACACGAATTTCACCCCATTTAGGGTCAAAGTCTAATCAGCACTTGATTTAAGGCTTTCCTGGCTCTAAACCGTTAAAATATCGTTCTTTGCTCCCAATACTGGGAGTATCTATTGAATTGAATTTCAGAAAGCTAGAAAACATCCGTGTTGTCCGCATCTAATATCACCATGCAGTTCGGGGCGAAGCCCTTGTTTGAAAATATTTCCGTGAAGTTTGGCGGTGGTAATCGTTATGGCCTCATTGGTGCCAACGGTTGCGGTAAGTCTACCTTCATGAAAATTCTGGGTGGCGAGTTAGAGCCAACTAGCGGTAATGTGAGCTTAGACCCCGGCATTCGTTTAGGTAAATTGCGTCAAGATCAGTTTGCTTATGAAGACGTGCGGGTACTCGATGTAGTGATGATGGGTCATGAGGAGATGTGGAAAGCTGCCGCTGAGCGTGATGCCATCTACGCCAACCCAGAGGCTACTGACGAAGACTACATGAAGGCTGCTGAGCTCGAGGGGAAGTACGCTGAGTATGGTGGCTATACCGCGGAAGCAAAAGCGGGTGAGTTGTTATTGGGTATTGGTATTCCGATTGAGCAACATGATGGCCCCATGAGCAACGTTGCTCCGGGTTGGAAATTGCGTGTCTTGCTTGCTCAAGCTTTGTTCTCAGATCCAGATGTCTTGCTCTTAGATGAGCCAACCAATAACTTGGATATTCACTCCATTCATTGGTTAGAAGATATTTTGAATGAGATCAAAAGCACGATCATCATCATTTCCCATGATCGCCACTTCCTTAATGAAGTTTGTACGCATATGGCCGATATGGACTATGGAACCTTGAAGGTCTATCCAGGAAACTACGACTCCTACATGCTGGCATCGGTTCAGGCACGAACACAACAGTTAAGCAATAACGTGAAAGCTAAAGAAAAAATTGCCGAATTAGCAGCTTTCGTAGCCCGCTTCTCAGCAAATGCTTCTAAAGCACGTCAGGCAACTTCACGCCAACGTCAGTTGGAGAAGATTGAAGTTGTTGAAGTAAAGCCATCCTCGCGTCAAAACCCATTCATTCGTTTTGATACTGAGAAAAAGCTGCATAACATGGCCGTCGAGTGCAATGCACTCACTAAGGCCTATGACCGCGTAATCTTCAAGAACTTTAAGTTAGGTGTGCGTGCTGGCGAAAAAATTGCCATCATTGGTCAAAACGGAGCAGGTAAGACAACACTTCTAAAAACTATTCTCAGCAAGCGCTTCGATGGTATCAGTGCGGATAGTGGAGATGTGAAGTGGGCAGAGAATGCGAACGTCGGCGTAATGCCGCAAGATAATACGGATATGTTTGCTAAAGATGAGTTGCTCATGGATTGGATGAATGAGTGGCGCAACACTGGTGACGATGATCAAGTCATTCGTGGCACTTTGGGGCGCCTCTTATTTTCCGGTGACGATATTGGTAAGTCAGTAAAAGTCCTTTCTGGTGGTGAAAAGGGCAGGATGATTTGGGGCAAACTCATGCTCCAAAAATATAACGTGCTAGCAATGGATGAGCCAACCAATCACATGGATATGGAATCGATTGAAAGTTTGCAAATTGCGCTTGAAAAATTTGATGGTACTTTAATCTTTGTTTCTCATGACCGTGAATTTGTTTCTGCTTTGGCTAACCGTATTTTGGAAGTGAAGATGGACGGTACGGTTGTCGATTACTCGGGTACTTACGAAGAATATTTACGTAGCCAGGAGTTAACTGGTTAAGCTGCTAAGTCAGTAATGGAGATTTAAAAAATAATAAGCCTGCGAAGATTACGCAGGCTTATTTTCTTTGGCCTGTCGCTGAAAGCGGGTAGCAGTACCATCCTCACGGATGCGCTTCCACACAGAGGCTTTTTCTGCATCAGAGAAAAAGACCCAATTACTCACCTCATGCAAGGTTCGGCCGCAGCCTTGGCAAATCTCATCGTAGAGAGTCGTACAGACTCCAATACAAGGTGAATCTGATTCATCATCTCCAGTTGATAAGGAGTGCGATCCATCTTGCACTTGGGGAGATTTAGGTTCGTTACTTCCAGAATTCATTGAAGTACTTTAGTCGATTTCAGCGGACTATGCTCGGCAAGCTCATCGACATAGGCACCAATGCCTTGGTGCTCACGATCTAGGAAATGTCCAATAGCCTTTGCAAATCTTGGGTCTTTAATAAAGTGGGCAGATTGCAGGGTGGTGGGTAAAAATCCGCGTGCCATTTTGTGCTCCCCTTGTGCACCCCCCTCAAATGTCTGAATCCCTTCTTTAATGCAGTATTCAATCGCCTGGTAATAAGCAGTCTCAAAGTGCAAACAAGGGATGCGTTCTAGTGCACCCCAATATCTGCCATAAGCTTTGGAAGATTGTTGATCAACCACTAGCAATGACGCAGCTATCGCAATTCCATTGCGCTCAGCCAGTATGAGGTGCAAGTTCTCTGGCATCTGCTTTACCCAGAGCTTGAAGAATGATTCGCTTAAGTAGGGACTCGAGTGGTGTTCTAAATAGGTATTTTGATAGCACTCAAAAAAGAATTCCCAATCTAGATCGCTTGAATCTTTTCCGGGCACATGCCTAAACGTAATAGCCTCTTTTGCGACTTGCTCACGTTCACGACGAATATTTTTACGGCGTTTCATAGTGAGCACTGATAGAAATTGATCAAAGTTCTGAAAATCTTGGTTATGCCAGTGAAACTGTACTGAATCTCGTAATAAGAAGCCTTGCTCTTTTAGATGGGCTACCTCATTAGGCATTGGGAATAGAATATGCGCCGATGAAAGATCATTGTCTGTCAACAAAGACTTGAGACCAGCAATCAATACCTTCCGAATTTCGGTAGCGCTTGAGTCAGCTCTACATAAGATACGTGAGCCCTGTACAGGGGTGAAGGGAATGGCGCAAAGTACCTTTGGATAATAGTTCAGGCCCTGTTGCTCGTAAGCCTGCGCCCATGACCAATCGAAGACAAACTCACCATAGGAATGCCGCTTTAAGTAGAGCGGCATTGCACCAACTAATTTACTTGCTTGTTTTAAAACAAGATGGGCTACTTGCCATCCCGTAATGCCGCCAACGCAACCGGTCTCTTCGAGGGCGCTTAAGAATTCATATCTCAGAAAAGGGCCAGCATCGACACCGAGGAGGGAATTCCAATCTGCGACAGATACATCAGATAGATGATCTAGTATTTCTAAAGAGTATTGTTCAGAGCCTGACACTGTTAGCGTTGAATGAATTCAATTTTGTAACCATCAGGATCTGTCACAAAAGCAATGATGGTATCTCCGCCCGCAACGGGTCCAGCTTCACGGGTGACGTTACCACCTGCCGCTTTAATCTTGTCGCAAGTAGCGTAGGCGTTAGGAACACCGATGGCAATATGACCATAGGCTGTACCCAAGTCATAAGAATGAACCCCATAGTTGAAGGTCAACTCAATCTCAGCCTGCCCATCGGCATTGCCTTTACCAAAGCCCACAAATGCCAAGGAGTACTTTTGCTCTGGACGCTCGGTAGTGCGCAATAAATTCATGCCGAGTACTTTAGTGTAAAAATCAATTGAGCGCTGGAGGTCGCCAACGCGTAACATCGTGTGTAGCATCATCATGATTTACATCGCTCCGTAGTTAGGGCCGCCACCACCTTCGGGGGTAATCCAAACAATGTTCTGACTTGGGTCTTTAATATCGCAGGTTTTGCAGTGGACGCAGTTTTGTGAATTAATCTGTAAGCGAGGTTGACCATCTGCTTCAATGTATTCATAAACGCCAGCAGGGCAGTAGCGTTGCTCTGGACCCGCATAGGTTTTGAGATTGAGGCTGACTGGAATCGTCGCATCTTTTAAGGTGAGGTGTATCGGTTGATTCTCAGCATGGTTCGTATTAGAAATAAATACTGAGGAGAGACGATCAAAGCTGATTTTGCCATCAGGTTTTGGATAATCTATAGGCTTGTGCTGCGCTGCTGGCTCTAAGCACTCATGATCAGCATGTTTGAGATGCACAGTCCAAGGCATATTGCCACCCAGCACTTTTTGCTCAAGACCAACCATCAGCGTTCCTAGGTAGAGTCCTTTCGACATCCAAGCTTTGAAGTTGCGCGCTTGATTGAGCTCAGTATGTAACCAGCTATTTTGGAAAGCAGCTGGATAGCCTGCCAAAATATCGGCAGAACGATTGTCATGAAGTGCTGCAACTGCAGCTTCTGCAGCCAGCATGCCTGTCTTAATTGCAGCGTGGCTACCTTTAATGCGTGAGGCATTTAAGAAGCCAGCAACGCAACCAATCAGTGCGCCACCCGGAAATACGGTTTTAGGAAGACTATTCAAGCCGCCGGCAGTAAGCGCCCGTGCACCATAAGCAATTCGTTTACCACCTTCAAATGTGTCTCGAATCTTCGGATGTAATTTATAGCGTTGGAATTCTTCAAAGGGTGAGAGGTAAGGGTTCTTATAGGAGAGGCCAACTACCAAACCAACTGCAACCTTGTTATCCCCTAAGTGATAGAGAAAGGAGCCACCATAGGTGTCACTTTCTAATGGCCAACCAGCGGTATGCACTACCAATCCAGGCTTGCTCTTGGAAGGCTCAACCTCCCAGAGTTCTTTAATGCCGATGCCATAACTTTGAGGATCAGAATCTTTATCTAAGGCGAACTTAGCAATTAACTGTTTACCAAGGTGGCCCCGAGCACCTTCAGCGAATAGGGTGTATTTGCCACGCAATTCCATACCTAGCTGAAATTGATCGGTAGGCTTACCTTCTTTATCTAAACCCATCGAGCCAGTGATCACGCCGCTGACTGCACCTTGTTCGTTGTACAAGATATCTGCTGCTGGAAAGCCTGGGAAAATTTCTACACCAAGTGCCTCAGCTTGTTCACCTAGCCAACGGGTTACGTTAGCCAAGCTCACAATATAGTTACCCTCATTTTTAAAGCATTCGGGCAAGATCCAGTTGGGAACTTGATATGAGTGATCTGCACTTAAAAATAGAAATTGATCTTGCGTGACTTCCGTAGTGAGTGGCGCCCCTAATTCTTTCCAGTTGGGAAAGAGTTCGTTTAACGCTTTAGGGTCCATGACAGCGCCAGACAAAATATGAGCGCCGATTTCAGAGCCTTTTTCTAAAACGCAAACGCTGATGTCATTGCCAGAAGCATTCGCAAGCTGCTTGGCTTTAATTGCTGCTGAAAGACCGGCTGGACCACCTCCAACAATAACCAGGTCGTAATCCATGGATTCTCTGGGCCCGAATTGTTCTAGTAGCTCCACCTGGTTCATGCAATTTCTCCGAGATTTCTTAAAAATAGGGTATTTCAGCCCAGATAGTTTAGTTCTAAGTGCTAAAAACCAATTTAGTGCCAGGACTATCAATGCTTAAAGCCCGAGGCGTTATGATTACTTTTTTACCCTTTTTGGCAATATTAGGACAAAAGTTATGAATAAAACTTACCCATCGGCGGTAGATGCCCTGCGGGATATCTTGAAGGATGGACAAAAGCTAGCGGTTGGTGGTTTTGGTCTTTGCGGAATCCCGGAGGCTCTGATCCAGGCGGTGAAAGATCTCGGAGCCCAAAATTTGACTGCCGTATCGAATAATGCAGGGGTGGATGGTTTTGGTCTTGGAATACTGCTGAATTCACGTCAAGTAAAAAAGATGGTTGCATCCTACGTTGGTGAAAACAAAGAATTTGAACGTCAATTTCTAGCTGGTGAGTTAGAACTGGAGTTCACGCCACAAGGAACTTTGGCCGAAAAATTGCGCGCTGGTGGATGCGGCATTCCTGCCTTCTACACCAAGACAGGTGTTGGCACCTTAGTTGCTGAAGGCAAAGAGGTAAAAGAATTTGATGGCGAAAAATACATTATGGAGCGCTCTATCGTTTCTGATATTTCCTTGGTGAAGGCTTGGAAAGCGGACCGCTCAGGAAATTTGGTCTATCGCCATACCGCTCGTAATTTCAATCCAGTAGTTGCGATGGCAGGAAAGATCACGGTTGCAGAGGTAGAAGAGATTGTTGAGAACGGTGTCTTGGATCCTGCTGAGATTCATACTCCAAGCATCTATGTGCATCGCTTGGTTATCAATAGCACCCCTGAAAAGCGTATAGAACAGCGCACACTTTCAGCGACTCGCTAGTTATCTAAAAGAACAATCAAAAGAATTTAGGAAGATCAATATGCCTTGGAATAGAGATGAGATGGCGGCAAGAGCCGCTAAACAATTAAAAGATGGTTTTTACGTGAACTTGGGAATTGGTATTCCCACTCTAGTGGCTAACCATGTGCCAGAGGGCATGGAAGTTTGGCTACAGTCTGAAAATGGTTTGTTAGGTATTGGACCGTTTCCAACAGAAGATCAGATTGATGCTGATTTAATTAATGCGGGCAAGCAGACTATTACGACCTTACCGGGCTCATCGATTTTTTCATCGGCTGATGCCTTTGGCATGATTCGTGGCGGCAAAATCAATATCGCTTTTTTAGGTGCCATGCAAGTGAGTGAGCATGGCGATATTGCGAATTGGATGATTCCAGGAAAAATGGTGAAGGGTATGGGCGGTGCCATGGATTTGGTCGCTGGCGTGAAACATGTCGTAGTACTCATGGAGCATGTAGCCAAGAAAAAAGATGGCACTGAAGAGCTTAAAATTTTGCCTAAGTGCACCTTGCCTTTGACAGGTGTAGGCGTCATTAGTCAGATCATCACAGATCTTTGTGTTCTTGACATCACCCCTCAGGGTTTGAAGTTAATCGAATTGGCTCCTGGCGTTACAAAAGAGGAAGTGATCGCCAAAACAGGTGCCCCTGTTGATACAACGGGTTTCTAACTACCGTCATCATTTAATGGAATAATGGGTTCACCATGTCGGGTTCCCATCATTCCAGCCACTCAAAACCGCAGAATTTATCTGGGGCAGACACTTCTCTGCATGCGCATAAAAAAGGGGATGCTAAGCATTCTCATAGCAAAGAAGTCTCCAATCAAAATCTCCTCTTCATTGCCTTAATTCTGACCTTAGGTTTTTCTGGGGTTGAAGGTGCAGCGGCTTACTTTGCAAATTCCTTAGCATTGATCTCAGATGCGGGTCATATGGTGACCGATGCAGCCGCCTTGGGTTTGGCACTCTTGGCGCAAATTATTTCTCGCAGGCCTCCCTCCCCAAAACATTCCTTTGGTTTCGGTAGAGCAGAAGCCTTAGCAGCATTTGTGAACAGCATTGTGATGCTGGCCTTAGTGGCTTGGATTGTGTTTGAAGCCATTAGTCGCTTCTATGATCCCCACAAGGTGGATGGACTAACGGTTACCATTGTGGCTGGCATTGGCCTTGTCATGAATATCGTAGTAGCTTGGGTTCTCTCACGTGATAAGAAGAGTGTGAACACTCGTGCAGCATTAGTCCATGTCATGGGTGACTTATTGGGTTCTGTAGCCGCACTGATTGCTGGTGTCGTGATTCAGCTCACCGGTTGGATGCCTATTGATGCGATTCTCTCTATCTTGGTCTCATTACTCATCCTCAAGTCAACGATTTCGATTTTGCATGAGTCCTATCACTTCTTAATGGAAGGTGTGCCACTGCATATTGATTATTTAGAAGTAGGTAAAGATTTAAAGAATGTTCCTGGTGTATTGGCTGTACATGATTTACACGTATGGGAAATGACACCTAGCTTTCCTGCGCTGATAGGCCATATTGAGATAGCAAATATTCGCGAGTGGCCAGAGATTATGGTCAGAATTAACACCATGCTCTTAGATAAGCATGGGATCGATCATGTCACCTTGCAACCCGAAGAGGTGGGTGACTTACATGATCATGACGACGCTTCTGAATCCCATCAATCACCCCAGAGTGCAAACGTCTTACATGATGGTGATACCTTCTTTGTGCAGTGCTCCAGTGGTGATGCGCAGCATCGTATGGCATATCACGCATGGGGCGACCCCAATAACCCTAAGGTATTGCTTTGTGTTCATGGCTTAACTCGGCGCGGGAGCGACTTTAAAACCCTTGCGCAAGCGATGTGCAAAGACTATTACGTAGTTTGTCCTGACGTCGTTGGTCGCGGCGATTCAGATCGATTAAGTAATCCGATGCTGTACGCCATTCCACAATATGTTGCAGATATTACCGAGCTTGTTAAAAAACTAGGTGTATCACAGGTCGATTGGTTTGGTACTTCAATGGGCGGCTTGATCGGTATGGTCTATGCCGCGATGCCGCAGTCTCCTATTCGGAGAATGTTGATTAATGATGTCGGACCCAAAATTGAGCCTGAAGCCATCAAGCGTTTAGGCTCTTATGTCGGTCAGCCATTTGCTTTTGCTAATCGTGCTGATGCGCTGACTCGTTTGAATCAGATCTGCGCTTCTTTTGGCGTTCATAGCCCTGAAGAGTGGGAGATTTATAACGGACCCATGTTGATTCAGCGCGATGGCGTGTGGATTATGCACTATGACCCGAATATCTCGGTGCCATTTGCTGCTGTAAACCCCATCATGGCGAAGGCTGGCGAGATGGCGATGTGGCATGCCTTTAAGCAGATTCATATTCCGATGCTGATTGTGCGGGGTGGCGATTCTGATTTGCTATCTGCAGCAACGGTTGCTGAAATGTGTAAAGTGAATCCACATGCGCGTAGTATTGAAATTCCCAATGTTGGTCATGCCCCCGCATTTGTGAAGCCAGAGCAGATTGCTTTAGCAAAAGAATTTTTCAGTTAATCTTTTTTAGTTCATTTTTTGCCTATGGCAAATCTTCCTGCCTCTCTAGTTAAAACCGAAAAAGTGGCTCTATTTCAGGATGCCTGGTTTGGTGAACCTGCAGAGTCACACGCAGAAGGCGTTTCACAAATTCTGCAGTCCCTAAATTTAGACGAAGCCACTTTAATTGCAGCAAATAATATTGCTCGCACTCATGGTAAAGAGGCCCTCATCAAACTGATTGGTGAGGAGTCGGCCAAACTCCTGATTGGCTATCGCGGTTTGCGACATGCACAAGCAAAACTGGTTCGCGAAGATGGCGGTCTGAGTGTCTCTGGTCAAGAAGAAATGTTACGCAAGATGCTCTTAGCATTTGGTGATGACTTACGTGTAGTACTGATTTATCTCGCCTCGCGTTTGCAAACTCTCCGTTGGGTTACACAAGAACAACTGGAAATGCCAGGCGCTTGGGCCCAAGAGATTCTCAGTATTGATGCATCTTTGGCAAATCGTTTGGGTATTTGGCAAATGAAGTGGGAGATGGAAGATCTGGCCTTCCGCGTTCTATCGCCGTTGGTCTACCGCGATATTGCCAAGATGCTGGATGCAAAACGCATAGAACGACAGGCTTTTATTGAACGCATTGTGCGTGAAATTAGGGAAGAGTTAAAGGCTGCCCATATACAGGGCGAAGTCTTGGGCAGGCCAAAACACATCTACAGTATTTGGAAAAAGATGCAAGGCAAGTCTCTTGACTTTGCTAATCTGTATGACGTCAGGGCATTTAGAGTTTTAGTAGATGATGTCAAAACCTGTTATGCCGTTTTAGGCATTCTGCATAACGTCTGGCAACCTGTGCCACGCGAGTTTGATGACTACATTGCAAGACCTAAGCCTAACGGCTATCAATCGCTGCATACCGTAGTGATGAATGAAGACGGCACTGCATTTGAAATTCAGGTGCGCACCCATGAGATGCATCAACAGGCAGAGTATGGTCTAGCTGCTCACTGGCGTTACAAAGAGGGCGCTTATGTTGGTATGGCTACGCCACCCAATCTTGCGAAGCCTAACAAACCCAGCACCCATCATCAACTGGGTACCCATAGTGCAGAGGTAGCCTATGAAAGACAGATTGCCTGGGCTAGGCAGCTGATCTCTTGGAAAGAAGATGCTTGGGATCAGCTCAAGCATCACGAGATTGATGATCATATTTATGTACTCACGCCCTTAGGTAAAGTTATTTCTTTAGAGAAGGGCTCAACCCCTATTGATTTTGCTTACGCGGTTCATACCAATTTAGGTCATCGTTGTCGCGGAGCACGTGTTGATGGTGCCATGGTTCCCCTGGAAACTGCATTACAAAACGGACAGACTGTTGAAATCATTGCAGTCAAGCATGGTGGCCCATCGCGCGATTGGATTAGTCCAGATAAACACTACATACGGTCTCAAAGAGCGCGTCAACGCGTACGCGCTTGGTTTAATGCACTCGATGATGAAGAGGCCGGTCAGATTGTAAAAGCTCCCGATAGTAAGTCTGATATCGCCATTGATCCGAAATCTGCTGCTCCAGAAATTATTCTGCGGAGCAGTAGTCGTAAAACAGGGCAGAGTGGTGATGTTTTAGTGGTGGGGGTTGATTCTTTATTAACGCAATTAGCGCGTTGCTGTAGGCCCGTACCACCAGACTTGATTGCAGGATTTGTGACCCAAGGAAGAGGGGTGTCGATTCATCGACGTTCCTGCAAAACGTTTCGAGGGCTTTTAGAGCGAGCGCCTGAGAGAGTGATTCAGACGGCTTGGACTGCATCAGCTGCCGACCCTGTGTTGAATTCTGAGCAAAAGCGCGTCTTCCCAGCAGATTTAGTAGTGAGCGGCTTGGATCGACCTGAGCTCATGAGAGAGTTGTTTGAGATCCTGACTCGCCAAGGTGTTCATGTGATTGATTTACGCAAATCAGCCAAAAAGGGCTTGGCACAGATCCTTTTAACCGTTGAAGTCAAGGATTCTGAAGTCTTGAGGGGAGTTCAAAATAGCTTAGAAGAGGTTAAAGGGGTCACCCAAGTGCGTCGCCGGTGATAAACTCTCAGGCTGTATAGGCTCGTAGCTCAGCTGGTTAGAGCACCACCTTGACATGGTGGGGGTCGTTGGTTCGAGTCCAATCGAGCCTACCAACGAATAATGACCCAGAGGCGCGGTTGCCCATAAGCTACCGCGCTTTCTTTTTAAGATGATGTAGTGAAGCTGAAGTTCAGTTAATAAGATGGAGCTGTCATGCCAGTAGTTACTCTGCCCGATGGATCAAAACGTGAGTTTGATGCTCCCGTTCGTGTAGCGGATGTTGCCCAAAGCATTGGTAGTGGCCTTGCCAAAGCTGCTCTGGGTGGCATCGTCGATGGCAAGATGGTTGATACCAGCTTTATGATCAATCAAGATAGTCAGCTCGCCATCATCACGGATAAAAGTCCAGAGGCATTAGAAATCGTTCGTCACTCTACGGCTCATTTGTTGGCCTATGCTGTTAAAGAACTCTTTCCTGAAGCGCAAG
Organism: Polynucleobacter sp. JS-JIR-5-A7; assembly: GCF_018687935.1. Taxonomy (NCBI): domain Bacteria; kingdom Pseudomonadati; phylum Pseudomonadota; class Betaproteobacteria; order Burkholderiales; family Burkholderiaceae; genus Polynucleobacter; species Polynucleobacter sp. JS-JIR-5-A7. The sequence goes on along the minus strand of NZ_CP061308.1, from coordinate 1,159,742 downwards.
TGACGATTGGCCCAGTAGTTGATAACGGCTTCTATTACGATTTCTCTTATCGCCGCCCGTTTACTCCAGATGACCTAGCGGCACTTGAAAAGAAAATGACTGAGCTCGCTAAAAAAGATGAGCCAGTAGTGCGCAGTGTTCTGCCGCGCGATGAAGCGGTGAAATTCTTCAAAGATCAAGGCGAACATTACAAAGCTGAAATTATTGCCAGCATTCCGCAAAATGAAGATGTATCTCTCTATGCTGAAGGCAAGTTCACTGATTTATGTCGTGGACCACACGTACCATCCACTGGTAAGTTGAAGGTATTTAAGCTGATGAAGCTTGCTGGTGCTTATTGGCGTGGCGATAGTAAGAATGAGATGTTGCAGCGTATTTACGGTACTGCTTGGTTACGCAAAGAAGATCAAGATGCCTATTTACATATGTTGGAAGAGTCTGAGAAACGTGATCATCGTCGTCTCGGTAAACAACTGGATTTATTCCATTTTCAAGAAGAAGCGCCCGGTTTAATTTTCTGGCACCCAAAAGGCTGGTCTATTTGGCAAGAGGTTGAGCAATACATGCGTCGCGTGTATCAGAACGAGGGCTATCAAGAAGTCAAAGCCCCGCAAATCCTAGACCGCACCCTTTGGGAAAAATCCGGTCACTGGGAAAACTACAAAGAGAATATGTTCACGACGGAGTCAGAGAATCGCGCTTATGCCTTAAAGCCGATGAACTGTCCTGGTCACGTTCAAATTTATAACTCTGGCTTGCATAGCTATCGCGAGTTGCCATTACGTTTTGGTGAGTTTGGGCAATGTCATCGTAATGAACCATCTGGTGCCTTGCATGGTTTGATGCGGGTGCGGGGTTTTACGCAAGATGACGGTCATATTTTCTGTACCGAAGATCAGATTCAGTCTGAAGTGGCTAATTTTGATAAGGCAGTGCGTGCTGTGTACCAAGATTTCGGCTTTACCGAAGTAGCGGTGAAGTTGGCCTTGCGTCCTGCCAAGCGAGTTGGTGAAGATGCGATCTGGGATAAAGCGGAAGAAGCTTTGCGTGGCGCCTTGAAGGCTTCCGGTCAAGAATGGGAAGAATTGCCTGGCGAGGGTGCTTTTTATGGTCCAAAGATCGAATATCACCTCAAAGACTCGATTGGCCGAACTTGGCAATGCGGCACGATTCAGGTGGATTTTTCAATGCCAGCCCGTCTTGGGGCTGAATATGTGGCCGAAGACAATAGCCGCAAGACCCCAGTGATGCTCCATAGGGCAATTGTGGGTTCTTTAGAGCGTTTTATCGGTATTTTGATCGAAAACCACGCTGGAAACATGCCGGTTTGGCTTGCTCCGACCCAGGCTGTAGTCCTCAATATCTCCGGAAATTCTGCTGCATATGCACAACAAGTGCAGCAATTGCTGAAAAAACAAGGGTTTAGAGTGGAATCTGATTTGCGGAACGAGAAGATTACGTATAAAATACGCGAGCACGCATTACAGAAGATCCCATTTTTGCTGGTTGTTGGTGATAAAGAGTCTGAAAGTAATACGGTGGCCGTTCGTGCCCGTGGCGGAGTGGATTTGGGTGTAATGCCTATTGATGCCTTCGTTGCCCGACTCCAGCAGGATATATCCCAAAAAGTCGGACCCGAGCCTAGCTAGGGCTCAGGTGGATATTTGTACGGTTTGTTATTGAATTTTTAAAGGAATAAAGAAGATCGCTACTGAAAAATTGCAGCGCATTAACCGGGAAATTACTGCTCCTGAAGTGCGTTTGATTGGAATTGATGGAGAGCCCATCGGTGTAGTTAAGTTGAGTGAAGCCTTGGCAGCAGCAGAAGAGAAAGAGACCGATTTGGTTGAAATTGCTCCAACAGCTGTACCACCTGTAGTCCGGATTATGGACTTTGGCAAATTCAAGTACCAAGAAGCGAAGCGGATGCACGAAGCTAAGCTGAAGCAAAAAGTGATTCAGGTGAAGGAAGTTAAATTCCGTCCCGGCACTGATGATGGTGACTACGGTGTGAAGCTACGCAATTTAATCCGCTTTTTGGAAGATGGGGATAAAACAAAGATTACGCTGCGCTTTCGGGGTCGTGAAATGGCCCACCAAGAAATCGGAGCAAGAATGTTGGAACGTTTGAAGTTGGACTTACAAGAGTTTGGTCAAGTTGAACAGTTTCCAAAAATGGAGGGTCGCCAGATGGTGATGGTATTAGCCCCCATTCGTAAGGCTAAGTAACTAGGTTCTACCTGGTTCTGATGTAGCGAGGCACTTTTGTAATTACTGAAGGTGCTGGTAGTGAGAAGTGCTTCTGGGTACAGGAAGAGTAACCGTCGGTTACCACCTATGTTGCACAAGCAGAAGAAGGGGTGCTTTATGCCCAAGATGAAGAGCAAGAGTAGCGCGAAGAAGCGCTTCACGGTTCGCGCAGGCGGAACGATCAAACGAGGTCAGGCTTTCAAACGCCACATCCTCACCAAGAAGACCACAAAGAACAAGCGTCATTTGCGTGGTTCCACAGAAGTTGCGAAAGCTGACGTTAAGTCAATTCGCTCCATGCTTCCTTACGCTTAACCTCAGACTAGATTAGGAGAATTCAATGCCAAGAGTCAAACGTGGGGTTACAGCAAGAGCCCGTCATAAGAAAATTACCGATGCCGCAACAGGTTACCGCGGTCGTCGTAAAAACGTATTCCGGATTGCTAAGCAAGCGGTTATGCGTGCTGGTCAATATGCCTATCGTGACCGTCGCAACAAGAAACGTGTATTCCGCGCTTTGTGGATTGCTCGTATCAATGCGGCAGTACGTGAGCATGACATGACCTATAGCGTATTCATGAATGGCATGAAGAAGGCTGCGATCGAACTTGACCGCAAGGTGCTTTCTGATATGGCCATTGCTGACAAAGCTGCTTTCGCTGCTTTGGTTACTCGGATCAAATCCGTAGTAAGCGCTGCAGCTTAATTCTTAGTTTCTAAAAACTAAGCTGCAATGGTTTCTCTCGACCAAATTGTCGAGGATGCTAAACGTGATTTCTCTGGAGCTGCCGATTCGGCGGCTCTTGAGGACGCGAAAGCCAAGTATCTCGGTAAATCAGGTGTTCTCACCGAGCGTCTCAAAGCGCTTGGTGGAATGTCGCCTGAAGAGCGCAAGAGTGCTGGCGCCCAAATTAATCAAATCAAAACTCAAGTAGAGACTGCATTACAAGAGCGCCGTCAAGCTTTGGCGGATGCCGTATTGCTCCAACGTTTAGCTGCTGAATCGATTGACGTCTCCTTACCAGGGCGCGGTCAGACAGTGGGTAGCTTACATCCCGTCATGCGGACTTGGGAGCGTGTTGAGGAGATCTTTCGCTCCATTGGTTTTGATGTGGCTGATGGTCCTGAAATTGAAACTGATTGGTTTAACTTCACAGCACTCAATAGCCCAGAAAATCATCCTGCGCGTTCAATGCAGGATACCTTTTATATCGATGGCAAAGATGCTCATGAGAAGCCTTTGCTATTGCGTACCCACACCAGTCCAATTCAAGTGCGCTATGCAAGTGAGCATGTCAAGAAATATGCCAACGCTGATGTGATGCCACCGATTAAAGTGATTGCCCCTGGTAGAACCTATCGAGTGGATAGTGATGCAACCCACTCACCCATGTTTCATCAGGTTGAAGGTTTGTGGATTGCTGAAAGTGTTTCATTTGCAGATCTTAAGGGCGTTTATACCGACTTCTTGAGAACCTTCTTTGAAGCAAACGAATTACAAGTGCGCTTTCGCCCGTCGTATTTCCCATTCACGGAGCCTTCTGCAGAAATTGATATGGCCTTTGGCAGTGGCAAGCTTGCCGGCCGTTGGTTAGAGATTTCTGGTGCAGGGCAGGTTCATCCGAATGTGTTGCGCAATATGGGCATTGATCCAGAGCGTTACACCGGCTTTGCCTTTGGTTCTGGTTTAGAGCGTTTAACTATGTTGCGTTACGGTATAGATGACTTACGCCTCTTCTTTGAAAACGATTTACGTTTTTTAGCGCAATTTCCTGCATAAAAAAATAATCCCTATAAATACATATGCAATTTTCTGAATCTTGGCTCCGACAGTATGTGAATCCAGCGCTTGATAGCGATGCTTTGGGTCATGCTATGACGATGGCAGGTTTAGAGGTTGAAGAGCAACATTCAGTAGCGCCTGCATTTACGAAGATTGTGGTTGCGCAGATTTTGTCTGCCGAGCAACATCCCGATGCTGATCGTTTACGTGTTTGTAAGGTAGATGCTGGTACGGGCCAAGAGTTACAAATTGTTTGTGGGGCGCCGAATGCGCGCGCTGGCATCAAAATTCCATGCGCTTTAGTTGGCGCTGAATTACCTCCAGCAGAAGCAGGTGGTAAGCCTTTTATGATTAAAGTCGGCAAGCTGCGTGGCGTAGAGAGTCAAGGCATGCTGTGCTCAGGTCGTGAGCTTGGTCTTGGCGATGATCACGAAGGTATTTTGGAGTTGCCAGCAGATGCACCAATTGGTGAAGATATTCGCAAGTATCTTGACTTAGACGATCAAGTCTTCGTCATTAAGTTAACCCCAAATAAAGCGGATTGCCTCTCCTTAATGGGTATGGCAAGAGAGGTCTCTGCGATTACTGGTGCCCCCCTTTGTGTGCCTAAATGGAATGCGCCAGCAGTATCAATTGTTGACAAGCGTAAGGTTACTGTAGAGAGCAAAGAGCTCTGCGGACGTTTTGCTGGTCGCGTGATTCGTGGCGTCAATCCTCAGGCTAAAACACCTGATTGGATTGTGCAGCGTTTATCACGTGCCGGCCAAAGAAGTATTTCTGCATTGGTTGATCTCTCTAACTACGTGATGTTAGAGATGGGTCAACCTACACACGTATTTGATATCGATAAGTTAGAAGGTGACATTACTGTGCGCTGGGCTAAAGCTGGCGAAACACTTGAACTCCTCAACGGTCAAACAGTAACCCTCGTTGGCCCCGACTCTGCAGGTAAGCTACAAGAAGCAGGGGTGGTCGCTGATCAAAAAGGTCCAGTAGCCTTAGCTGGAATCATGGGTGGTAATCATTGCGCTGTAAGCGATGACACCAAAAACATTTATGTAGAGGCAGCATATTGGTTGCCTTCAGCCATTCAAGGGCGTGCCCGTCGCTTCAATTTCAGCACTGATGCTGCTCATCGTTTTGAACGTGGCGTAGACCCGCAAAATACCGTCTATTGCCTTGAATATCTCTCATCCTTAATTCTGGAAGTCTGTGGTGGCCAAGTTGGCCCTGTAGATGATCAAGTCCTGAACGTACCAGAACGTAAGCCAGTCAAAATGCGTTTGGCACGAGCAGAAAAAGTGATTGGCATCCCCCTCACTAAAGAAGTAGTTGCAGATGTATTCCATCGGCTTGGTTTTGAATTTAAGCAAGAAGGGGATGTATTTGAAGTTACGCCTCCTAGCTATCGCTTTGATATTGAAATTGAAGAAGATTTGATTGAAGAAGTTGCTCGGATGTACGGCTTTGAAAATATCCCTGATCAGCCACCGATAGCTTCACTCAAGATGAGCGCTAAAGCTGAAGCAAAGCGTGGCATTCATTTATTACGTCAGCGCTTAGCTTTGCAAGGTTATCAAGAAGCAGTCAATTTTGGCTTTACTGATTTCGAAAGCGAGCAGCGCCTAGCTGGCGCGCAAGAGGAAGATGTGATTCAGGTTCTCAATCCCATTGCTAATCAGTATGGCGTGATGCGAAGCAATCTTTGGGGTGGTTTACTGTCTAACCTCAAATCTAATTTAAATCGGGGGGCAGGGCGAGTGCGCCTGTTCGAGACGGGTCGTGTATTTAAGCGAGATTCCAAGGTTCAAGAAGCCTCTGGCAAAGTAGCAGGCTTTCATCAGCCCCAGAAAATTGGTGGTTTAGCTTATGGGTCATCCGTTCCAGAGCAGTGGGCGAGCATGACGAGAGCGGTTGATTTTTTCGATGTCAAGGGCGACCTAGAGCGTGTTTTAGACCCATTGCATTTTGTAACTGAATCAGCCCAACATCCTGCCTTACATCCGGGGCGCAGTGCAAAAGTATTGATTAATATCGGCAAAAACACGATTGAAGTTGGCTGGATTGGTGAGTTACATCCAGGTTTACAGCAGGCGTATGAACTTCCTCAAGCACCTGTGCTATTTGAACTAGATTTAGAGTCTATACGTGAACTTGGTTTGCCTGTACCAGAGGAGTTGAGTAAATTTCCCGCAGTGCAACGAGATTTAGCGCTAGTAGTGAAGCAAAGTGTTTCTGCTCAGTCCTTATTGGATGCAATGACTTCCACAAAACAGAATTTTGTCCGCTCTATTGAACTCTTTGATGAATTTAAGCCAAAAGCAGGCTCAAGTAGTATGGCGGATGATGAAAAGAGTTTGGCATTTCGAGTGACTTTACTTAACCCTCAGGAAACATTGCAAGACCCTCAAATTGATGCTGTTATGGCTGCATTATTGGGTGCAGTAGAAAAAAAATGCACAGCTCGTCTGCGCTAGGTTTACTATTACAGTTATCAAGAGAAATATCAAGATACAAAGCTACATAAGAGACTATCAATGAACGAATTACTTGCCAGCGATACCGTTACCAAAAACGAACTTTCAGAAGCGCTCTTCGATCAAGTGGGCTTAAACAAACGTGAAGCAAAAGATATGATCGACGCGTTCTTTGATCGTATTGGTAAATCACTTGAGGCTGGTACTGAAGTAAAGATTTCTGGCTTCGGTAATTTTCAGTTGCGCAATAAATCGGCTCGTCCTGGCCGAAATCCAAAGACAGGTCAAATGATTCCAATTGCTGCTAGACGTGTAGTCACCTTTCACGCAAGTCAAAAGCTTAAAGATGTAGTGGAGTCGCATGCTCGAGAAAACCGAGTTTGATGCTAGCTCGGCACTCCCGAGCTCTCAACTCCCCCCCATTCCAGCCAAGCGCTACTTCACTATTGGTGAGGTAGCTGACCTCTGCGGCGTGCGTTCACACGTTCTACGTTACTGGGAACAAGAATTCTCTCAGCTGAGCCCGCAGAAGCGTCGTGGTAATCGTCGCTACTATCAGCACCATGAAGTGGTCTTAATTCGTAAAATTCGTGCCTTGTTGTACGAAGAGGGCTTTACTATAAGCGGCGCTCGAAATCGCCTTGAAGAAGCGCGCGGAGAACTCCGTTTGCGTGATGAATTGCAAGCCGTTCTGCAAATTCTGTCTAAATAGATACTGATACAATTTTGTCTTTCGTCGGGGCGTAGCGCAGCCTGGTAGCGTACATGCATGGGGTGCATGTGGTCGGAGGTTCAAATCCTCTCGCCCCGACCATTTATTTTTTTAGTCTTTTAATGTATTCCAATATGAATCCATCAAACCCCAGCTCGCAAAATCACAATAGAATAATTTACTTTGGCTTGGACATACCCTTTTTGGATCATTTGGGTGTAGTGCCTGAATATGCAGAAGCAGGCAAAGTACGAATTAGCTATACCGTGAAGCCAGAACATACCAATAGCTTTCATGTTGCTCAAGGCGGCCTCATCATGACTCTTTTGGATTTTGCGATGGGGGCTGCCGCGCGAACCGCTTCAAATCATGAGTTAGGTGCAATTACCATTGACATGACTACCAGTTTCTTAAGGCCTAGCTTAGGAAAAATCATCGTTGAAGGCAGCCTTTTGAAAGCCGGCAAGTCTATTAACTACTGTGAGGCTGTTGCTCTGAATGAGGCTGGAGAGATCACCGCGAAGGCTAGCGGGACTTTTATGTTGAGAAGGTAATATTCACCATAATTAATAATAGTATTTATAATGATTGTGTTTAATTAATAACTATTATTACTATAAACCCTTGATAAATATGGGTCTATATTCATAATCCATTTATATTTCTCCATTAAGAAGTTTATCTATATAATAAGGACACGAAATACATTATCAATAAGATATTTCTAATAACCTATTATTGGAGTAATCAATAGATGTCTTCTTATAAAGAACTTTTAGCTCAACGCGAGCAATTAGATAAGCAAATTAAAGAAGCAATTAACCGTGAAAAAGCCGACGGAATTGCAAAAGCGAAGCTCATTATTGAGCAATATCACCTAACTGCCTCAGACCTATTTAGTCGTAAATCAGGTGGTAAAAGTGCTGGCGGCAAGGTGGCCCCTAAGTATCGCAACCCATCTACCGGTGAAACTTGGACAGGACGCGGTAAGGCTCCCAAGTGGATTGAGGGTAGAGATCGCAGTAATTACCTCATTTAAGTGGCTTGGTAAGTCAGTAAGCTACTGAAATGATTAAAAAAAGGCCGCTTCAGCGGCCTTTTGTATTTTTGTATTACTAGGCACATTTCCTAGCTAAAGCCTCCAGAAAGAGCGGTTCCAACAGCTCATGGCGACTGCTCTGGGCTAATGAGGCTTCTAGGTCAGGATTTGTGGCTGGGTAGCCAATAATCAGGGGGTTTAGGTCTATCAAGCCATTTTCAAGCTCTTCTTTAATGGATTCTGAGAGTGGTGACCTGTTTCCGTGGTTTTCGTCCGCTAAGGCAACTACGCCAGGGTGAAGCTTAATAAAACCTTCATCTACTAGTATAGGAATGCGCTGTGTGTCCTTGTTTTTACTAAGATAATGGATTAAATGAACTTGCTCAACTGGCGGGATTAGCGCGTCCAGGAAGATTAAATCCGGTGCTATGGAAACCGCCTTCATTAAGCCTTCTAAACTATCTACCGCCACCTCCATATGGACTTTGAGGTGCCAATCTTGAATGGATTGCAATAACTCCTCACTATTCTCAGTTCTCCTAAAAATACCCATAGCGATGCAGTTTTGGGTAGTTTTCTGCCGCATAGCCCGTTTTCTTCTCTGAAGTTGCTGCTCAAGTGAGCTAGCGAGAATGCGGCGATGGCCGCCACGGGTCTTCCAGGCGATTAATTCGCCTAATTCCACCATTTTTTGAACAGTTCCTAAAGAGATCTGTAGGACTTTGGCGCTTTGCCTAGTACTGAGATATTCCATTTCTGGCTTAATTGCTTTCATATTCCCCTTAATTTCATTAATTCACTTGAAGATTTAGAGAATAAAAATCAATTCGAATTCTATCTGTCCGTAGTTATTGAAAGCTAAGTAGGAAAGTTCTTATTCATTTCTGATTTATGGGGGGGAATCCCGAAATCCTCCTCATCAGGGAAAGTCCTTTATCCAGCAATGGGCAATCGTGTTAAATTACTGCTGTAGTGTCTGTATATGCACAGAGCAATTCGTGAAACGGTAGAGCCGCGTAACGGAAGGTTATAACCACAGTTTTTAATCGGGAAACCCGATGAAAGGTGAGCATCATGATGCAGGACCAAAGGGATAATTCCTATCTCTTCGGCGGAAACGCCCCCTATGTAGAAGAACTCTACGAATCCTACTTGCACGATCCAGCTTCTGTTGCTGATCATTGGCGAGATTATTTTGATAACGTGAAACAAGTCCCGGCTGTGGATGGTTCATCTCGAACCGACATTGCGCACGGACCGATTGTTGCGTCATTTGCTGAACGGGCTAAACAAGGTCCTATTAGAACAATTTCTGATTCAGCTGACTCGGAAATGGGTCGTAAGCGGGTTGCAGTCCAACAGTTAATTGCGGCGTATCGTAACGTCGGTAACCGCTGGGCCAACACTGATCCCTTAAAGCGGACAGAGCGCCAGGATATTCCTGAGCTTGATCCAGCTTTCTATGGCTTTACTGATGGCGATATGGATATCGTCTTCAATACCAGCAATACATTCTTCGGAAGAGCTGAAATGAGCTTGCGTGATTTACTGCAAGCATTGCGTGAGACCTATTGCGGCACGATTGGTGCTGAATATATGTTCATCACTGATCAAAAGATTAAAAAGTGGTGGCAAGAGAAGCTGGAATCGATTCGCTCAAAGCCCTCATTTAACGTTGATAAAAAGCGTCAGATTTTAGATCGCATTACTGCTGCTGAGGGCTTGGAACGTTATCTTCAGGCGAAGTATGTTGGTCAAAAACGCTTCTCTCTTGAGGGGGGTGAAAGTTTTATTGCCTGTATGGATGAATTGATTCATGAGGCTGGTGCCAAAGGTGTTCAAGAGATTGTGATTGGCATGGCTCATCGCGGTCGTCTGAATGTTTTGATAAATACTTTAGGAAAAATGCCTAAAGACTTGTTTGCTGAGTTTGAGCATAAAGGTCCTGAAACCTTACCGGCTGGTGATGTGAAGTATCACCAAGGTTTTTCAAGTGATATCTCGACACCAACCGGTCCAGTGCACGTTTCTTTGTCTTTTAATCCCTCTCACTTAGAGATTGTGAATCCTGTAGTGGAGGGTTCAGCTCGTGCTCGCATGGATCGTCGCGGGGACGTATTAGGGCAGCAAGTACTTCCTGTCCTAGTGCATGGTGATGCTGCCATTGCTGGTCAGGGCGTGATGCAAGAAACTTTAGCGATGGCTGAAGTGCGTGGATACTCGACTGGCGGCACAGTTCACATTGTGATTAATAACCAAATTGGTTTCACGACTTCAGATCCGCGAGATTTGCGCTCTAGCTTGTACTGTACGGACATCATGAAAATTATTGATGCGCCGGTATTGCATGTGAATGGCGATGATCCTGAGGCAGTCGTATTAGCAACTCAGCTGGCTATCGAGTTCCGTACACAATTTCATAAAGATGTGGCAATCGACATTGTTTGCTTCAGAAAACTGGGTCATAACGAGCAAGATACACCCTCGATGACTCAGCCCTTGATGTATAAAATTATTGCTGCGCATCCTGGTACACGCAAGCTATACGGCGATAAGCTAGAGGCGGAAGGAACGCTACCCGTTGGCACGGGAGATCAGATGGTCAAGGACTACCGAGCTGCGATGGATGCTGGTAAACAGACTTCTGACCCAGTTCTGAGTAATTACAAAGGCAAGTTCTCAGTGGATTGGTCGCCATTTTTGAATAAGAAATGGACCGATGAGGCTGACACAGCGATACCGCTAACGGAGTGGAAGCGCTTGGCAGAACGTGTTTCAACTGCCCGCGAAGGTTTTAAAGTACATCCCTTGGTTGAAAAGGTATTAAATGATCGCGCTGCAATGGGTCGCGGTGAAACGAATGTCGACTGGGGTATGGGTGAGCATATGGCCTTCGCATCCCTAGTGGCCAGCGGTTATCCAGTGCGTTTATCTGGTGAGGATAGTGGTCGTGGTACCTTTACGCATCGCCATGCAGTTTTACATAATCAAAATCGTGAGAAGTGGGATACCGGTGTTTATATTCCCTTGCGCCATATTGCAAAAGATCAAGCACCATTTCTCGTGATTGACTCCATCCTGTCTGAAGAGGCCGTGCTTGGATTTGAATATGGGTATGCTTCCGCCGAGCCGAATACGCTGACGATTTGGGAAGCACAGTTTGGTGACTTTGCTAATGGCGCTCAAGTGGTGATTGATCAGTTCATCGCCTCTGGCGAAGTGAAGTGGGGTCGTGCCAATGGCTTGGTCATGATGTTGCCGCATGGTTATGAGGGCCAAGGTCCAGAGCATTCTTCTGCGCGTCTTGAACGTTTTATGCAGTTATGTGCAGATACCAATATGCAGGTCATTCAGCCAACCACAGCATCACAGATTTTCCATGTATTGCGTCGCCAAATGATTCGTCAGTTCCGCAAACCGCTGATCTTGATGACGCCTAAATCATTGCTGCGCAATAAAGAGGCTGCGTCACCTTTATCTGAATTTACTAAGGGTGGATTTCAAACGGTTTTGGGTGAGCGTGATGACACGATTGACGCTAAACAAGTAACTCGTTTAATTATGTGCTCTGGTAAGGTCTACTACGACTTAGTGAAGCAGCGGGCTGAAAGAAAGATTGCTGATGCAGCGATCATTCGTTTGGAGCAGTTATATCCATTCCCGCACAAAGCATTAACTGCTGAGTTGAAGAAATATCCAAAATTGGAAGAGGTAGTCTGGTGTCAAGATGAACCACAAAACCAGGGCGCCTGGTTCTTTGTACAACACAACATCTTAGAGAACATGTCTGATGGTATGAAGCTAGCATATGCGGGCCGTCCTGCATCTGCTTCGCCGGCTTGTGGATATGCTCATCTGCATCAAGAACAACAGAAGTCTCTTCTCAATACGGCATTTGCCAAATTAAAAGGTTATGTGATTACGAAATAATCGTCTTCATTACTCATATACATATAAACAGGATTAATCATGGCTATTTTTGAAGTTAAAGTTCCCCAACTCTCCGAGTCAGTTGCTGAAGCAACTTTATTGCAGTGGAAAAAGAAAGTCGGCGACGCAGTGGGTCAAGACGAGATCTTGATTGAAATTGAAACCGATAAAGTCGTACTTGAAGTGCCATCACCTTCCGCAGGTGTTTTGACAGAAATCATTGTTGCCGATGGCGGCACTGTTGTTGCTGAACAATTGCTAGCAAAGATTGACAGCACTGCTGTAGCCTCTGCTCCTGCTGCAGCTCCAGCTCCAGCTACACCTGCTGCCGCTCCTGCGAAAGCTGCTGCACCTGCTAAATCTGCTGGCGCAGCAGCTGCTCCTTCAGCGGCAAAGATCCTCGCCGAAAAAAATGTCAGCGCTGCGCAAGTAGCTGGCTCTGGTCGTGATGGCCGTATTACCAAGGGCGATGCTTTGAATGCCACTGCAGGCGGAACAAAGTCTGCTGCCTTGCCGAATGTATCCATTCCAACTGGCGATCGTCCAGAAGAGCGCGTACCGATGAGTCGCTTGCGTGCTCGCATTGCTGAGCGTTTACTGGAGTCACAGGCCAACAATGCCATCTTGACCACCTTCAACGAAGTCAATATGGCCCCCGTGATTGCCATGCGCAATAAATATAAAGACCAGTTTGAGAAAGTTCATGGCGTGAAGTTAGGCTTTATGTCTTTCTTTGTAAAGGCAGCTACGCATGCTTTGAAGAAATTCCCATTGCTGAATGCTTCTGTTGATGGCAACGATATTGTTTACCACGGCTACTTTGATATTGGTATCGCAGTGAGTTCGCCCCGCGGCTTGGTAGTGCCTATTTTGCGCGACGTTGACCAAATGAATTTGGCCGACATCGAGAAGAAAATTGCAGAGTTCGGCACCAAGGCTCGCGAAGGCAAGTTGTCGATTGAAGAGTTGACTGGTGGCACCTTCTCCATCTCTAACGGCGGTGTGTTTGGTTCTATGCTTTCCACCCCAATCATCAACCCTCCACAATCTGCCATTTTGGGTATTCATGCGACTAAAGATCGTGCTGTAGTTGAGAATGGTCAAGTGGTGGTTCGCCCCATTAACTATTTAGCTCTGTCTTATGACCATCGCATCATTGATGGTCGCGAGGCTGTACTTGGTTTGGTTGCCATGAAGGATGCTTTAGAAGATCCCTCACGTCTTCTCCTTGATTTATAAGAAGGGAAGATCATGAGCCAAGCTTTTGATGTCCTTGTAATCGGTGGTGGCCCGGGTGGCTATATCGCCGCAATTCGTGCAGCGCAACTGGGTTTTAAAGTAGCCTGTGCTGAGTCAAATGCCTTTGATGATCCTAAGGGTGAGCCCCGTTTAGGCGGTACTTGTTTGAATGTCGGCTGTATCCCTTCCAAAGCCTTGCTGGCTTCTTCTGAAGAGTTTGAGAAGATCAGTCACCATGCTGCTGATCATGGCATCAAAGTGGGCTCTGTCAGTATTGATTCTAAAAAGATGATTTCTCGTAAAGATGAGATCGTTACTAAGATGACTGGCGGTATTCAGTATTTATTCCGCAAGAACAAGATCACCTTGCTCAAGGGCCATGCTTCTTTTGAGAGTAAGGGTGCCGACGGTTATCAAGTGAAAATTGATGGCAAGGACAAAGAAACGGTTTCTGCCAAGAACGTGATCATTGCTACTGGATCTAAAGCACGTCATCTGCCTGGTTTGCCTGTAGATAATGTATTGATCTGCGACAACGAAGGTGCATTGAAGTTTGATTCTGTGCCTAAGAAATTAGGTGTGATTGGTGCCGGTGTGATTGGTTTAGAGCTCGGCTCTGTATGGCGCCGGTTGGGCTCCGAAGTCACTGTGCTAGAAGCATTGCCTTCATTCTTAGCTGCTTGCGATACCGGTATTGCTAAAGAAGCGCAAAAACTGTTTGTGAAGCAGGGTCTGAACATCAATATGGGTGTGAAGATCGGTGATGTGAAGGTCGATAAAAAGGGTGTTGTCGTTAACTACACTGATAGCGCTGGTAAAGCTGAAAAATTGGAATGCGATCGCTTGATTGTTTCTGTTGGTCGCATACCGAATACCGATAAATTAGGTTTGGACAAGATTGGCCTCAAAGTAGACGAGCGCGGTTTTATACCAATTGATGACCACACCTGCGCTACAGCAGCGCCTGGCGTTTACGCTGTGGGTGATGTTGTTCGTGGACCCATGTTGGCCCATAAAGCAGAAGACGAAGGTGTCCTGGCTGCTGAAATCATTGCTGGCCAAAAACCACACATTGATTACAACTGTATTCCGTGGGTAATTTACACAGATCCTGAAATTGCTTGGGTTGGTAAAACAGAGCAAGCTCTCAAAGAGGCTGGCATTGCTTATAAAGCGGGTCAATTTCCATTTGCAGCGAACGGTCGTGCATTAGGTATGGGTCGTGCTGATGGTTTCGTGAAAATATTGGCTGATACTAAAACCGATGAGATTCTTGGAGTACACATCATTGGACCAAACGCTTCCGACTTAATTGCTGAAGCTGCGGTTGCCATGGAATTCAAAGCGGCAGCAGAAGATATTGCTCGCATCTGTCATCCGCATCCAAGTTTGTCAGAGGTGATGCGCGAAGCAGCATTAGCGACAGATCAACGTGCACTCAATATGTAATTGAAAACCATTGAGTATTACCATCAAGAGTTAAAAGCCCGCGGGTATCATAGCGATCCCGCGCAGCTTCGCGCTGTAGAGCGTTTACAGCAGTGCGAAGATGAATGGATTGCCTATAAAGAGATCCGCAGTAACAATCTCAAAAAAGCGCTGTTTAAGCCTGCCTTGCCTCAAGGGCTTTATCTCTGGGGTGGCGTTGGACGTGGTAAATCTTTTCTCATGGACTGCTTTTATGCAGCTTCCCCAATAGAGAAAAAGATTCGTATTCACTTTCATGAGTTCATGCGAGAGGTGCATCGAGAATTGCATGAGCTCTCAGGATTGGCAGATCCGCTTGATGAGCTAGCAAGGCGTATTTCCAATCGCTATCGCTTAATTTGCTTTGATGAGTTTCATATCAATGACATTGCTGATGCCATGATTTTGTACCGCTTACTCAATGCGCTCTTTGTGGATCGCGTGCAATTTATCATGACATCGAATTATCGGCCAGATCAACTGTATCCAAACGGCCTTCACCGTGATCGCTTGCTGCCCGCAATCAAACTGTTAGAAGAGAAGTTGGATGTTCTGAATGTCGATGCGGGTAATGATTACCGCCGCGTGCAAATGGCTCAAGTTGAAGCGTACTTAACACCTGTTAATGCGCAAACTCAGGTTACCCTGGGTCAAATGTTTCAAACCCTGATTGGTAACCAAAAAGAGACACGTAACCCTGTCTTATATATCGAGTCTCGTGAGTTACGACCGCTCCATATGGCTAACGGCGTAGTGTGGTTTGATTTTCAAGTTCTCTGTTGTGGTCCCCGTTCTCAAAATGACTATCTTGAGATCGCCAAGCAGTTTCATACGGTGATTTTGTCTGGAGTGCCTTATATGCCACCCAGAATGACCAATGAGGCACGACGCTTTATTTGGCTGATTGATGTCTTATATGACCATAAAATCAAGCTTATCATGTCTGCTGAAGTCCCAGCGCCAGATTTATACACAGAGGGTCAAATTACCGCTGAATTCTCCAGAACCGTGTCCCGTTTGATCGAGATGCAGTCTCGTGACTACTTGGATGCGCCTCGTCGGCTCATTGACACCAGCTTGACCTAAAATAGGGTCATGAGTAGCTTTTCTACCTTAAATGCCGATTTGCACTGCCACTCAGTAATTTCTGATGGCACTTTAACTCCTGAAATATTGGCAGAACGTGCCAAAGCCAACGGAGTGAACTTATGGGCGCTGACCGATCATGATGAGTTGGGTGGTCAGCAGCGTGCCAAAGCAGCGGCTAGTGCTCTCAGTCTGGATTATTTAGCTGGCGTCGAAATTTCAGTGACCTGGATGGGGCAAACCATCCATATCGTTGGCCTTGGGATTGATGCGGACCATGTGGGCATCATTGAAGGTTTGCGTCGTACTCGTGATGGTCGTGGCAATCGCGCGAAGTTAATGGGCGAGCAATTGCTCAAAGTGGGTATACCGGGCGCATACGAAGGTGCATTACATTACGCTGGTAATCATGAACTCATCTCTCGAACCCACTTTGCTCGCTTTTTAGTTGAGCAGGGTGTTTGTAAAGATACAGAGCACGTCTTTAAAAATTATTTGGTTGAAGATAAACCTGGCTATGTGCCGCATATGTGGGCCAAGCTAGATGATGCAGTAGCATGGATTAAGGCTGCCGGTGGTGTGGCAGTGATTGCGCATCCTGGTCGCTATAACTTTAATGCCATGCAAATGGACGAGTTATATAAACACTTTAAAGATATTGGTGGTCTTGGTATCGAGGTGATCACTGGCAGTCATAGCCCAGATCAATATCTGACCTTCGGCAAGATAGCCCAGCAATATGGATTTCTGGCCTCACGTGGATCAGATTTTCATGACCCCGACGAAAGTCATATTGATTTAGGCACCTTGCCCCATTTGCCTGAGCACTTGACGCCAGTTTGGTCAGTGTTTCACTAATACAACTTCACAATAAAGATAAAGAAAAACGATGTTTGCTGAACGTGTTTTATCCGGTATGAGGCCTACGGGCAATTTACATCTTGGCCATTACCACGGCGTATTAAAAAATTGGGTGCGCTTGCAATCAGAATATCCCTGCTTTTTCTTTGTTGCGGATTGGCATGCCCTCACTACTCATTACGAAACTCCCGATGTCATTGAGCAATCCGTTTGGGATATGGTGATCGATTGGTTGGCTGCTGGTGTAGATCCCAATCAAGCCACTTTATTTATTCAGAGCAAGGTGCCCGAGCATGCTGAATTGTTCTTATTGCTCTCGATGGGAACTCCTTTGGGCTGGTTAGAGCGGGTGCCGACTTATAAAGATCAGATCGAAAAGCTCAAAGAAAAAGACCTGCAAACCTATGGTTTCTTGGGCTACCCCTTACTCCAAGCCGCCGATATTCTGATTTATCGGGCTCAGCATGTACCCGTGGGGGAAGATCAGGTTCCTCACGTAGAAATGACTCGTGAAGTTGCACGTCGTTTTAATTATCTTTATGGTCGTGAGCCTGGCTTTGAAGAAAAAGCACTCGAAGCGGTGAAGAAATTAGGTAGTAAGCGCGCCAAGATGTATTTAGAGTTACGCATTGCATATCAAGAGCGCGGTGATGATGAGGCCCTAGAACAGGCTAAGGCACTACTGCAAGAGGCGCAAAGTTTGTCGATGGCTGACCGCGAAAGACTCTTTGGATTCTTAGAGGGTGCACGCAAAATCATTCTCCCAGAACCACAAGCTTTATTAACTTCTGCTTCCCGTATGCCTGGTATAGATGGTCAAAAAATGTCCAAATCTTATGGCAACACCATTAGCATTCGCGAGCTGCCCGAAGAGGTGGTTAAGAAAATTAGAACCATGCCTACAGATCCTGCTCGAGTCCGCAGAACAGATGCTGGAGATCCGGCACGTTGTCCTGTATGGCAATTGCATACCGTCTATTCAACTGAAGAAACTAAGCAATGGGTAGATCAGGGTTGTAAGTCTGCTGGGATTGGCTGTCTTGAATGTAAGCAACCGGTCATCGATGCAATTTTGGATGAACAGCAACCGATGTTTGAGCGTGCCCAAAAGTATTTGGACGATCCAAGTCTTTTGCGTTCGATCATTGCTGATGGTTGCGATAAAGCGCGAAAAGTCGCCCAAGAAACTATGCGTGAGGTCCGCGAAGCAATGGGTCTTGCGTACGATTGAGATTTTGCTTGACAGCGCAGCATGATGCTCAGCTAAATGCCTCCCCTTGGGTGAGGCGCTTTGCCTCACACATTCCTAAAGAGGGTTTGGTATTAGATCTGGCATGCGGTGCAGGTCGCCACGCTACTTTCTTAGCTGACATGGGCTACTCCGTGTTCGCTGTTGATCAAGATATCGCTTTGATTAAGCAAAAAAAGCACCCCCTAATTACAAGTAAAGCTTTCAATTTGGAGTTGGAGGAGTGGCCCTTAGAGGATCACGAATTTAGCGGTATTGTGGTGACTAATTACCTCTACAGACCTCATTGGGATCGTCTAGCCCCAATGTTAGCCAATGGCGGTGTTTTGATCTATGAAACCTTTGCCCTTGGCAACGCCCAATTTGGTAAACCATCCAATCCAAATTTCCTTTTAAAAACTGGGGAATTACTAGCTTTAGCAGCTCGCCATGGCCTAAAAGTCATTGCCTACGAGGATATTTATATAGATGAACCCAAACCAGCCATGGTTCAGCGCCTTTGTGCTCTAAAAGAAGGGTGAAAAGGGCACATTCCGTTACAATTTCAAGCTTAAGACAGTTATCAATCGGTAAACATTCGGTGACAAATCCAGTTCATTCCAAAACTAGTAAAAAGACCATTTCAGGCAGCATGCCCGCTATTGTTACGCCGATGTTTGACGACGGCAGTTTGGACTTTGCTAGCCTCAAATCTTTGCTTGATTGGCATGTTGCCGAAGGAACTGATGGAATCGTCATTGTTGGCACTAGTGGTGAGTCGCCGACCGTCTCTGTAGAAGAACATTGCGAATTAATTCGAGTAACGGTAGAACATATCGCAGGACGTATTCCGGTGATCGCTGGTACTGGTGGTAATTCCACAGCTGAAGCAATTGAATTAACGAAATTTGCTAAAAAGGTTGGTGCTGATGCCAGCCTCCAAGTAGTTCCTTACTACAACAAGCCTACGCAAGAGGGCATGTATGCCCACTTCAAAAAGATTTCTGAGGCTGTAGATTTGCCAGTGATTTTGTATAACGTACCTGGACGTACTGTAGCTGATTTATCTGGTGATACTGTGGTCCGTTTGGCGGCTGTGCCAGGCATCATTGGCATTAAAGATGCAACCGGTAGTCTAGAGCGTGGCACCTTATTGATCAATGATCTCAAGCGAGCAGGTCATGGTGATTTCTCGGTATTCTCCGGCGATGACTTAACGGCTGCGATGTTGATTTTGATGGGTGGTAAAGGCAATATCTCCGTCACTGCTAATGTGGCACCTCGTCTCATGCATGAGTTGTGTGTTGCTGCGATGTTGGATGATGTTCAAAGAACGCGTGAGATTCAATATCAATTAATTGCTGTGCATAAAGCCATGTTTACCGAGGCCAACCCAATTCCAGTGAAATGGGCGCTTCATGAAATGGGTAAGATTACCGCGGGTATTCGCTTGCCCTTAACCCCTTTGAGTACCTCACTAAGAGAGCCATTAAAGGCAGCATTAAAACAGGCTAACTTACTATGATGAATTTGCTTTTGCTCTCTCGCCGATGGTTGCCTTTATTGGTTTTGCCGTTGTCTGCTCTCGCATTAATTTCTTGCAAGTCGGTTACTAGTAACGATACGGTTGACTATAAGAGTTCTGGAGCCGTTCGTGGTCCTAATTTGTCCTACCCACCAGATTTGATTACCGCCCAGGCTGACCGCCGTTATATTGTTCAAGATGGTACGGCCACCATGTCTGAGTACAACGCAGCTGTTAAAAAATCAGCACAAATGCGAACCAATGTGATGACGGGCATTCCAGGCATGCGCATTGCGAAAGATGGCGAGCGCAGGTGGCTGGTGGTAGAAAAACCTGCGCCTGAACTGTATCCACAAGTAAAAGATTTCTGGCAAGAGAATGGCTTCTTACTAGTAGTGGATTCGCCTTCGACCGGCATTATGGAAACCGATTGGGCTGAAAATCGTGCAAAGATTGCGCAGGATTGGATTCGTTCGACCATTGGTGGTGCGCTAGATTCAATCTATGACACTGGTGAGCGTGATAAATATAAAACCCGTTTAGAGGTCACCAAGCCAGGTGAAACAGAAATTTATATTACTCAACGTGGTGCGATAGAAAAATGTACCACTGATACCACTGGCGCCTGCCTTTCTACTATTTGGACTCCTCGCCCAAATGATCCAGAGCTTGAAGCGGTCTTCTTGGCGCGTTTGATGGAACGCCTAGGGATGACTCAGGAGCAGGCTAAGGCCATGGTTGCTGCTCCATTAGGTCCTAAGACGCCCAAGGCGAAGTTTGTACAAGAAGGTAATAACAAGGGTTATATTGAGTTGAGCGCTGGTTTTGATCGCTCATGGCGCGATATTGGTTTGGCACTTGACCGCTCCAACTTCACCGTTGAAGATCGTAACCGCTCACAAGGCGTGTATTTT